>NZ_SAXU01000008.1 GCF_008016455.1 Brachyspira aalborgi | reverse complement strand
GAAAACTAATAAATGCTATAACAAACCTATAATTGTTAGTTTGAATAATTTACTTAAAAATATTTTCTCTTTATCTTCTAATTCTAAAGAGTTAGTTTTGAAGATTTGCGGATTGAAATTTATTAAATGGAATAATTCAAATGTATAAAGAATGCGTTTTAAGTTTTCAGCTATTTTTGAATAAAAAGCAACTTAAGGAATTGGTTATAATACAAAAAGAATTTTTTAAATATAAACCTCAATTTGATAAATATGAATATATTAAAGAAATAAATAATACTGAAGTCGATAAATATTTAAAGAAATTTGATATTAAACTTTCTTTTTTGGAATGGATATTTTCATTAAAGAATAAATCATATAATGAGAAAATACTAACTATTTTTGGATTTCAGATTAGTTTTAAAAGATATAGAAATAATTAAGGAAATAAAATGCCGTTAATATCGATTATAGTTCCCGTTTATAATACGGAAAAATATTTAAGAAGATGTTTAGATAGTTTAGTCAATCAAACTTTTAACGATATAGAAATTATAATTGTTAATGATTGC
>NZ_SAXU01000007.1 GCF_008016455.1 Brachyspira aalborgi | reverse complement strand
AATAACGGACGATATTAAAGAATTGTCAGAGAGCATACGCAAAGATTATGAAGGATATTCGATAGCGCTTGATAAAATGTATAATGATGCGACTAAAGAATTAGAAAATAATCTTCAGAGTATAAAAGATGAGATAGATAAGATTAGAAATGAAGCGGAGACTAATCTTATTTCAAATGAGAAAAATTATATAGAGGAATATTTAGAGGAGCGTTCTATAGAATTAGAGAATAGATTATCTGATAAATTAAATATGTTGGAGGATAGCAAACAACAATTTAACGATATTATAAACGAATCTTTCAACGCTATTAATTCCGATTTAGAGAAGGCTATAAATAACTTTGAAGAAAAATCTGACAATATTATAAATAATACTTTATCTAATTTAGAGGATATTTATAACAATGAGAAGGTTTCGTTAAATGATTATGCCAATCGATTAAGAGAGGAGATAGAGAAGAGCAGGGAGGAATCCGAAGCTAAACATTTAGAAAATGAGACTAATTATATAGACGATTATCTTAATAAGACTTCTTTGAAGATAGACGAGAAAGTTAAAGGATTAAACGAAACCTTAAATGAATCATTTAATACATTACATAAAGGCGTTAATGATTTGCTTGAGAAAACTAAAGAAATGTATAACGCTAAAACTTCAGAATCTGTAGAAGAGATGAAAAAGTATGCAGAGGAGCTTGTAGACAATAGAATTATTGAAGCTAAAGAATCAATAAGTTTGTCTATGGATGATTTGAAGAGAGAGTTTTTGGAATTAAGAGAAGGGATGGATTATAGAATCAAAGAGCAAACCGATA
>NZ_SAXU01000006.1 GCF_008016455.1 Brachyspira aalborgi | reverse complement strand
GTATATTCCGATAACTACGAATATGTTAACTAACAGCGAGTTATTGAATGAGTTTTAATATAAATAAAACGCCATTTTTTACCGTAATTGTTCCCGTTTACAATACTAACGAAAGCTACCTAATAGAGGCTATCGAAAGCGTTATTAATCAAACTTTCAAAGATTATGAACTCATTATTGTTGACGATGCCTCTACTGTAGATTATAAAATAAAAAATTATAACAATATTAAATATATCCGAAACGAAACAAACAAAGGAACGCTTTACTCAAGAAAAATTGGAGCGATTAATTCAAATGGAAAATACATTATCTATTTGGATGCAGACGATAGATTAACAACTGACGCCCTTCAAATAATTTACAATTCTATTAATAAAGAATATGATATTATTCATTTTAGCGCAAAGGTAATTTCTTCCAACAAAAATAAAAAAGAAGAAAATAAAACCGCTTGGTATCTATCCTCAAAAAGAAGCATTATTAATAAAGATTTTCTATTTAACGAAGTTTTAAGCGAAAAATTGCCTCATAATATGTGCGGTAAAGCATTCAAAAACGAAATCATTAAAGAAGGATTAAAATATTTGCCAGATAGCCATTTAATACATTCCGAAGATATGCTTCAATGTTTAATAACAATTTATTTTTGCAAAAGCTACAAAGCGATTAAAGAAGAACTATATATTTGCAATAACGATGCGGGCTATAGTAATAAAGATATTTCTAAACTCACGATTGAAAGATTTGAAAAGACTTGCTTGGACACAAAAACTACATTAAACGAATTTTATAATTTTCTTTGCAGTCAAAAAACTGAGATTTTACATTATTACGATTATCTTAAACTTTCATTTAATCAATATATATATTTAATGAATAAGACGAATAACGAAAAAATATATTTGGATATTTTAAATAAATATTTTGATAAAGAATTGATAGAAAGATATAACGAGTTTGAAAAACTTCATCAATATTATTTAACTCCTCTTTATATACAAGAGGAAATAAATAAAAAACTTTTGCCTTATTTCTTTTCAATAATATTTTACGGCTATTATATTAAAATACGAATATTTGGAATATCGATAAATTTGAAAACTAATAAATGCTATAACAAACCTATAATTGTTAGTTTGAATAATTTACTTAAAAATATTTTCTCTTTATCTTCTAATTCTAAAGAGTTAGTTTTGAAGATTTGCGGATTGAAATTTATTAAA
>NZ_SAXU01000005.1 GCF_008016455.1 Brachyspira aalborgi | reverse complement strand
CGAAAACTATTATAAGCAATTATAAACCATAAAAATAAAAATGTCAAATTTATTATGTCAATATTATAACAATGCATAATTCATTAGTATATTCTTAAAATAAATTTACTTAATGATATTGATATAAATTTGAAATTCTTATAATATTAAGAAATAAGAGGTATGATATTTTATGTCTATAGTTAAATATATAGGTATATTTGTAATAGGAGTTATAATAGCAACCGTTCTTATATTAGGTTTATTCCCGATTTTTAATATATTCCAAGCTCATAATTATGACATTATTTCTTTATTATCAATAAATATTGGAATATTACAAACTATAATAGGATTTGGAGCTATATTTATAGCTTTGTTTGCCTTTATTAATTTTAAATCTACTCAAGATAAATTAAAGGAAGTTGATAATAAATTAAAAGAACATACCCAATCTATTAGCGAGCATGAGAAAAAATTAAAAGAAGCTTTTAATAATAATATAAATATTAATAGCAAAACGAATATAAGCGAACTTGATAATCATAAAATAGAAGGGGAGATTGACAACCTATGATAGAAAATAAATATTTAGAAATTATAGATAAACATCAGCAAAAAACTCCTGTAAAAATAACAGATATAGCCAATGATTTAGATATAAAAGTATATAAAAGCACTATGTCTGGAATATCTGGAGCGATTTTGAAAGAAGATAAAAAATATGTCATATATGTTAATAGCGAAGATAACAGGAATAGACAAAGATTTACAATAGCTCATGAAATAGCTCATTATATATTGCATAAGGATAAAATAGGAAATAATTTAACCGATAACGCTATGTATCGAAGTAGACTTTCAAATGTATTGGAAAAACAGGCAAATAGATTGGCTTCTGAAATATTAATGCCAGTAAAATTTGTAATGTTATACATAAATGAAGATAAAAATATTTCTCAAATGGCATCTCTATTTGAAGTTTCCGAAGAAGCCGTTAAAATACGACTTGAAGAAGGTGGAAATATTTTTTTAGAAGAAAAAAACTTTAAACTTATTAATTTTGCAAAATTAATAATAAATTACTGTTTAGATAATAATTATTTATACGGTATGAGCAATGATTTAAAAATGCAAAAAATACATTATTTGTTATATATTATAGATGGTAAATATTTGAAAAGAAATAATTATCTTCTATTTGACGAATTACCTGTTTGTATGTATGCAAATCCTGTTTTTTTGACTTTAGAAAATGAATATAGGAGTGGTAATATAAGGTTTGATAAAAAATATAGCAATATACCAGATATTGAAGATGAAGAAATAAATAGTTTAATAAAAGAAGTATTAAATTATTATGGTGAAATATCTGGTAATGCAATAGTTGGATTTCATAAAAATAGCTATTTTTGGTTTACTCAAGGCAATGAAATAAACCCTGTTCCAATAGAAGTAATAAGAAAAGATTTTAATTAAATTTACAATTTTTATATTCATATGTAATAATGTTATTTAATTTTATAAAATTAACTTTCATAATTTAAATTCAATCATAATTTTATTTATTT
>NZ_SAXU01000004.1 GCF_008016455.1 Brachyspira aalborgi | reverse complement strand
AGAGTTTGCATATAGAAAATGCTTTTATGTTTTTGAGATAATTCTTTAATAAATAATTTTCTGCAATGAAAAAATCGCCGAAAAAATTTATAATGTGTAGTGTAGTGTAGTGTAGTGTAGTGTAGTGTAGTGTAGTGTAGTGTAGTGTAGTGTAGTGTAGTGTAGTGTAGTGTAGTGTAGTGTAGTGTAGTGTAGTGTAGTGTAGTGTAGTGGCAAACTAAACATATAAAATTCCTACCTGTTTTTTAATGATTAAATTATAACATATTAATAAAAAATGTCAATAGTTTAATTTATAAATTAATTTTTTAATTTTAATCTAAAAGAAAGTTTAATAAATAATATTTTTAATACGAAATATTTATCGTCTATTTTTATTGAAAAAATATTTTGCAGCAAGTTATTTAAAGTTATTACTATAGGTTTATATTGATAACTTTTATTTTTTAATTTTATTTCTATTCCACATATTCTTATAATTATATATTTATCAAATATGATTATAGAAAATAAATATGATTTTGATTTTTCTATTAAAATATCTTTATTATTTATAAAATTTTTGACGCTTTCTATATAAATATTTTTTATCATATCGGAAGGAACTACTTTATAAATCCAATCAATTTTGTTATATATATATATAGTATAAGAATTTACCGAATATTCCAATTCATTATATAAACAAAATGCCCTATAACACGCCACATTTAATAAATCTAAAGATAAATATCCATAGTTTTTATATAATAATTTTGCTTCCATAAAATCATTAATCAATTTTAATATAGAAACTATTTGATAAATTACGCTTTCTTTTTCTTCTTTTGTTTTTCTTAATCCCCTGCTATCAGAATCTTGCAAATATCTATAGCAATAAAATTCTTCGTTTATAGTTATAGAATAATTAGAAAAATAAGATATCACTAAATTTTGATATAAATCTTCCCATAAATTAATATGTTCTATATTTTTAAGTTCTTTATAAGCCAAATCTATTACAGATTTTTTATATATTTTACCCCACATCGTATGGCAGCCATTTCCATAAAAATATTTAATAATCTCATCATTATTTTTTAAATTTTTATTTGGAGGATTAAACCATTGCTCTTTCCATTCCTTTTCGCCATCCGTATGAATGCAATCAAAGAAAAGAATATCGGCGTTAGAAGAATCGAGTTTATTTATAGCGTTTTTCAAAAAATCTTTATTATCTTCTTTTAAGGATAAATAATCGTCTCCGTCAACATGCATTATATATTTTCCGTTTGAATTAAAAATTCCAGTTCTTCTTGCTTGATATAATCCTTTATTATATTCATGATTTATTAATCTTATGTTATTATATTTCTTTTTGTATTCTTCTATTATTTCTTCGCAATTTCCTTTTGAGCAGTCATTAACTACAATAACTTCAAAATCTGAATTATCTAAAGATTGATTAAAAATACTATCGAGACAATGCGGTAAATATTTTTCCACATTATAAACGGGGATTATTATGCTTAAATCAATATTTTTTTTAATCATATATATTCCTTAAATTTTCTTTTTAAAAGCAATTCTTATAAATAATATCTTTAATACGAAATATTTATCGTCTATTTTTATTGAAAAAATATTATTTAAAAGATTGTTGAAAGCTATAAATACAGGTTCTTTATAATATTTTTTATTTTCTAATAATATTTGTATTCCAAATAATCTTAAAACTTTAATTTTACAATATTTAATTATAGAAAAAAAATATGGAGTTAATTTTCCATCAAGAGACTTAAAAAAATTATAGTATATGCCGTTATAATCGCTAATTTCTTTAAATGCTTCGTATCCTTCAATAAAATCTTTTGAGAAAGTATCGCTTAAAATATTTTTATAATCTTTATCTTTTACTTGATTTAAATAATTATAATGATGATAACATAATTTTGAAAAACTATATCCGTATATCTTTTCTATATTTAATTTGCATAAAAAATTATAAATTTCGTCTAAAGATATTTTTACGGTTTCGCATAAAAATTTATATTTATTAATTTCTAAATCATCAAGTTTTGGACTTGCTCCGACATCATAATTATAAATATACAATTTTTTATTTAAAGTTTTATATGACTTACAAAAATAAAGAGTTATTGCATATTGAAGCAAATCTTCCGAACTGCTTAATTTAATATTCGGTATATATGGGATTGATTTTTTTACAACATCTTTTTTAAAAAAATTATCAGCGACATTATGATAAAATCTTATGTCTAAAAGTTCAATGAAAGGATATTTAATTATATTTCTTTCAGATAATAACCATAATTCTAAATCTTCTACATCGTATTCTGAATATACTTTTATAGAAAAAGGGATAACATCGTAATCTCTTTTATAAACTATTTTATGCAATTCTTTGCAAGTATTAATATCAAGTTCGTCATCGCTATCAACATAGGTAATATAATCTCCTTCAGCTTCAATACTTCCCGTTTTCCTTGCTATTAAAGTCCCTTTATTCTCGCTATGTTCAATATATTTTATTCTGTTATCTTTTTTCTTATATTCTTCAATTATTTCTTTACAATTTCCTTGAGAGCAATCATTAACGATTATAATTTCTATATCGTTAAAAGTTTGATTGACTAAACTATCTAAACATCTTCTTAAATATTTTTCCGTATTATAAACGGGAACTATAATCGATATTAACGGCATTTTATTTCCCCTCTAACTTAAATTTAAATCCTAACAAGTTTAAAAAAGTAATTTTCTTCCCTTCAATCTTTTTTGTATTTATAGAAAATAATCGCCTCAAAAAATTACTCAAACTTATTACAATTATTTTGTTGGAACATTCTTTATTTTTTATAACAATTCTAATGCCGAATAATTTAATTATTATTTTGTAATCTATAAAAATCATATAAAAGAAATATGGCGAAAGTTTATAATTCAATTCTTCTAAATTATTATTTTCTATTTCGTTATATTTTTGCAAATGCAAATATTGACTAATAATAGATTTGTCAAAATATTTTTCAATTATTTTTACATATTCTTCATTGTTATTTTTTATTTTTTCAAAAAGATAATTATATTGATTATAATAAATTTTAGAAAATAAAAATCCATAAGCTATATTTGATTTTACTTTTACCAAAAAATTATAAAATTCGTCAAGCGCTATTTTTGTGCTTCTGCATAAATAATCGTATTTATCAATATCTATTTCATTTGTATTTTTATTACTCAAACCAATATCGACATAATAAATATATAAAGGTTTTTGAATTACTTTATAAGATTTTGCAAAATAAAAAGCGATTAAACATTGAAGCATATCTTCGGAGTTCATAATTTGTATATCCGAAATATTTTCAATAAGTTTTTTTATTATATTTATATTAAAAGCTTTTGCCCACATATTATGAGATATTTTTTTATCGATAACTTCGTTAAGCAAGAACTCTGAATTAATATTAAATCTATTTGTCGATAAATTCCATTTAATATCTTTAGAATCAAAATCTGAAATTATTTTACTTCCAAAGTGAATAATATCATAATCTTTATTTTTTATAACATTAAATATTTCTTTGCAAGTATTAATATCGATTTCGTCATCGCTATCGACATACATAATATATTTTCCCGTAGATGCTATATTTCCCGTTTTTCTTGCTTGAAGTAAACTTTTATTTTCGCTATGTTCAATATATTTTATTCTATTATCTTTTTTCTGATATTCTTCAATTATTTCTTTACAATTTCCTTGAGAGCAATCATTAACAATTATAATTTCTATATCGTTAAAAGTTTGATTGACTAAACTATCTAAACATCTTCTTAAATATTTTTCCGTATTATAAACGGGAACGATAATCGATATTAACGGCATTTTATTTCCTTAATTATTTCTATATCTTTTAAAACTAATCTGAAATCCAAAAATAGTTAGTATTTTCTCATAAGATGATTTATTTTTTATCGAAAATATCCACTCAAGTAAAGAAAGTTTAATATCGAATTTCTTTAAATATTTATCTACTTCAGTATTCCTTATTTCTTTAATATATTCGTGTTCATCAAGTTCTTGTTTATCTTTCAAAAATTCTTTTTGTATTATAACCAATTCCTTAAGTTGCTTTTTATTCAAAAATAGCTGATATCTTGATACGCATTCTTTATACAATTGAATTATTCCGTCTATAACTTGCTCTCTAAAATTATGCAGAATTACAAAATCTATTAAATCATGGCTTGAATATAAAAAATCTAATTTCTTTTTTGGTTTAATATCATTGTAATATGTAGACATTACCGATTGCGGATTTGATATGTCATAGTTATATATTTTATTATATATTGAATAGAAATGATTTGAACAACATAAATATTTATAGAAAAAATTATAATCGTCATGTTCATATCCGTCTATAAATTTTATATTATATTCGTCAATAATTTTTTTCTTAAATATTTTATTCCATAACATAGAGTTTAACATTAAAAATTCATATATTCCTATATTACAATATCCATTAAATTTTAATTTAAAATAATTAAATTCCTCTTTGCTTCTTATGCTTGTATTATAAGTGTCCACTATATTACAACCGCATATAACAAAATCGACATTTTGCTTTATTATAGTTTCAAGCATAAGCTCGCACATATTCGGCTCATACCAATCGTCCGCATCGCAAAACATAATATATTCGCCTTTTGAATTTGAAAGCCCTACATTTCTTGCTTTTGCAGGACCAGAGTTTTCTTGCCTAAATAATTTTATTCTTTCGTCTTTAAATTCTTTTATAATATTATATGAATTATCTTTTGAGCCATCGTCTATGCATAAAATCTCTATATTTTTATAACTTTGATTTATTAAACTTTTTAGCGCTCTTTCAATATATTTTTCAGCGTTATATACAGGCAATATAATCGATATTAAAGGAG
This sequence comes from Brachyspira aalborgi, assembly GCF_008016455.1. Lineage (NCBI taxonomy): Bacteria > Pseudomonadati > Spirochaetota > Spirochaetia > Brachyspirales > Brachyspiraceae > Brachyspira > Brachyspira aalborgi. Next base: position 156 of record NZ_SAXU01000004.1, on the reverse strand, counting down.
TTTTATTATCCGCCATATTCCGAACTCCGTTTAATAAATTTCAATCCGCAAATCTTCAAAACTAACTCTTTAGAATTAGAAGATAAAGAGAAAATATTTTTAAGTAAATTATTCAAACTAACAATTATAGGTTTGTTATAGCATTTATTAGTTTTC
>NZ_SAXU01000003.1 GCF_008016455.1 Brachyspira aalborgi | reverse complement strand
ATGCAGAAGCACAAAAATAGCGCTTGACGAATTTTATAATTTTTTGGTAAAAGTAAAATCAAATATAGCTTATGGATTTTTATTTTCTAAAATTTATTATAATCAATATAATTATCTTTTTGAAAAAGTAAAAAATAACAATGAAGAATATGTAAAAATAATCGAAAAATATTTTGACAAATCTATTATTAGTCAATATTTGCATTTGCAAAAATATAACGAAATAGAAAATAATAATTTAGAAGAATTGAATTATAAACTCTCTCCATATTTCTTTTATATAATTTTTATAGATTACAAAATAATAATTAAATTATTCGGCATTAGAATTGTTATAAAAAATAAAGAATGTTTCAACAAAATAATTGTAATAAGTTTGAGTAATTTTTTGAGACGACTGTTTTCTGTAAATACAAAAAAGATTGAAGGGCGTAAAATTACTTACTTAAATATATTAGGATTGAAATTTAAGTTAGAGGGTAAATAAAATGCCGTTAATATCGATTATAGTTCCCGTTTATAATACGGAAAAATATTTAAGAAGATGTTTAGAGGTAAAAATTTGAATTAATTTATTTTGTATGATAAAATTAAAATTAAATAGATTTTTATTTTAATCGAGATATTATTATGTTAGAAAAATTGGAAATTAATAATTTTAGAGGAATTAAAAAATTAAATTTTGATTCTTTCAAAAATATAAATATTTTTACGGGCAAGGCAAATGTAGGCAAAACTTCCGTATTGGAAGCTATTTATATGATTTTAAGAATAAATGCGGAATCAATGGTTACAATATCAGATTTAAGAGACATAGTAGGATATGATGATATATTTGAATCTTTATTTTATGATTATAATTTAAAAAATTCTATAAAACTAAATGCACTGATTAATAACGACAAAATAGATATAGGAATAAAACCTAATATTAATAATAGAAGTATTACTGTTCCATTGGGCAATCAAATCTCAAAAAATGATATAAATTTTGTAAATAGTTTACAGTTTGATATAAAAAACGGTAAAAGCTCTACATCTAATATTATAGTTGAAAAAATAAATAATACGGTAAATTTTCAAGTTTTATCTGCAAACAAAATAAACATAAACATTGAAGATAATGTAGAATTTATAGCCGAATATTATAGTAAAAATAATTTATACAAAAATTTAAAAAATATTCTTGAAAAGAAAAAAGAAAAAGAAGAATTGCATGAATATTGCAGACAATTCAACGATAATATTGAAGATATAAGATTTATAGATAATAAAATAGTTATAGAAACTAATAATTTGGAACATACTTTAAATTTGAAAACTATGGGAAAAGGTTTTCAAACTTATCTTACTATTATCGCTTCAATGGTAGCTGGAAATAAATATATTTTAATAGACGAAATAGAAAACGGCATTCATTACGAAATAATGAAAGTATTAATTAAAAATATAACAGATTTATCAAAAAAATATAATCTACAGTTTTTTATTACAACTCATAGCAAAGAATTCTTACAAACATTAAATAAATTTACTAAAAATAACAATTATTCTGATATGATTTCTGTATTTAACCTTTACCATGATAAAGAAAAAGATATTAAAGCCGTAAGATTCACACAGGAAAATTTTAGCCATTCTATGGAAACTGATAGCGAAATAAGAAATTAAAGGTATTAAAATGCATATTTTAGTAGAAGGACATACTGATAAAGATTTTCTTGAATTATATTGTAAATATTTAAATATAGATGTCCGTATAGATATTGTTGATGGAAAAAATAATTTAATTAATAAACCAAATTTAATAAGAAATGACGAAAAGCATTTAATTATTTTTGACGCGGACGATTACTATAACGATTCCAAAACTAATATAGAAAATCAAATTAATCAAATGAATATTCCAAAAGAAAATTATGATATATTTTTACTTCCAAACAATAAAGATAGTGGAAATCTTGAAACTTTAATAGAAAAAATCGCTCTTTATAAAGAAGTATTAAACTGTTTTGAAGGTTATGAAGAATGCATTTCAAAATTAGGAATTAATGGTATAAAACTTCCGCATAAAAAATCAAAAGTTTTTGCTTATATGGAAAGTTTTGGATTTAAGAATCCTGAAGAAGCCGAAAATTTTGATTTAAGTCCTTATGTAGACTTTGAAAATAAATATTTAGAAGATTTAAAAAATTTTTTGTTATACAATAATGAATAATAATTGTATGATTTAAATTTAAGTTAGAGGGTAAATAAAATGCCGTTAATATCGATTATAGTTCCCGTTTATAATACGGAAAAATATTTAAGAAGATGTTTAGATAGTTTAGTCAATCAAACTTTTAACGATATAGAAATTATAATTGTTAATGATTGCTCTCAAGGAAATTGTAAAGAAATAATTGAAGAATATCAGAAAAAAGATAACAGAATAAAATATATTGAACATAGCGAAAATAAAGGGACTTTAATAGCAAGGAAAACGGGAAGTATTGAAGCTGAAGGAGATTATATTACCTATGTTGACAGCGATGACGAACTTGATATTAATACTTGCAAAGAATTGCATAAAATAGTTTATAAAAGAGATTACGATGTTATTCCTTTTTCTATAAAAGTATATTCAGAATACGATGTAGAAGATTTAGAATTATGGTTATTATCTGAAAGAAATATAATTAAATATCCTTTCATTGAACTTTTAGACATAAGATTTTATCATAATGTCGCTGGTAATTTTTTTAAAAAAGATGTTGTAAAAAAATCAATCCCATATATACCGAATATTAAATTAAGCAGTTCGGAAGATTTGCTTCAATATGCAATAACTCTTTATTTTTGCAAGTCGTATAAAACTTTAAATAAAAAATTGTATATTTATAATTATGATGTCGGAGCAAGTCCAAAAATTGAGAATTTAGAAATTAATAAATATAAATTTTTATGCGAAACCGTAAAAATATCTTTAGACGAAATTTATAATTTTTTATGCAAATTAAATATAGAAAAGATATACGGATATAGTTTTTCAAAATTATGTTATCATCATTATAATTATTTAAATCAAGTAAAAGATAAAGATTATAAAAATATTTTAAGCGATACTTTCTCAAAAGATTTTATTGAAGGATACGAAGCATTTAAAGAAATTAGCGATTATAACGGCATAGAATATAAATCTTTAGAAAATCTTAATGAAAAATTAATTCCTTATTTCTTTTCAATAATTATATTTAAGAAATATACAAATATAAGAATATTTGGAATAAAAATAAGTTTAAAAAATAAAAGATATTATAATAAACCTATTGTTATTAGTTTTAATAATTTATTAAAAAATATTTTTTCAATAAAAATAGACGATAAATATTTCGTATTAAAGATATTATTTATAAGAATTGCTTTTAAAAAGAAAATTTAAGGAAATTTGGTGTAAGTTAATCGATATGAATTTTATAAATTTTTTATTTAGTATAAAAGAAAAAGATATATATTTAATAATAACTATTTTTGGTATAAAAATAGTATTAAAACCTACTCGATTAAGACATAGAGAAAAAAATATTCCATCATTAATTAAAAGGCAAGAATTATATAATAAAATTTGTTATGATTCTTATGATATAAAAATAAATGAAAAAATTTCTGAAGAATTTATATCAAAATATTTAAATGAATATATTTCAATAATAGAAAAAAATAAGGACGATAAAATAAATCTAAATATAATATATGCAAATTGTATAAATACTTTATATAATGAAATTTACACGCAATATTATACTAAAGATAAAAAAAAATGCTTTAGATTACTTAAATATTTAGAGGCGGTTATATCTAAACAAATAGATGAATACGGAATTTTTTTAAGCTATATAAAAATATTTAGCGTTTTAACTTCTGATATAAAATATAATAGAATTTTAGATTGGTATAATGATAAAATATATTCTCAAATTATGGATAATTATTTAGATAATTTTTTGAATGCGGAATTAGAGGATAGAATGATTTTAATAACTGAATTAAATTATGAGAGTCATGGAGAAGTTATACCGGGAATAGTTAAATATTTTTTTGATTTAAATTATAAAGTTGATGTATTGATAAGTAATGAATTATATTTAGCAGGAATATTAAATAATTTTATAAATAATAAAAATATAAGAATATTTAATATGGAAATTGATTGTATGATAAAAGCCTTAAATAGTAAAAAGATAAAACAATATTCTGGGATATTTATAACTTCTTATTATCTATATTATTATAATTATTATGGATTTCCTACTGTTTTAAAATATATAAAAAATCTAAATAGACAAAATAAAAAAATAATTATATTAGAGCATCATTTAGAATTGGTAAATAAGAAACTTTTGAAAAAAAATAAAATAGCTGTGATTAATAATTTTAATAAAAGTGAATTTCCTATATATATTAATCCTCATTATTTTGGAGATATTAACATAACTAGTAAAAATAAAGAAATTACAAATTTTATAGTAATAGGCAATATAGAAGATAAAAGGAAGAATCATAATTTGCTTATAGAATCTTTAGAAGAACTTATTAGAGAAGGTATAAATAATTTTAAACTTACTATTATAGGTAGAGGAAATATATTGTTTAATTCTATTTTATGCGATTTTATAGAATTTAAAGGACGAGTAGATTATCCGACTTTATATAAGGAATTAGAAAGTAGCGATTTTATTTTACCTATGCTGGACCCAGAAAATGCAGAACATGATAGGTATTTAAAATATGGAGTTTCAGGTTCTATGCAATTAATATACGGATTTAGAAAAATTTGCATAATCAATAAAAAATTTGCTTCCGTTTATGGATTAAATGAAAGTAACAGTATAATATATGATAAAAACAAATATCTAATTGAATCTTTAAAAAGAGCTATATATATGCCACATCAAGAATATATGTTAAAGCAGAATAACCTAAAAATATATACGGATAATTTATATAAACAATCTTTAGAAAATTTAAAAACTATATGGAAATAACCCAATAATTAAATTATATGGTTTTTATGCAGTTGATATATATAAAAAATTATATTAAAATAAAATTAAATATTTAAATAAAGGCGATAAATTATGCATAAAAGGATAACTCTATATTAATGGCTAAATACTTATTAAATAAAGCATACGAAAAAGAAATACCCATGTCTATGACTAAATTACAAAAAATGCTATTCGCTTTAGACGGAGTATTATTAGCTAGTAATGCCTCCTTTTATATTATTAAAAATAATAACCAAACATTTATTACCAAATAAAGATAAATAACAAGGAGATAAAATGCCATTAATATCTATTATAGTTCCTGTTTACAATACGGAAAAATATTTGCCAATATGTTTAGATAGTTTAGTCAATCAAACTTTTAAAGATATCGAAGTGATATGTATAGACGATAAGAGCAAAGATTCCTCACTAAAGATTTTACAAGATTACTCTAAAAAAGATTCAAGAATAAAAATAATTAAAAACGAAGTTAATAAAGGGCTTGGGGAGACAAGAAATGTTGGAATTCGTAATTCAAAAGGCAATTATATATCGTTTGTCGATTCCGATGATTATATAGATATCAATTTTATAAAATATTTTTATGAAACGGCAAAAAAATACGATGCAGATATTGTAAGCACTTCAAATATAATGTCTATAAACGAGGATAAAATAATTCCTTATAAAGATAATAAAGTTTATAATTTGAAAAATAATGTAAATTGGCAAGAAGGAATTTCTAATTTGCAAATTGAAAATCTTAAATATGATACTTATGAATTTATTAATTATATGTCTTGGAATAAATTATGGAAAAAAGATTTTATTATTAAAAATGATTTATTTTTTAATTTGAAGGACAGAGGAGAAGATATTGATATATTTTATAAACTATTTTGTCATAATCCTAAAACATCTTATAATAATAAAGCTATATATTATTATAGACAAAGAGAAGGCTCTATAATTGATAGCAGGGGAAAAGATATAAGTTTTATAATTTCTGCTATAAAATTTATTGACAATAATATTAATTATTATAATAAAAATTGTCCTCAAAAATTGCCTTATTTATTAAATAAAACCATATCTAATTTATTTTATGAATTTGAAAATTATGAAGATAAAAAAACAGGATATATATATATATATAATTATTTTAAAAATTTAGATTTGAGCGAAAAAGATTTTTTGACATATAAAGATTATATAAAATTTTTAACATTAAAAAATATAAACATATACGAAAATTATTTAATATTTGAATATAATAATAAACTATACGGTAATTTAGAAAAAAAATATCATAATCTCGTAAATCAACTAGTATATTTTATACCTTTTAGAAAATTGAGAGATAAATTAAGACAAAAATTATTAGATAATTAAAAATTAATTTATAAATTAAACTATTGACATTTTTTATTAATATGTTATAATTTAATCATTAAAAATTAAGGTAGGAATTTTATATGTTTAGTTTGTCACTACACTACACTACACTACACTACACTACACATTATAAATTTTTTCGGCGATTTTTTCATTGCAGAAAATTATTTATTAAAGAATTATCTCAAAAACATAAAAGCATTTTCTATATGCAAACTCT
>NZ_SAXU01000002.1 GCF_008016455.1 Brachyspira aalborgi | reverse complement strand
CACTACACTACACTACACTACACTACACTACACATTATAAATTTTTTCGGCGATTTTTTCATTGCAGAAAATTATTTATTAAAGAATTATCTCAAAAACATAAAAGCATTTTCTATATGCAAACTCTGTTTATAAAAAGAGTGATATCGCTATGAAGAATATATTAAATTTTATTTTTTCAAAAAAAGACGAAGGCATTTATAGAACTTATAGAATTTTTGGAATTAAAATTATTACTAAACCTATAAGATTAAAACTTGATATGATAGAAAATCTTATATTTACAAAGATACAAGAAATTGAAACTAAATTAAATAATGACGAAATATTTTCGGATATGATTTTATATAAAGATAAAGAAAAGATTTTTTATTTAAAATCGGTAGATTATGAAAACACTGGAGATAACGCTATAGTTTACGCAAATATACAATTATTAAAGGATATTTTTCCGAATAAAATAATTTTGGAATATACTTTAAACGATATAGCGAGAGCAAATAATTTTATAAAAAAAATGATAACCGAAGAGGATATTATATTTATGCCAGGCGGAGGAAATTTAGGAAATTTATATTTAATCGAAGAAATTGCAAGAAGACAAATTATAAAATGTTATAATAAAAATCAAATTATAATTTTTCCTCAAACTATATATTGGACTGAAGATGAAGAAGGCAAAAAAGAATTAGAAATAACTAAAAATATATATAATTCGCATAAAAATCTTACCATAATGACGAGAGATGAAAAAAGTTATAAATTCGCAAAAGAACATTTTAATTCAAATATAGTATTATGTCCTGATTCTGCTTTTTATTTATATAATAAAATAAATATAAACGAAAAAAATAGAAACGGCGTTATTTTTATTTTGAGAGACGATAAGGAAAAAATATTGGACGGCAATTTAATAAATAATGTTCAAGTATATTTGAATTCCATTAACAAAAATTATTTTTTCTATGACGAATATATGGAAAAATATAAAATAATAAATAAATCGGAAAGAGAAGATTATATATTTGAAAGGTTAAATAAAATATCGGAATATGAATTATGCATAACCGACAGACTTCATGGACTTATATTTTCTTATATAACGAATACTCCGTGCATAGCTTTTAATAATATTGACAATAAAGTTGAAGGAACGGCAAAATGGCTTGAAAATGTAGAATGGATTTATATGGCAAAAGAAAAAGACGATATAAATTCTATAAAATTAATTATAGATAAATATTTATCTAAAAATTTTAATAAAAATGAAATTATATTTGATAACAAAATGAGGGAAATTATAAAAAATTTTATTAAAGTTTA
>NZ_SAXU01000001.1:2396648-2486925 GCF_008016455.1 Brachyspira aalborgi | reverse complement strand
AAGAAAAAGACGATATAAATTCTATAAAATTAATTATAGATAAATATTTATCTAAAAATTTTAATAAAAATGAAATTATATTTGATAACAAAATGAGGGAAATTATAAAAAATTTTATTAAAGTTTAATTAAGGAAATTATAAATGAATAAAATAATACATTTTAGTATAGACGATTGCATAGAAATATTTAGAGATATAACGATTAATAATTATAATTCTTTATTTGAAAGCGATTATTTTCTTTTTTCAAAGAATTGCATGATAAATATGATGCGAAAATAAGTTTATATTCGTTTGTGGAATATAAAGAATTTAATATAAAAAACACAACCGATAAATTTAAAAAAGAATTTATAAATAATTCTAATTGGTTAAAAATCGGATTTCATGGTTTTAATGAAAACAGCAGATATAACGACAAAGAAAATATTAAAAAAGATTATAAATTATTTATTAAATATGTTAAAAGATTTGCAGGCAGCTTAAATATTATTGATAATTTTGTTAGGCTTCATTATTTTTCAGGTAATTTAGAAAATATACTTAAGATAAAAAAATTTGGAATAAAAGGACTTTTCACAGCGGATGACGATAGAGATAATTATTATCTAAAAAAGAATGAAAATATTTTTCTTAATAAACATAATATTTACAAAGATATTAAAAACGAAATATTTTTTATTAAAACTAATTTAAGAATCGAGAAAATTGAAAATATAAATGAAACCTTAAAAACAATCGATAGAGATAATAGTTTAATAATGTTTACGCATGAGCAATATTTGAATGATAAAAATATAAGAGATAAAATAATCGATATATACGAATATTCTAAAGAAACTCATAAACCCGATTTTATTAATTTTGTAGAGGATGAATTTAAAGATATAAAACTTGATAAAATAAAAAAGTTTATAGATTGTTATATACCGATTACAACATGCAATTTTAGATGTCCTTATTGTTATATAACTCAAAATAATAGATGGAATGACGCTTTGCCAGAATTTAAATATTCCGCTCAATATGTTAGAAAAGCTTTATCTAAAGAGCGTTTGGGCGGAACTTGTCTACTTAATATGTGTGGCGGTGGAGAGACTTTGCTTCCTCCGTATATTATAGAGCTTTTAAAAGAATTGCTTGAAGAAGGACATTATATATTTGTGGTGACGAACGGAACTATAAACAAAAGATTTGAAGAGATTTCTAAATTTCCAAAGAATTTGCTTTATCGCTTGGCTTTTAAATTTTCTTTTCATTATAAAGAATTAATAAGAATAAATAAAATGGAAGACTATTTTAATAATGTGAGAAAAATGAGAGATGCGGGATGTTCTATTACTGTAGAATTGACTCCTTATGACGATATTATAGAAAATATAGACGACATAAAAAATATAGTCAAAAATAATGTTGGCGATATTCCCCATGTTACTATAGCTAGAGCGGATAATAAAAAAGGAATACCTATATTAACTAAATTATCCAGAGAAGAGTATAAAAAAACTTGGGAAGTATTTAATTCAAATTTATTTAATTTTAAAATAGATATTTTTGGCAAAAAAATGACTAAATATTGTTATGCGGGAAAATGGTCTTTATATGTGAATATAGGCAGCGGCGAAACTAGACAATGTTATACTTCTAACTATTATCAAAATATATTTGAAGATATTAATAAACCTATTAATTACAAAGCTATTGGTAAAAATTGTTTAGAGCCTCATTGTTATAACGCTCACTCTTTCTTAACTCTTGGCGATATTCCATCGTTAGAAACTCCTTATTATTCGTATATGAGAAATAGAGTTTTAGAAGATGGCAGTGAATGGCTTAATCCTTATATTAAAGAGATATTTTCTCATAAGTTAAAAGAGTCTAATCATTTTTGGTCTTAAAAATTATTATTTATAAGAACTAAAATAATTAAGTATTTTCTTATATTTTGCGCTTTTGTTTCCCGATAGAATAACATACTTATTTAAATATTCGTAAACCATTTTTCCGTATTCCACTTCTTTAACGGCGTCTTTCTTTTTAACCGCTATGTCGTATCTGTTTTTATAGATTATTGCAAGCGAATAATTTGAATTAGGTTCTGCTCTTAATTCCAAAGCCTTTTTATATAATTCTATTATTTTATTTTCTTTATATTCTTTTTCAAGATACATAGCTCCATACATATAAATATCTCCAAGTCTTGAATATGAAGGATGTTTTTTTAAGGCTTTCATTCCTTTTGAATCTAAAAGATTAATATACGCTTTTAATTTTGCATAAGAGTTTGCGCTTTTATTAAAAGAGTTTAAAGTTCTTGAAAAACCTACGGCGTTATCTAATTGTTGGTCATCGCTTGGCGCTACAGGAATATTTAAACTTTCTTGAGAATATAATAAATTAAAAAATAAAATCGAATTAAAAAATAAAATAATTAAATTTTTTTTCATTTTGCCTCCGTAAATCATAAACAAAAAAATAATAAATAAAATAATTAAATTCAAATTAATTTATACAAATCAAAACCTTGTGTTTTTATTATCGTAATAAAATTTGAATAAAATTAAAGATAAAAAAATTAAAAAAATTTTAATATTAGTTATTGACAAAAATGTATTTATAATTATAATTATAGAATAAAAATTAAACATATGGAGAAGATTATGTCTACAACAACTACTAAAAAAACTACAACTAAAAAAACTGCAGCCAAGAAACCTGCCGCTAAAAAGACAACAGCTAAAAAACCTGCAGCAAAAAAAACTGCCGCTAAAAAGACAACAGCTAAAAAAACTACGGTAAAAAAGACAACGGCTAAAAAAACAACGACTAAAAAAACCACAAATTAAAAGTAAGCTATAAAAATTAAGTAATGGAGAAGATTTATGTCTACAACAGGTAAAAAAACGGCTCCGAAAAAAGAGACGGTTATTAAAAAAAGTGTCGTAAAAAAAACGGTTTCTGAAAAAGATACCGCCAAAAAAACGACAACTACCAAAATTGTAAAGGCGGTAGCGCCGAAAAAAGCGAGCGTTAAAAAAATTACTCCCGTTAAAAAAACGGCTATTAAAAAAGCCGCCATTAAAAAACCATCTTCTAAAGAGTATGAAGAGATTATAGAGATTCAACACAAATATATTCCCGATGAAGTCGATATAGTTAGAGAATTGCCGAATAGATATAATGAAACGAGATTAACTTTAATGATGCGTGATCCGGAATGGTGTTTCTTTTATTGGGATATTTCGGATTACGACATCTCTTATCATTCTTTGAATAGTCGTAGAATATCCGTTAGAATATTTCATGTATTTGGTTATGATATTACTAACGGCGAAATCCATAGAGAGTTGGATGTTAATGCTATTTATGGAGACAGATATATTAATTTGGCTATGCCCCATGCTTATTTTATAGGCGAATTAGGTTATTATGACGAAAATAACAGATTTATAGTATTAGCCAGAAGCAATATGATATACGCTCCAAGAGATTCTATAAGCAATATATACGATGAAGAGTGGATGGTAAACGAAGAGATAATAAGATTATTGAAATCTCCGAAGGCTTTAAGAGAGTCTCTATCTTCCGCTACAATATTCGAACTTATTGACTTGAAAAGACATCATTTGGCAGGTTCGTCTTCATCTCTATTTAGGAGAAAAGATTAAATTATATTATTTTAGCGGCGTTAAATTAAATTAATGCCGTTAAAAATAATATATATAATGGCGAATCGATTAAAAAAGAAAATAAATGTCTGCTTATCGTTATTGCATTTCTTCTCATTGCTATAAAAGAAACTATGCTTGAATAAACAATCGGAATAAGATATTTTATATTATTTGAAAGCGAAAATTGATGCATGATTATTCCAATAAACATAAATAATATAGGAACAATCGGCAAAATTCCCGTCAAAATGGCTAATTTTTTAGGCTCGATATACGCTGTTAAAGTCACCGCTCCCGCTATTTTATCGCTTTGAGAAAATTTTATTTCTATTAAAGCTTGTCTTATAAACATAAAAATAAAAACTATGCTTGCGGAAAATAAATAGGCAAAAAATTTTTCTTTAATTATATTTCTGTTAAGAATAAATATAGAACCGTTTAAAAGTATCGTAACGGCAACGGATATTACTATCGCTTTAAATGGAATAAGTTTTTTAAATAGTTTAAAGAATAAAGAATTATCGAATTTTGATTTATTTTTAAAACTCATATTATATCCCATTCCGAGCAAACTTGACAATATCGTAAGCATTAAAATTCCAACGCTCATTTTATAAGAAAAATAAAACATACTCGCGCAACTTATAAAAATAATAAACATAAAAAATAATTTATATTTATTGTAAAAAGCAAATCTTTTTTTATCGCTTATACGAATTGCATAATTGCTATAACCGTTGCTTAAACTCGTATATAAATAATAAGAAGCGGTTATAATTCCTATTTGATATTGAAATGTTTGAGATAAAATATCGTAAATCGCATAAGACATTAAAAACGCGCCAATCGAAAAAAATATATATCCGTAATTTAGAAAATCGAATATCTTTGAAAAAAATTTTGATACATTGCTTGCATATTTATCTTTAATAGTTTGAGCGACTTCTTCTATAAGCCAATCGGGAGTCGAAGCGCCTGCCATTATTCCAATGTTTTTATAACTTGATAAATCTAAATTATCTAAATCTTCTTTATATTCTACATAAAAAGAAGGTTTTATTTCCGAAGCGATTTTATATAAATTTTTTGTATTACTGCTTTCAGAACCGCCAATAACCAAAACTACATCGTTTCTTTTAGCGATATCCAATATTTCATTTTGTCTCTGTTCGGTAGCTTCGCAAATAGTATCTTTAATTATAATTTCGGATGTTTTATATTTTTCTTTTATTTTTGAAACGAAGTTATAAAAAATATCTTTTTGTAATGTTGTTTGTGCTACTATTAAAGTTTTTTTTTCGTTATTAGGAATATTATTTAAATCGGCGTCTTTATAAATCACAAAAACATCGTCAGCAAATCCGCATACTCCTATAATTTCAGGATGGTTAGGATTTCCAATAACGATTATTCTATAGCCTAATAAACTATATTTTTTTACCAAACCTTGAGTTTTTGCAACATATTTGCAAGTGAGATTAACTAATTTTTTTGCATGTTTTGAAAGCGCTTCTCTTCTGCTTGGCGATACTCCATGCGCTCTTATTATAACGGTTTTTCCGTCTAATATAGACATATCCTCTTTATCTTCGTAAGTATGAACTCCGTTATTTTCAAGCATATCCAAAGTTTGAGGATTATGTATTAAATGTCCATCGACAAATATTTTATCTTCGCTTTTAGCCGCTTGAGAGAAAGTATTTTCAACCGCATATTTTACGCCATCGCAAAAACCTGCAAATTTGCCTATATCGATATTCATTATTTGGCTTTTACTATTTTATTTCCCTTTATACATTTCGCGCATACTAAAGCTTTTCTTACCGTTCCATTAACTTCTATTCTTATATTTTGCAAATTGGCATTAAAAGAGCGTTTGGTTTTTATATTAGAATGGCTTACGCTATTTCCGTTTTGTTTTCCTTTTCCGCATATTTCGCATACTCTTGCCATAATTTCCTCCGTAATTTATAAAATAATTTTAATAATTTATTAAATATATATTAAAAACTTATAATAGTCAATATTAATAATATTGCATAATATAAGAATTTTTATAAAATGTATATATAAAATTTGGGAGTTAAAATGAAGTATAAAGAAATTTCGCTTAATAAATTTTTATCTAATTTTCAGATTTCAATGCCGAACGAACAAATTATTTTAAATTTTTCAAAAGAATTAAAAAAATTATTAGAAAATACAAATAAAGATAATTCGGAAGAATATCAGAAAAATGAAATCGGCAAATTTCTAAATAAAGTTTTTGAATATGATTGCAATGTTAAAAATAAAATAGATTTGGCAATTTACGAAGATAATCAAGTTAGAGTAATTTTTGAAGCTAAAAGCGTTATTAATAAATCGGAGTTTGTAAAAGAGAATTCCAACAATTTAGAATCCAAAGCTTTTTACGAATCGATTTTATATTTTTTAAGAGAGATAAAAACGGGAAATAATAATATAACTTTTATAATTTTAGCTACTGCGGAAGTTTTTTATATTATAGATTCTAAAACTTATTTGAATAATTTTTCTAAAAATAAAGATATTATTAAAGCGTTTAAGAATTGCGAAGAAAACGGAGGAACGGATAGTAGCACTACAAAATTTTACGAAGAAGTTAAAAATATTCTTCCAAAAATTGAAAATGAAATTTATTATTTATGTATTAATTTTAAAAATATTTTGAATAATGAATTTGACAAATTAGGTTTATTATATAGTTTGCTCTCTCCTCAAGTTTTATTAAAGCGGAATACATATATTGACGCAAATACTCTTAATGTTGAATTTTATAACGAACTTTTATATATTTTGGGACTTAAAGAAAACAAAGAAAACGGAAAAATTGAATATAGCGATATTAAAAATACTTTTTACGATTCTATTTCAAAAACTTTCAAACTTGATAAAGATAATAATTTTGAAGAAATTTTTTCTTTGCTAATAACTTGGAATAATAGAATTTTATTTTTAAGGCTTTTAGAATCAATGCTTTTAAGTTTTGAGCATATTGAAGCCCCGTTTTTAGATTTGGAATATTTGCCCGACTTTAATAATTTAAATATTTTATTTTTTGAAGTTTTGGCAAAGAAAGAAAACGAAAGAGAAAATATATCTAAAAAATTTGAAATAATTCCTTATCTTAATTCGAGTCTTTTTGAGAAAAAGGAATTGGAAAGAGAGGGAAAAGAAATTCAATTTTTGCAATCAAATAATTTAAAAATTTATCAACATTCGATTTTGAAAAGAGATAAAAATTTTAATAATAAATATTTGAAAAATAATAAATCGGAAGAGATTCCGCTTCTTGAATATTTATTTGCATTTTTGCATGCTTATGATTTTACAACGACTTCGCAAGATTTACAAAATAATATTAAAACAAATTACGATAAACTTATTAACTCTGCGGTTTTAGGGCTTGTTTTTGAAAAATTAAACGGTTATAAAGACGGAAGTTTTTATACTCCAAGTTTTATTACTAATTATATGTGCAATCAAAGTTTGGAGAAAATAGTTATTGAAAAATTTAATAATTCTTTAAGTTGGGAATGCAAAACTATAGACGATATTCAAATTTCGCTTGACAGATTTATTACGAATAAAGAGAGTTTTAATAAAGCGATTAAAATTTTTAATGAAATTAGAATATGCGACCCTGCGGTTGGAAGCGGACATTTTTTAGTTTCCGCATTAAACGAATTATTATTAATAAAATATAATTTAGGTTTGCTTATAGACGAAGACGGCAGAAAATTAAAAGATATTAAATTAGAACTTAAAAACGATGAAATAGTTATAAGAGATTCTGAAAATAATATTCATAATTATAAGCGTCCAAAACATGAAAATACGGATTCGCATAAAATACAGCGGACAATATTTTTCGCTAAAAAAGAAATTATAGAAAATAATTTATTCGGAGTCGATATTAATCCTAATTCTTGCGATATTACAAAACTTCGCCTTTGGATAGAATTATTAAAATATAGTTATTACAGAGATATAGAAAATAAATATTTAGAAACTTTGCCTAATATCGATATAAATATTAAATGCGGAAATTCTATAATTTCAAGATTCGATTTGAAAGATTCTTTAAAGAATATTCCAAAGATAGACAAATTAATTAAAGATTATAAATGCCTTGTTGGTAAATATAAAAATGCGGACGGCGAAAATTCAAAACATTCTAAAAGAGAGATTGAAATAAAAATTAACGAAATAAAAGAAAATTTAACTCTTAATTTGAAAGCTCCGAAAACTATAAACAGTCTTGAAAAAGAAATTCAAGCGCATATAGACAAATACGGAATGTATTTAATCGATGATAAAAATTTATTGAGCGGATTAACCTATACAAAAAATTTATTAGAAATCGAAGAATTAAACGAAAACGAAAAAGAGGAAGCTTTTGAATCTTATGGCAGAATACAGATATTAAGAAAAAAATTGGATTCGGTTTTAAGCGGTAAAGAATATAAAAACGCTTTTGAATGGCGACTTGAATTTCCTGAAGTATTAAACGAAAACGGAGATTTTATAGGATTTGATTTGGTTATAGGAAATCCGCCTTATATTGATTATAGAGAGATAGACAAAAATACGATTAATAAAACAAAAAATTATGCGGTAAATGAAAATTCTAATCGTCCCAATATTTTTTGCTATTTTATAGAAAAAGGAATTGAGGTTGCAAATAACAACGGAATATTAACATTTATTAATCCTATAGCGATGTTGCAATCCGATTTTACTTACGGAACAAGAAAATTATTATTAGAAAAAGGATGCATTAATTATATAGTCGATTGTTCTTATATTAAAGTTTTTGCTTCCGCTTCTACATATCCGACTATATACGAATTTAAAAAAAATAAAAAACAAGGTTCTATAAAAATAGTATTATGGAAAAATGATAATTTTAAACATAGTCATAATATAGAAACTTATTCTAAAAACGAACAATTATCAATTAATATATCAAAACATAAAATAAATTTTCAAAAAGTAGGCTGTAGAAAATTAGGAGAAATTGGGCTTTTAAAATGGGGAACTTCTCAAAGCGGTTATGGTAAAAAGAAAATTTTATTAAGCGATTTTAAAAAGTTAAATAAATCAAAGCGTAAAGAATATAATCCTATAATACAAACAGCCGATATAAAAAGATATTGCATTGTTTGGCAAAAAGAGTATATACTGACTGAAATTTATTCTCAAAACATACAAAAAGATTTTAAAAAGCCTAAAATAGTTATTGCAAGAATGACGAAAAATATTCAAGCAAGTTTTGATAAAAATAAATTTTATATGGGCAAATCGACTTTAATTGTAGATTTAAAAGAAAATCCATATTATATTCTTGGAATATTAAATTCAAAGTTAGCCGATTTTTGGTATAAATATTATTTTGGAGCAACTCATTTGGCATGCGGTTATGTAAGATATGATATACCGTATTTAAAACAATTGCCAATTCCTAAAATAAATTCTAAAAATAAAAAAATAGTCGATAGAATTATTAGATTAGTCCATAGGATAATAAAATCGAAAGAAAATAATTTTAATGCGAATACCTCTAAATTAGAAATTGAAATTAATAATTTGGTTTATGAATTATACGGTTTGTCAAAGGCTGAAATTAAAATTATTGAAAAGTCAAATAGAAATTGATAATAAAAAGACTATATTTTTAAATTTGATAAAGAATATATCGAATAAACAAACTGCAATTTCCTATTGTTAATGTTTTAGTATAAGTCAGGCTTTAGATTTGCTTCTTTTTTATATCTTGAACTCGTTTATTTATATGTTATCATTATTAAATGAATAAAATTAAAAAAATAGAATTGCTTTCGCCTGTGGGAAATGAAATAGGATTAAAAGCGGCGGTTAATTCTGGAGCTAATGGAGTTTATTTTGGAGCAAAAAGTTTTAACGCGAGAGAATATGCTGCAGAAAACTTTGACGACAAAGCGATAGAAAATGCAATTAAATTCGCAAAATTAAGAAATGTAAAAGTTTATATTACAGTTAATACTTTGGTTTACAATGACGAAATAGATAAAGCTATTTTGCTTATAAAAAATATTTACAATATGGGAGCGGATGCAATTATCGTTCAAGATTTGGGAATAATAGATATTGTCAGAAATAATTTAAATATTCCAATGCATGCAAGCACTCAAATGTCATGCAATAATACTTATAGCGTTAAACTGCTTGAAAAATTAGGAATCGAGAGAGTTGTTCTCGCAAGAGAAACGAGCATTGAAAATATAAAAGAAATTAGAAAAAATACAAATATAGAATTAGAAACTTTTATTCACGGTGCTTTATGCGTAAGTTTTTCGGGGCAATGCGCCTATTCGTATTTGCATGGAGGAAGAAGCGCAAACAGAGGAGCATGCGCTCAAGCTTGCAGAATGGAATATAGCGGAGGGAAAACCGATTATCCTTTAAGCGCAAAAGATTTAATGACTATAGATATTATTCCAAATTTAATTGAATCGGGAATTAATTCTTTTAAGATAGAAGGAAGAGCTAAAAGAAGCGAGTATGTTGCAATAACTACTTCGATTTATAGAAAGGCTATAGATTTTGCATTACAAAATAAAAATATTGAAACTGAAAAATATAAAGAAAGTTTAATAAAAATTTTTAATCGCGGCGGATTTAGCGAAGGTTATTATTATAATTCAAAAGATATATTTGAAAATTATAAACCTAATCATAACGGAGAGTTTATAGGAAAAATAACGGATTATAAGAAAAATAAAATTTATATTAAAGCCGATAAAGAATTAAATGTATATGACGGACTTTCTTTTGGAGAGAGCGGAAAAATTGGAATGCAAATTTCAGATTTATATAAAGAAAATATTAGAGTTAAAAACGGAAAAGGTAATTTAAGTTTTAGCGCAGTTTTGAAAAATATTAATGTCGGAGATAAAGTTTATAGAACGACAGATAAATCTCAAATGGATGAAGCGAATATTATAATTGAAAGCGATAATTTTAAACATTTGCTCAATTTAAATTGCATCATTGATTACGATAAAAAAATAAAATTTAAAATTAATTCAAATTATAATGAAAAATTAAATTTAGAATATATAAGCGATTATTTAGTCGAAGAAGCAAAAAATTCTGAAACGAAAGAAAGCGATATTATAAAAGCGTTATCAAAAACGGGCGGAACGGTTTTCAAATTTGAAAATATAAATATTATTATAAATTTTGAAAAGCCTTTTATTCCCGTAAAAGTTTTAAATGAAGCAAGAAGAAGCATAATAAACTCTCTTGAAAAAATTTTAATTCAAAATCGAAAAATAGATTATGATAAAAATATAAAAAATATATTTAAAGAAAAAATAGAATATCCAAATACAAATCTAAAAGTCGCAATAATAAGCGATATAAATCATAAAGTTAAAGATTATGACAAAATAATTTTATTTCCAAAAATATACGATACCAATATTAAAAAATTTTTTAATGAAGGTTTAATTGACGGAATAATTTTACCGCATATAACTTTTGATAAGGATATCGAATTAATAAAAAATATAGTTTTAAAAGATATGATAGTTATTTGCAATAATTTAGGACAAATTGAGGCTTTACTTGGCGAATGCATAATTTGGGCTGGAATTGGAATGAATACTATAAATAACAAGACGGTTGATTTTTTATATAAACTTGGCGTTTCGACTGTTATATCTTCGATTGAAGCTAGAAAAAAATTAAAAAATACAATATCAATAAAGCGAGGATTTATACCTGCCATGAATTTTGCTTTTTGTCCAAAAAGTATTGCAATAGGATGCGATAAATGTAAAGAAAAAAATATAATCGATTCTAAAAATAATATTGTTATATTTGATTGCGTGAAAATGCATAATAAGATAAGTTTTATTCTTGAAAATATAAATAATAAAAATGGAGAGATTGATATTTTTATTTGAATAATTATTTTAGTCGTATTTTTTATATTGATAAATTTATTTTTTCTATATATGATTTAATACTAAATTATTGTATAATAAAAAATAAAAATGGTTTAAGAAAAATGTCAGAAAATTTTGTAAATCAATATTAAACGGTAAAAAATTTAATTTGCCATATAGCCGATTAATAAAGAAAACTTAAATATAATTATTTAAAATAAAAATCATTACTCAACTTATAAATCTATTTTGTATATTTAGTTTTATGAAATTTAATCGTTGAATGTTTTCCTATAATATTTTAAAAGCATAGATTTTTTATTTATTATTTTATTTAAATATTTCGTATTTATTCATTTCTTCTTCAATTTTTTTGTCGATACTTTTCGCTTTTTTAATTTCTTCTTCCGATATATTTTTAGCGTTTAATTTTTTTGTTTTGTATAATTTTTCTATTATAGAAGATAAAGTTTCAGTTTCGCTTGGAGTGAGATTCGTAAAGGCAAATCTCAAATTAGGAAGTATTTCTATAAATTTATTTTCTTCAATATTTTTAATAACTTTGTCAATCTCTTTTATCAAATCGTTATTTATAAAAAGAATATCTCTTGCAATTAAAAATATTCCGTTTAAGAAATACGCGATTGAATTCGTATCGGAAGCTTCTAAAAAATTCGATATGCAAGAAGCAAATTCTTTTAAGTCGATTATATTAGATTTATATTTTATAGAAAGACAAACTGCATATATATGCGAACTTCCAAAAGTATTTTTTGACATAGAATTTATTTTTTCAATAAAAATTTCTTTGCATTCAAAATAATTAGGATTTTCCAATATAAATATATAAAGATTTTTAATATAAACGGAATATTTTAAAGCGCGCTCTTCGTCTAAATTCTTTAAAGTTTCCATATTTTGAGCGGCTAAAATAAATGCAAGTTTTGAAAGCGATTCTATTTTTGAAATAATATCATAATTTTTAAAAATATTTTCTCTCTCTTTATTTATATTTTCGTTTACAATTTCCATATTTATCAAATAGCTTAAATTATTTAAACATTCGCATAAACTTATAAAATCGCTATCGCTTAAAATTATATTTTCAATTTCGTTATAATTGTCGATTAAAAAATTATAAAGTCCCATAATCGTTGCTTCTATAATGAGTTTTGAAATTTCTTCTCCGTTTAGTCTCGTTTTTAATTTATCTTTTATAAAATTAAAACAAATCTCTTCTATGCTAACTCCGTAAACCGATTTATCAATTAATAAAGCTTCGACTTGACTTTTATATTTATATTGCCAAATTTCTCTTGCAAGATTTTTATCAATTTTATTAATATAGTCGGGACCTTTTATTAGTTTGCAAAAACCAATATCTAAAAATCGCATTTTATGAAAGAATTTACTTTTTTCAAAATGGTTTTTATCTTTAATAATATCTAAAATCGATTCTGTTGTTTCGGTTTTATCGCTTCTTATTCTATGAGTTTTGCAAAGATTTCTAAAATCAATTATAACGGGAGGCAAAACGCTTTTTGAAGAAACTTTTCCGTTTGCAATTCCCGAAAGAAGTTTTATCATAAGCTCTATATTTTCCGTATTTTCTAAACTTATATCGCCTTTAACGAAAGCGCTTTTAACGGCGTCAATAAGTTCGTAAACTCCAGCGTTATTTTTTCCTCGCAATTTTGCAAGATTAATCGCCATATAATAAGCGTTTATGCAATCTGTAATTGTTATATTATAATAATCTCTATTTATTCCCGCCGCTTTAATTATAAAACTTTGGACGGTTTCAATATACGCGTTATCAATAGAATCTTCGTTTAATTTTTTCCAAATATTATTATAAAACGCGGGATATTCTATTCCTGCAATATATCCTTTTCTTTGGTCCGCTTCTTCAAAAGAATAAGGAATTAAATAATTTGAAGAATTTTGAATATTATATTTTTTTAATTTGTTAAATTCTTTTTCTATATTTTCAAAATTTTTTAATTTGTCGATTATTCCGTCTACATGAAAACTTCCCGTTATAATTAAAATTTTTTTAAATTTATTAAGAGAGTCTTTTATATTTTTTGCCATAAAATATTCGCGGTTTTTAGTTTCAATATCTTCGTTTTCTATTAAACGCATATAATATCCCAAAGCATAAACGCTTTTAATAAAATCTCTGCTTTCTTTTAATATTCCTTTAATTTCAAAATCTCTCTCCCAAAGTTCTGCAAAACTTCTAACTCCCGATTTTTTAGTTAATTCTAAAGTATAATCGTTTACATTAAATTTATTATTGTCTTTATCGTATATTGAAATTAATTTTTTATTTATATTATTTTCAGAATTTTCAATAATATAACCAAAAGGCATATCTATAAAAGAACAATTTATTTTTAATTCATAGGATTTTTTTATCGCTACAAATTCGGGAGAATAATCTAAAAAAGGATAATAACATCTGCCTTTTTCTTTATTTTTATCAATATAACTTGAATAAATACAAAATGGCGGAATTGTGTCTTCTTCAATCATATATTCCATTAAAAAATTGCAATCGCTCGGTCCTTCAATAAGAATCGTTTCGGGTTTATAGTTTTCAATTATTTTTTTTAAATGAAAAGAGCATGCGGGAGAATGATGACGAATTGGAAAAAATATAATATTTTCTTTTATAATTTCATTAAAACTATTTTCAAAATTATTTTTTAAATTTTTGTTTTGATTTGGCATTTTTGCTTTATAATATAAACGAATAATTAAAACAACGGCAACTTGAATATTACGAAGTCGCCGCTGTTTATTTAATAAAAAAATATTAGTTTAGCATTTACTTAAAATTTTTTATTTTAATAATTTTTTAAACTCATCCGCCAATAATTGAACATCCGTTCCTACAATTACCTGAACCGAAGTTTTTCCTGGTTTCAATACGCCTGGAAAATTCTTTTTAATTTCAACTTCGTTAATAACGCTATTATCTTTTAATTCTAATCTTAATCTTGTAATGCAATTATCGACATTGACTATATTATCCGCGCCTCCAAGCAAAGGCAATAATAATTTAGCTTTATCTGAATAAGATGAATTTTTATTTGTAAAAGCGTTTTCGTTACCTTCGTTTTCGGCGTCTTCTCTTCCTGGAGTTTTTAAGTTAAATTTTTTAATGGCAAAATTAAAGATTAAATAATATAAAACAAAGAAAACCAAACCTTGAATTATAAGCATATACCATTTTATCGCCAAAGGATTTCTTGAAGATAAAACCAAGTCTATAAATCCTGCAGAAAATCCGAATCCTGCAATCCACTGCATAGAAGCCGATATTATTAAAGATATTGCCGTTAATAAAGCATGAATAACATAAAGAGCGGGCGCTACAAACATAAAAGAAAATTCTATCGGTTCTGTAACTCCCGTGAAGAAACTTGCAAAACCAGCGGCTATCATTATAGAAGTTATTTTTGCCCTATTTTCAGGTTTAGCGTTTTTTATGAAGGCAAGACAAGCGCCTAAAAGCCCAAACATCATCATCGGGAAAAATCCAGCTTGATACATTCCCGTAACTCCTACAGTCGCAAGTCCGTCTTCTATAGATTTTGCTCCGCCCAAGAAATTTGGAATATCGTTAATTCCCGCTACATCAAACCAGAATACAGAATTGAGAGCATGATGCAAACCGACAGGAATTAAAAGCCTATTAAAGAATCCGTATATTCCAGCTCCGATTGGTCCTAATCCGATTATTGCCTCTCCAAATTTTACCAAACCGTTATAAACTATGGGCCAAATAAACATTAAGATTAAAGAAACGAATAACATAACCGCCGAAGTAATTATTGGGACGAATCTTCTACCGCTGAAAAAAGCTAAAAATTTAGGAAGCTCTACATTCCAGAATTTATTATATAAACTTCCAGCGATTAATCCGCAGAGAATTCCTATAAACTGATTGTTGATTTTAGAAAAACCAGCGGGAACTTCGGATAATTCTTTACTTTGAATCATAGCGACTGTATTTGGCGAGAGTAAAGTTGTAACGACTAAAAAGCCGACTATTCCAGCCAAAGCCGCAGCTCCATTTTTATCGTTTGATATGCCGAATGCGACTCCTATAGCGAAAAGAATCGGCATATTGTCAATAATAGAGCCTCCAGCTTTAATTAAGAAAGCCGCAATCGGACTTCCCGCTCCCCAACCGTTTGGGTCAATCCAATAACCTATTCCCAAAAGTATAGCCGCAGCTGGCAAAACCGCAACGGGAACCATTAAAGAATTTCCTATTTTTTGTAAATATTTGAACATTGCAATCCTCCGTTCATTTAAAATTTTTTATATAATTATTATATATCTTTATTTTTTATAATCAAGTTTTTAAGAGATATTATAAACAGACTAAAAATTAAATCTTTATTTTTAATATTTTTTATTATATAATTTGCACAAAATTTTATTTGGAGAAAATTTTATGCCTCATATAAATCAAACTGAAATAAGAGTTATATACGCCGATACGGACCAAATGGGCGTGGTTTATCATTCAAATTATTTAAGATATTTTGAAATAGGAAGAACGGAATTATTAAGAGAGCTTGGAATTTCTTATAAGGATATGGAAGCATGCGGTTTATTTCTGCCCGTTAAAGAAGCTTTTATTGATTATAAAATATCTATAAAATATGACGATATTATTGTAGTTCATACGAGCATAGACAAATTAAAAAATGTTTCGTTAAGGCTTAAATACGAAATAAGAAATAAAGAAGATTCTAATTTATTATATACTACGGGTTATACTTTGCATCCTTTTATAAATAAAAACGGAGAGATAATTCGCCCCGAAAGTTATTTATACGATATAATGGCAAAAGGAAAATAGGGAATTTTTATGAAATGGTTAAATATTTTATTTACGGTTTTATCTTCGGCAAATATGATTGGCGATATAGTTAGAAATAATAAATTTGAAAATAAATCAAAAAAATTAGACAGAAAAATAGACGAATACGAAAGAGAGATAATTGAAAGAATAGATAATAAAATGAAAGCTCAATTTGAATATATTAATAATCAAATCGTTTCTTTAAAAATAGTAGTTAGAGTTTTGCTTTTATTTACATTATTATTTTTTATATTATTTTTATTGTCTTTAATAATTTTAATTTTTGTCTTAAAATATAAGAATATAATTTAATTTGAGAGTTTAGAAATGGCTTCAAATACTATAAAAACAAAAAAAGCGTTAACTTGTTCGGTTATAACAAAAGAAGGTCCCGTTATAAGGTCAATGAAAATAGAGCATATAGAAATTCCTTCTTATGCGGGTTATATTTCTATATATTCGGAGCATTGTCCTTATATAGTGAGCGTAAATTATGGAGAGCTTAAAATATACAATGAAAATGGACAACTTACTAATTTATATGTCGAAGGCGGAATAGTTGAAGTCGCTCAAAATGTTATCGGCGTTCTTACCGAAAAGGCTTTATTTCCAAATAATATTAATATTGAAGAGTTAAACGAAAAAATAGATAAAATTAATAAACAAAAAGCGATTAACGAAGAGGAAGCGAAAAGAAATAAACAAGAAATTGAAAAATATAAAAAACAAGTAGAAATTGCTTCTAAATAAAATTATTATAAAATTAAAAATTATAGATATAAAATCAGATATTTTAATATAAAGAAAGTAAAAAACTATAAATTTATTACTTGACTTTTTAAAATTATTGATTATAATAATAAATAATTAATTGGAAAGCAAATTTAAATAAAAAAATGCTTGACTTTTTTAAAAAGTTTGTTAAATTAAGGGTGTATGATAAGTAGAATTATTAATAAACAAAATATAATAGTTGCATTCTGCAACTCAACTCAACTCAACTCAACTCAACTATAATTTAAATTCATTTAAAATTTTTTCATCGTTCTTTGATGCATTAAAAAATCGATTGTCTCGCATTTCTTTAAATGCTCGCAATTACTTAAATTATGCATTCAATTTTGAAATAATAAGCCATAATAAAAATTTAAAATCAAATTATGGAGAAAAATTTGCATATACTCTTGAGATTAAAAAAGAAGGAAATTCAAAATATGCAATATTATCGTATGGTGACGAAGTTAAAGCAAAATTGACGGTAGGCGTTAATAAGAGTAAATATGCAAAAGGCTATAAATTTGTTTTAAGCCATAGTGGAAATGTGATTAGATTAAAATATAAATTTAATACTAGTGATAAAAGTAAATATGAATTAGATGATAAATATGCAATTTTTGAACAGGGCGAAGTTGTTAATAGTCTTCTGTTCAAAATAATTAATTAAACAGCGTTAAAGTTATTTAACAAACATTTTTTTATATTTTCCCCCGCCTAACGGCGGGGTATTTTTTTTAACAAGCGATAATATTTAAGTGAGTTTATTTTTATGATTTTGTTTTGTTAGTCGCGGGTTGTTTATAATTTATTTTTTTGAAAAGGATTAAAAATTCTTGTTCTTTTATAAAAAAATAATATAAATTATTTTCTAACCGTTTTATTTCCAAAATCTTTATTTAATTTTTCTTCAGGATTTTCAATGTTACCTGTAGAGCGTAAAATTGTCGAAATTCCGTCAGAGTTGGATGAGCTTTCATCGTCCGCCGAAGGTCTTGAAATAACTTGAGCTTTTTTAATTAAAGAAGATTGAAATATTTTTGTAGCTTCATCTTCCGATTGAGCGTCCATTATTCTTTGAGTTGCCGCAGATTCTGAAGCTATAAGCCCCCCGCTTGAATGAACTATCATAACATCTTCAGGTCTAACAGTTATCAAACCGTTTGAAGTTCTCACGGCTAAAGCGACTCCCGAATCGTTTTCCATAACCATTTCAACTGGTCCCAAAAATCTATTTCCCGCTTCATCCATTACTTCAACGCTTTTGCCTAACATAGAATAACCCGTTTGACTCGAATAAAAGTTTTTCATTGATTCCAAATTTTTATTAACCTGCGTCATTTGTTCTACAGAAGAAAATTGCGCAAGTTGAGCTATCATATCTCTATTATCCAAAGGCGACAATGGGTCTTGATGGCTCATTTGAACAGTTAATAATTTCAAAAAATCGTCTTTTCCCAAAGAATTTTTGCTTGGGTCTCTTTCGTAATTATTTTGCAAATTAAAAGCGCCAACTTCGTTTTTTAATATTCTTATCTCTCTATCTGTCATTTTCAAAGCTTCTGTTGATATCATAATTTTCTCCTTATATTAATAAATTTAATTTTCTTTCTGGAATAATATAATTTTGAATATCCGCTACAACTTCTTCGGCAAAATCTCCTCCGTTATTTCCAAAATCGTTATTGCCTGCAAATTCTGAAAACTCTGAGAACTCGCCGTTTGTCATATCTTGCCTTAACATTACATCGAAACCTTCTATATTAATTCCGATTTCATTTAAAGAAGTTATAACCGTATCCAAATTTTTAGTAAATATATCTTTTATTTCGGCATTGTCTACGAATATTTTTCCTACAAAATTATCGCCTTCCATACTTATTTTTAATCTAACTTTTCCCAAATATTCTGGGTTAAGCGACATTAAAACTTCGCTCTTTCCATTATTTAAGGCAACTTGAGCTTTTTCTACAAGCTTTCCCATTAAATCTTGGAATTTTATCATATTCTCGGTTAAACTATTTCCGCTTTGAGTTTTTGAAACATTATTATAATGATTAAATCCTTTCAAATTTGCGCCTTCGGGCGAATCCTTCATATTTATAATTGTAATTTCCGCTCCCTTATCTTCCGAAATCGTATTTTTCAAATTAGAATTCAAATTATCAATTTTATTTTCGTTTTTACTTAACTCTTTATTATTTTTATTTGCATTTTCTAAAATAAAATTATCTTCGGTTATTTCAAAATTATCTTGGCTTTCAATATTTTTATTTATCTCGCTTTCTTTCAAATTTTCTTTTAATTCTTTTAAACTCTTTTCTTGCAAATCTTTAATTTGTATTTCTTTGCTTTCTTTTATATTATTCGAATTTTTTTCTTTTGAATTTTCAAAAATAATATTTTTTATATTTTCTAATGATTCAAAAATAATATTTAAATCTTCTTCTTCGTTATCGTTTAGTTCTAAATTTTTTATTTCTTTTTTCAAATTATCAATTTCTTTAATAAGATTTTCTTTTTCTTCTTCAGACAAATTTAAAATTTTGGAAGATAAATTTTCCGATTTACTATCGGACTTTGCATTTTTTATAAATAAATTATTATTTTCTAAAATATTTTTTGCTTTTTCTTTTATAGATTTAATAGTTTCAAGTTTTTTATTATCGATAGTAGAATTTTTATCTAATTTATCAAAATTATTTTCTTCTTTTTTTTCAATATTATTTTCAACATTTTCAACTTTTTCATTTTCTAAACTTTTTTCCGACTTTTGACTTTCAATATTTTTTTTATCAATATTATTTTCTTTATCGTTGTTAATTTTAGAATTGTCTATTTTGTTATCGTATTCGTTATTTGATTCTGTAACTTTATCGTTTTCCATATTTTCTAAATATTTTTTGAAATCGTCTTTGCTATAATCGTTATAATCTTCTCTATCAACGCTTTTATTTGTGGAACTTTCCGAATAAATATTTTCGTTTTGAAGTTTATTTAACATTTCCGCAAAAGAACTATCGTTATAATTTTCTAATTCGTATTGATTATTAGAAGAAATATTACTATCTGAAAAAGATATTAAATTGCCAACTCCGTTTATCATAATTATAATTTCCTATTTATTAGATTTTATATATTACTATAATAATATTCGGAAGCGTATAATTTTACTTTATAAAAAAATATTGTTTTATTCAAACATACGAGCGGTTTGAGATATTATATTTGTTCCCGTTTCAAAAGTTAAAAATGGAAATTTCCCCATTATTCCCGCAATTATGCTTGAAGGTGGCATTGAAGTTAATTTATTATATTCTTTTACATGACTATTATATATTTCTATTGCCTTTGCTTCGTCTTCTATTATAGGTTTTATATAGTATAAAGCTTTTATATATCCTTCGTTTGTTCTTAAAACGGGATAATTTCTTGCCGTATAATTAATTTTATTTATATTTTCTTGTATTCTTGCTTGAATATATTGAAATTCCTGAAAAGTAATCGGTTTTTCTATTAAAGAATTGTCCGCATGAATTAAATTTATTCTTCTTATATAATTGCTTAAAGAGTTTAAAGTATATATATCTAATCTTGGAATTAATGAAATAGCGTTATAATAATTTATAGAAGCTATATTTTTATTTGAATAAACTTCAATTATTTTATTTAATGACGCTTTTGAAAGTTCTTCTTCCGATATAATAGATTTTTTTATTGAAACGGTTATAACAGTCATAAATATAGTTGCAGCTATTATATTAATAACGATAAATATAACAGCTACGGCAGAACCTTTCATTAAATCAAATCCTCTTTAATTAAATTTTATTTTTCTTAAATTGTTTATACAAAAAATATTATGTTTATATAAAATAATTCGGAATTTTTAGAAATAATAAAATAAAAATATAATTCTAAAATTATAAGTATTTAACTTTTTATTTGACAAAATTTAAATTATATAATATCTTTTTACAATTAAGGCATTGATTATGAATAATGAAGAAATTATATTTGAAGACGAAGATTTTTTATCGACAATAGAAGCTGCGAAAGTAGTCGGAGTATCTAGAACTACGATAAATTATTGGATTATAAATTATGGACTTAAAGCGGATGTAACGCCTGGAAAAAGATATAGAATAAGATATATAGATTTAAAAATTTTTTTAGCGTTAAACAAAAGAGATAAAAGAATAAAATTAAAAAGAAAATCATCAAAATATAAAATTGCAATAATCGAGCCTACGGTTATTACAAGAAAAAATTATATAGAATGGCTTAAAGGCGATTACGATATAGAATGCGTATCTAATTTAATTAAACCTTTAAGAGAATTAAAAAAAATCTCTCCCGATATAATTTTAATGGATATAAATCTTTCCGAAGACAAAGATTATTTTTATATCATAGACGAAATAAAAAAAGAAATTAAATTAAGAACCGCTCTTATAATAATCATAACTAAAAAATATAACGAAGATGATGTAGTTAGCGGTTTGGAAAAAGGCGCATGCGATTATGTAAAAAAACCTGTAGGACAAAACGAGCTTAAAGCGAGAATTAAAAATTTATTAAGATTTTTTATTGATATATAAATAATTATATATAATTGACGAGCCTACATGTATAATCGAAAAACAACTTCGTTTAGATTTTATAGTTTTTTAATTTATAAAATATATTTTAATAATTTGTTTTTTATTAAATTCATTATATAATAATATTATAAAAAATTAGGAGATATTATGATATTAGTAATTGAAAACGCTGATAAAAATTTGTGCATAGCTATAAAAAATGTAGTCAAACTCACGGACGCAAAAATAACAATTCAAAAAGAGCCGAGCGATAGACTTCTGGAAGCTATTAAAGAAGTTGAAAATGGCGAAGTTGAAAGATATAAGAATTTTAAAGAGTTTAAAAAGGCAATGCTTAAATGAAATACGAAATCGAGACTTCTAAAAAATTTAAAAAGCAATTTAAAAAATTATCCTCCAAAAATGCAAATCTTGTATTGGAAATAATAGAGAAATTATCAAACGGCGAAGTTTTGGAACAAAAATATAATGACCATAAACTTAAAGGAAATTATAAAGACTATAGAGAATGCCATATAAAACCCGATTTACTTTTGATTTATAAAAAGAAAGAGGATGTTTTAATTTTAACTTGCATCGATTTGGGTTCACATAGCGAGCTTTTTAAGAAATAGAAAGTAATAAAAGCTACATGGATTAATTTGGTAGTTTTTTAGTTTATGGAAAGTTTCTTTATTTTTTGAATAATTATTTTATTAGTTTACTCGTAATTTATTAAATTTTTGTTATAATTATGCAAATTATTATTTTAGGAATTATGATATTATGGAACAACTAGATATGTATAATAATTTAAATGAGCTTATTGATTGGCTTAAATATGATTTAGAAGAACAGAGAAAAGAAATAGCAAAAGATAGATGTATTTCTAAAGATGATGTAAAAGATGAAGAACCTAGTTTTGCATATTGGAGATAAAAATAAAGATAGTGGTACTATAGATTTGTTAAATCACAATATACGACTTATAATATATATTTTAATCTTTATATTATATTATATTATCAAGATTAGGTAATAATATAATAACAGATAATAATAAAAGTTATCAAGTTTGTAAATATAGAATTAATGCTAGGCATTGTATTTTTAATTCCGATTTTGAAACTTATCAAGTAATTTTTGAAAAAGAGATAAATTTTTTTAATTCAAAATTTAAAAATAATATAGATAATTATTTTCTATATTGCAGTTTTGAAAATAATATTGTTTTTGATAATTGTTCTTTTTATAATAATTTTCATTTTTATAGCTGTTTCTTCTGTAATGAAGTAAGATTTAATAATTCAAAATTTTATAGTAATATAGAATTTAATGGTGGAGATATTAATGATAAAATAAACCTTAATAATTCTTTCATACAAAATAATTTAGTTATAAGTTGTAATACAGTTAATAATATTAATTTAGATAATATATCATTTGAAAATTCAAAATCTTTATTATCAATAAAAAATATAACTAATGCTATAGAGAGTATTAGTTTAAAAGATATATACATGAACGGTAGAATAAATTTTTATAATATTAAAATTAAAAATATTAATTTACAAGGAACAAATATAATTGGAGATTTTTCAGATATAAAGTGTGAGTATGATAATCTCTCAAATTGGCAAACAGCAAGAATATTAAAACATGAAGAATATAAAAAATCTAATACTATAAAAGCATTAGAATATCATGCTGAAGAAACAAAACTATACAAAGAAAAATTACTAAATAAACTAAATAAAACCATTAAAGACTTTGGAGATATACTTTCAATTAGTTTAAGCTCCATATACAGCGATAATGGATTGAATTGGATTAAATCCATTCTAGTAACTTTTATGTTAACTTTAGGAATATTTTCAATATACTATTCAATACTAAAAAACACATGCCATTTTGTTATAATGGTATTAGTATTTTTAATTTTTATTAGGAATATAAAAAAATGGATTTCTATATACATACATATAATAATATTTATTTTTAGTTTAATATTTATTGACATTATTATCTATTATGCATATAGTAGTATATTAAATAAAAACATACAAAATATTAATTTTATATATGAATATTATGAATATTTAAATCCTACAAATTATAAGGAACTTGAATATTTAAAAAAAGTAAATTTTATAAAACAAATATTAGCTGGTTTATTCTATTTTTTAGGTAAAATAGCTTTCTGGTATGGCTCGGTTCAAACTGTTCAATCGTTTAGAAAATTTAGCAAAAAAGAATAAAATAAGAGGCAGTTATCAAACCGCCCCTATAAAATATTTTGTTAATCTTTTCAAATTATATTTTTATATTATTTATTTGCAATATATAAACTGTATAAATCTATTTCTATACCTTGCGTTGACCTAGGTTGCCCGTTTACTTCTAGAGCATTTACCCCAAAAGAATTTTCGTTTTTGTCAATTTTAAATTGTATTACTACTTTATTACCTTCTATTAATCCTGAAACATTTACAAAATTTATTCCATCTTCGGTTTGTCCTTGTTTCCATTTTGGATTATGCATAGCGCCGTTTATTAATTCTTCTATCGTTATATTAGGATAAACTCGAAACGCTCCATTTTTAACTAAATCAATATATTTACCAGAACCTCTAAAAGTAAATAAAGATATTATTAAAAATATAGTCCAGCATGCAAATGACATTATAGTTAATTTTTTATATTTATCTTTATCGGGGCATAGAGATTTAAATTTTGCTAATTTTTCTTCTTCAGATTTTTCATTTTCAACTTTTTTCATTCTTCTTTTAAACAAAATCATATTAATCTTGTTTTCTATTTCCCAACCAAATATAGGAATAAATATACATAACATCATACCAAGAAAATCCCAGCCAGAAGACATATCCCTAAATTTAATTACTTTCATTAAACCAAATAAAGATAATGAATGTATGATTGTAATAATTATAGCCGATTTATAAGCTCCAAGTTGAAATAAATAAAGATATGGACAAAATAAATGTAGTATAGAACCATATGGATTAGGATTAGATATGCCCTTAATTAAGAAACTTAAAAAACTGCGGCGATTATTTAATCTTTTATCATTTTTTTCTAATTCTTTTAGTTCATAATTGGTTGGCGGTTCTTTCAAATGAAAAAAAGCCGCTAAATATTTATTATGATTATCCAATAATTTTTTTCGTTCTTCAGGTTCTAATTCTACTTCTGTAAACTTTTTAAATTTTTCAAAAAAACTTTTCTTATTACTTTCCGTATTTTCTACATTAGGTGTATTATTTTGAAAAGTTTCGTTATTTTGGGTTGAATTAGTAATAATTCTCTCCCCACAGTTATTGCAAAATTTTGCATCCTCATTTAATTGCGTTCCGCATTTTGAACAAAACATATTTTTTCTCCTTTAGTTTATAGAATGCAAAACGCTAATATATTTTGCATTCTATATAATTATTATTTATTATCTCTTTATAAGAACGATTGTATAATCGCCCTCTTCTCCAGCGCTAACTTGTAAGCATCTAATTTCGCTTTCAAATTCTAAAACGAAATAATTGCTTTCACTATCAATATAGCTATAGGTGGTATCGCCGTATTCTTCTATATCTTTAATTACCTCTCCGTTAGAAGTAATAGTTATAGAACCGTCCAAATTTATTATAAGAGAAGCTTTTGTATTTTCGTTAATAGTATATCTATCGACTACATCTCCTCCCATCATAATTTCGCTTGCTAACCATTCTCCCGCATATCGTCCTATACCTTTATTTTCAGCTTTGCTTTTATTAAAGATAGGTATCTTATCTTTAATACGCTTTGATATGTCTTTATTACAACCTATAGCAAATAAGACAACCAAAAATAAAGTTAGTAATGTTAAAAATTTTTTTGTTTGTTTCCCCATAAGAAACTCCTTTAATTTAATTTTTTTATAAAAACATTTAAATAAATAAATGCTTTTTCCAAACTGAAATTTAATAAATTCAAAAAAGAATTTGAATAAGTTTTTAATATATAAACAGAATAATATTTTATAATTAATAAGTAAACA
Organism: Brachyspira aalborgi; assembly: GCF_008016455.1. NCBI lineage: Bacteria > Pseudomonadati > Spirochaetota > Spirochaetia > Brachyspirales > Brachyspiraceae > Brachyspira > Brachyspira aalborgi. The sequence goes on along the minus strand of NZ_SAXU01000001.1, from coordinate 2,461,004 downwards.
TAAACTTGAAAAAAGTTTAAAGTGATACTGAGCTGAGCTGAGCTGAGCTGAGATGAGCTGAGCTGCTGCAGAATTTATATTTAGTAATGTTTCATTTTTCTTTAACATAGCTAAATTATATAACATATTAAAATTTTTGTCAACACTTTAGAATTAAAAATTTATTAAGATTTTTATCAATATATAAATACAATTAAAAAATATAATTAAAAATAAAATATAATCATAACATATTTAAAGGGTCTATATCTATTTCAATATAATTTCCTTTTTGAGCGATAAAATTTTTTGATAATCTTTCAAAGAATTCTTTTAAGAGAGAATGAGAAGCGGTTTTTATTAAAATATTCCATCTATAATATTTATTTAATTTACTCATTATACAAGGAACGGCTCCCAATATTTCAAGTTTGTCTTTATATCTATATGTTAATGTTCTTACTAAATCGGCTACACTATTCGCGTCGCTTTCAACTTTTTTTTCGTTTTCTCCTCTTATAACCAATCGAACCAATCTCGAAAACGGCGGATAATTGAGAGGCGATTTTCTTTTTATTATTTCGCTATTATAGAAAGAAATATAATCATGATTTTTCGCGCATTCTATACTATAATGATTCGGCGAGTAAGTTTGTATATAAACTATTCCTTTTTTATCTCCTCTTCCGCTTCTGCCCGCAACTTGAGTTATTAAATTAAATGTTCTCTCTGCGCTTCTAAAATCGGGTATATGAAGCGACATATCTGCAAAAAGCGCTCCGACTAAAGTAACATTTGGAAAATCGAGTCCTTTCGCTATCATTTGAGTTCCGACTAATATATCTATCTCTCTGTCAGAAAATCTTTTAAATATTTTTTCGTAATTTTTTGTGCCGCCTACGGATTCCTGGTCGACTCTCTCTATTCTTGCATTTGGAAAAAGAATATTTAAATGCTCTTCTACTTTTTCCGTTCCGCTTCCTATTCTTTCAAAATGTCCTATTTTACATTCTCCGCAAAGCTCTTCTAAAAATTGAGTATATCCGCAATAATGACACATAACGGTATTTTTCTTTTTATGATAAGTGAGAGAAACCGAACAGTTTGGACATTCCAAAACTTTTCCGCAATGAGAACAACTTACAACGGGAGCGTATCCTTTTCTATTTAAAAATAATATTATCTGTTCTTTTAATTCTAATTTTTTATTAATCTCTTCCACTAATTTTTGAGTTATCATTGGAAAAACTTCCGATTTTTTTTCTTTTTTCAAATCGAGTATTTTTACTTCGGGCATATTTACCGAAGAAGCTCTTTTAGTTAAAGTTAAAAGTTCTATTTTTCCGTTTTGAGAATGATAAAAACTTTCGATGGAAGGAGTTGCGCTACCCAAAAGCAAAGTTGCATTTTCTTTTTCTTTTCTATAAAAAGCGATTTGTCTTGCATGATATCTTGGCGTTTCGTTAGCTTTATAACTCGTTTCATGCTCTTCGTCTATAACTATAATTCCCAAATTATTTGCGGGAGAAAATATCGCGCTTCTAGCTCCTACTACTATTTTTATTTCATTTTTTTTTATCATTTGCCAATATCTATATTTTGAAGTCGGAGATAATTTGCTGTGTAAAACGGCTATTTTTCCTTCAAATCTTTCAGCGAATCTTTTTATAGTTTGCGGAGTTAAAGAAATTTCGGGCAGTATTACTATAGCTTGTTTTCCAATATCGACTACTTTTTTAATTGCCTGCAAATAAATTTCGGTTTTTCCGCTTCCCGTCACTCCATGCAATAAAAATGTTTTTGGTTTTTTTGATTCTACGCTTTCTATTATTTTTTTTAAAACTTTTTCTTGCTCTTCGTTTAATTTTAAATAAGGCGTTTGTTTTGCGGGTATAGGAGATGCTTTTTTTTTTATTTTTGCAGGATTTCCAGCGGGTAAAGACGCGAATAAAGATTCCCCAAAAGAAGAATGATAATATTTACTCATCCATTTTGCAAGCTCAAATTCTCTATTTGAACATATAGGCTCAATATCTATTCTCGCTTTTATAGGATAGATTTTGAAATCGCCTTCCGACTCTTCGGTTTCTTCAATTACAATTCCTTTAATATTTTTATTTTTTACTGGAGCTATTATTCTGCAACCGACTAAACTATCTTTTATTTCGTCAGGTTTTTTATATATAAGTATATTGTCTATAGGAAGGTTAAAAACAACTTTAACGAACATTACATTTTTTCACGGCGTCTCTTATCTTCGTATTTAGCCATACAATTTACGCATCTTAAAGTATAAGGTATAGCGGTTAATCTATCTTCGCTAATTTCGTCTTTGCAATCGATACATTTTCCATAAGAACCGTCTTCAATTCTTTTAAGAGCGTTATTTAAAGCTTCCAATTTATCTTTATCTTTTTGAGAAGAGTTAACCAAACTTTGCTTTTCGTAAGTTTGAAAAGCTATATCCGCCATATCGCCATGAGTTTCTTGTTTTAGCGCTTCGTAAGTTTCGTTTCCGCTCAATAATTCGTCTAATGTATTTCTTTTTTCTTCAAGTAATAAATCTTTAAATTTCTTCAATTTTTTAGAATTCATATATCAAGCCCTTAATTATAACTTATAAAATATTTTAACAAAAAATTATCTTTTTGAGAATTGGAAAAGTTTTCTCGCTCCAGACCTTCCGTATTTCTTTCTCTCAACTTCTCTAGAATCTCTCGTAATAAAACCGTTTCTTTTTAAAGCGATTCTAAAATCTTGATTTTCCGCAACCAAAGCTTTTGCGATTCCATGTCTAATAGCATCGGCTTGAGCGCTTATTCCTCCGCCTCTAACATTTGCAAACACATCGTATTTGCCAAAATTTCCCGTTATTTTTAAGGCATCTTCAACGACTTTAATTAAAGCGGCTCTATTGCAAAAATATTCCGTATAATTTTTACCGTTTATTAAAATTTTTCCGCTTCCTAAAGCGATGCGAGTTCTTGCATTAGCGGTTTTTCTTTTTCCCGTAAAAATAGTTAATTGTTTTCCAGCCATTATTTATTCTCCTATTTATTTACTTTATATTTATTATTTCAGGTTTATTAGCTTCATGCGGATGTTTATCTCCTGCATAAACTTTTAATTTTTTTAAGTGCAATCTTCCCAAAGGATTATGCGAAAGCATGCCTTTTACCGCTATTCTAACCATTCTTTCGGGTTTTTTTTCAAGCAATTCGCCATAACTAACGGATTTTATTCCGCCAGGATAACCCGTATGTCTATAATGAATTTTTCCTTTCTTTTTATTTCCCGTAAGAATTATATCTTTAGCGTTTATTATAATAACATAATCTCCATTATCTAAATTATAAGCGTAATCGGGTTTATGTTTTCCTTTAAGCAAATAAGCCGCTCTGCTTGCAACTCTTCCTAAAGATTTACCTTTAGCGTCTATTATGAGCCAATTTTGTTTAATATCCTTTTGCGAAAGGACATAAGTATTATTTTTCGTTTTTAAAATTTTCTTATCCATAAAATATCCTTAATTCAAATATATTCTATATTAAATAAAATTACATATTCTTACATATATAACAATGTAAAGAGTAAATTATTTTAACATGTTTAAATTATAAAGTCAAGTTTTTATTTTAAAAAAATTAAAAAAATATTTAACGAAATAATTAAGGCTTTTGTAAATAAACATTTTGAAATAGCATAATTTTTATTTGATAGCGGAGATAATATTAAACAATAAAAGACATTTTTTTAAAGTTAATAAAATAAATTAAACTAGGCATATTATTATTTGTCTAGTTTATTTTTATACGAAGGCAAATATTATTGATTAAAATTTTTTAATATATTAAATTTTTTAAAAGCTTTATCTATATAAAATATTTTTTCTTTCAAACAAAATATTAATAATAATTTTAATCAAGCGTAAACATTTAATTTACCGCCAATATTATAATTTACGGCAACGGAAGAACCCTGAGCCGAAACTATACCCGCAATTTTTCCTGCAGATTGTGAAGAATTATAAACATTAAGCCCCGCGCTATATACATGTCTGCTTAAAGGAAACATTGTTTGCGAATGAATAGAATTAATTGAAATTTCCATAATTTAAGCCTCCAAAATTTACAAATATACTTATATTATCGAATATTTTTTATAAAAAAATTAATTATTTGAAGAATAAAATCTTTATTATAATTTTACAAAATAAAAGTTAGACTGTTTTAACAATATATGTTAGAATTAACTAACAAAAAAGAGGTTAATATGTTTGACGAATTGCTTATAAATCATTCCGCGCCGACTTTGGCGGGAATAAAAATAGCCAATATCTTTACATATAATTATAATTCTAAAAAAGAATTATGCGAGAGAATAGTTTTTTATAATAAACTTTTACATAAAAAAGGAATTAATCTCTCAATTTTGAAAGATTATAATTCTAAAGTTATAGTTTATGTTTATAATAAAGAAAAATTGAAAAACTATATCGAAAGCGAAGAGGTTTCAAAGTTTTTATGCGACTGCGGATACAATTCGCGTAATATGTATAAGAATATTCAAATTTTAAGCGAGAAAATGAAAAATTATAAAAATTTTCCGCATGAAATAGGAATATTTTTGGGCTATCCTTTAATCGATATTTGCGGTTTCATAAATAATTTTGGCAAAAACTGTTTATATTCTGGTTATTGGAAAGTTTATCATAATAAAAATGACGCTATAAAAACTTTCGACAGTTACAATCGATGCAGATTTTTCTACACAAATACTTTTTTGGAAGGAAAAAATATTTTGGAGATAATAGAAAGCTATAGCGATTATTCAAATAATATTAATCAAAAAAAAAATAAATATCTTGGAGGATAAAAATGAGCGATAAAATAGCGATAATTTATTGGAGCGGCACGGGAAATACGGAAAGTATGGCAAAAAGCGTGCAAAAAGGCATAGAAAATGCGGGAGCAAGCGTAGAATTATTTTCAGTTTCAAGTTTTTCGGGAAATGTGGACGATTATTCAAAACTTGCTTTAGGATGTCCGTCTATGGGTTCGGAGAATTTGGAAGAATCGGAATTTCAACCTTTTTACGATTCTATTAAAAGTAAACTTTCGGGTAAAAAGATAGTTTTATTTGGTTCTTACGATTGGGGAGACGGAGAATGGATGAGAATTTGGCAAGAAGATGTTTCTTCTGCGGGCGGTTCTTTGGTTAAGGATGGTTTAACAGTTAATCTTACTCCAGACGATGAAGGGCTTAATAAATGCGTTGAATTAGGCGAAGCTCTTGCAAAAGCTTAATAATTAATCATATTGGCGTATCTCTAAATTTTAGGGATACGCTTTTTTATTTGAAATAATAATTAAAAAACAAAATTTTTATTTTAAGACGATTGACATAATCTATAATCTATGTTAAACTATTCGATAATAAATTGCCAAAAATAATAGGCGATGAGATTTTTTTATGATACTTAAAAACACTATAACTTTGTTAAGCAAAGCAAAGCAAAGCAAAGCAAACCTTTAAACTTTTTCCAAATTTATGTTTACTTAATCATAACAAATATTATATTTCATTTTATAAAAAATTATCTGCTAATAAAAATAAAGAGTCTTTGCCTTATAAATATATTTCAAATACGGATATTAATTTATCTTTAAATAATTCAATAAAAATTTTAAAAAGGAGCTTAAAATGAGCGCATTAGAAAAATTACAAAACGAAGTCGAAAGACAAAAAAGAAAAATCGAAGAAATAGAGAAATCTATTGAAACGGTAGAAAAAGAATTTAATGTTAAATTCGATAACGAGAGAAAAGATATAAAAAAACAAAAAGCTTTTATAGACGAACCCGATTTACAAATTGCAATAGTCGGCACGATTAAAGCAGGAAAATCCACTTTTATTAACGCATTGTTTGAGGAAAATATAGCCTCAACGGATGTGACTCCCGAAACCGCATCGCTTACAAAATTTAGATATTCTACAAAAAATAAACTTGAAGTTAAATTTTATAATAAAACGGAATGGGACGAATTATGGGAAAGCGTTAAAAAATCTGAAGAAAAAACAAAAACAAAAATTTTTAGAGACGAATTTGAAAGTTCGGGAGCGGAAAATATTAAAAATGATTATATAGGAGCTTCCGATAAAATTGAAGAAGTTTCAAATATTGAAGAACTAAAAAATAAAGTAAAAGAATACACTTCAAAAAATAGTAAAATTCATTATTTCGTTAAAGAGCTTAAAGTTTATTTGAATAACGATAATATGCATAAAAATGTAACGATAGTCGATACCCCGGGATTAGACGATGTTGTTGATTATCGCTCAAAAATAACGAGAGATTATATTAAAAGAGCGAATGCCATTATAGTTTGCGTAGATTCTTCAAGTTTAAGAAACGATGAATATATAACCATAACAAAAGTTTTTGAAAATATCGGAGACGATTTTTACAAAGTTATGATATTAGGAACGCAAATAGACAATAAAAATAATCCTAAAGAAGCTTGGGAAAAACAAATTGAAGAATGGAAAAAATATTTAAGAGATAATTATAAAAATGAAGATTTACTTAAAAATAATATAATCGGCGTTTCTTCTTATGTATATTCTAAAGTTATAGAACTTGAAAACGGTAAAGAATGCGATGAAGACGGAAAGATTGCAATATATAAATTGGCAAAAAGTTATGGCATAGGATTAAAAGATTGGCAAGATAGCAACCTTATAATTAAAAACTCTGAAAATATTAAAGATTTAACAAATATCAAAAAAGTTAATTCTATAATGCATAGAGATATAATTTCAAAAGGAGAGGAAGAGGTTAAAAAAGATTTGGAAAGAAGATATTTAAATATGATAACGAATATAAGTAATAAAGCAAAAACTATAAAAGATTCAAATTCTCAAAGCCGAGCCTCTTTAGATATGGATAGAAAACAGCAGGAAGAGTTTAAACTTATGAAAAATAAGGAAATAGAGGAAATCGAAAAGGCTATGAACGGTTTGAACGAAGCTTTTGAAAATATAAAAACAGAATGGCTTAATCAAAATAAAAAATTGAAAGAAGCTATAAAAAAATAAAAAGTAAAAAAATTAAAGATTAAAAAAAATTTAAAACTATAAGGAGAAAAATTATGGGACTTTTTAGTTGGATAGCAGAAAAAATAAGTGATGCAGCTGAATGGGTTGTTGAAAAAGCTACAAATGTCATTGATTTTGTAGAAGATAAGATTGAGGATGTAGTAGATTTTTTCAATGGTGGGAGAACTTCGCTCGGGCAAACTTCAACAGCAAGCGCAAAAAAAGTATCTAAAGCTGGAGCTTACGACCCCGAAACCGCTACTATTGAAGAGACGAAAGCGATTACTAAAATATTAAACGATATAAAAGAAGAGTATAAAACTAAACTCAAACAATATGAAGAAAAATCTATAGAGTTATCGAAAGAGATTAAAAATAAAATAGTCGATATGATAGAAACGGAACTTAATCAGAAGAGCAATTATGACCCTTCGATAAATCCGTTTATTCAAAGCGAAGAGCTTGAAAAAGAAATTAATAAAAAATTTGAAGGTTTGGGAATAAATGTCGGGGAAATTGAAACTAAATTTAGCGATACGATAACAAATTTTAAAAGAACCTTTTCAAGCGAAATATTAGACCATATAGCTATTGGCGATACAAAATGCGCCGAAATATTGAAACTTGAAAATAAAAAAGAGCGAAAAGACAAAATAAAAAATTATTTAGACGAATTAGTCGATAACGCTTTAAATAATTTCTGCGACAGTATTGACGAGATTTCTACAAATTCTTTAAATGCTATTAAAATAAACATTAACCGAATAAAGAAAAATAATGAAGAAAGCATTGAAAATATTAAAAAAGAAATTGAGGAAAACATGAAATTAAGCGAAAGCGAAATTGAAGCAAAAAGAAAAGAATACGATAGAAAAGAAGAGATTATTAATAATTTCTTGGAAACTATCAAATAAAGGAGTAAATTATGTTTGGTTTTTTAATAGGTTTGGGAGCCGCGGCGATAGGAGCTTTAACTTCCGCGGTTTCAACCGTAGGAGCTGCAGTTGGAAGCGCGGCTACGGCAATAGGGACAGCGGCGACTACGGCGATAAGTTCGGCGGGACAGTTTTTATCAACGATTGCGACTAAAATTCCGCCGATTTTAGAACCGCCAGCGGATAGCGTTAAAAAAATTTTGGGCTTTATGGAAAAAATTTCTAAAAATATTGGCGAGCAATCCAACGATGAAATTAGAAATATGGAAGCATACAATCCCGAAAACGCTACAATATCTCAATTACAGAATTTAAATTCTATTCTTAATAATATGAGAAAAGAATTGAAAGAAGATATAAAAGAAGTGGAAGAGACTTTTAGCGCGACTTTGGAAGATTCTTTTAATAAAATCGAAAGTTTTATTAAAGAAAATATTTGTTCGCAAGGCGTTAATATAGACATATTGGCTTTAAGGCATAACTTTGATAAATTGCTAAATGATTTTAAAAATTCTTTTTCAGACAATATAAACGGAAGAATAGCGTTATCCGATTATAAATGTTTTACAATATTGGAAATTCAAAATTCCGAAGAGCGTTCAAATCAAATGAAAAATTATTTGGACGAAATTATTAAAGAAGCTTTAAATAAATACTTTGAGGATTTGGATTTTATTACAAATAATACAATAGAATTCATACATAGAAGTATTGACAGAATAAAAAGAGAGCAATTAATTCGAGTCGATATTATTAAAAAAGAAATTGAAGCAAATATGCAATTAAGCGAAAGCGAAATTGAGGAAAAAAGAAAAGAATACGACAGAAAAGAAAAAATTATTGACTCTCTTTTGGAAACTATAAAATGAGGAGATAAAAAATGATTGATTTTGTTAAATTTGTTGGATACTATTATAAATGTAAATCATGCGGAGAAATATTTGTATCAGAAAGAAAAGGTAAGTTTGCAAAGTTAATTGAAGTATTTGAAAAGACAAGTAAACCTCCTATTTGTAAAGACCCTCCAGACCAAACAGATTGGCATGAAAACATAGGTATAATTTTTGAAAAAGAAGAGCCGTTAAAATGTCCAAAATGTGGAAGCGATAAAGTAAGAGAGATGCCTTTTTATGCGGCAGAAAAAGTAGCGGAAGTTATTAAAGATATTTTCAAAAAGAATGAAAAAACCGATAATGAAATTAGAGAAACGAAACATTATGATAGCGAAGATAATTCAATATCTCAATTGCAAAATTTAAATTCTATTCTAAACGATATTAAAGAATCAAAAAAACCAAGACTTAAAGAACTTGAAAATTTATTTATATCAAAGTTAGAAGAAGTTTTTAATTCTATTGAAAGTTTTATTAAAGAAAATAATCAATTAGAAGAATTTAATTCATATTCTTTAAAAGCAAATTGCGATAAATTGATAAAAGATTTTAAAAATTCTTTTTATGACGATATAAATAATAAAATATCTTTATCAGATTATAAATGTCTTTCGATTTTGGAAATAAAAGCGTCCGAAAAAAGATTAGTTGAAATGAATTCTTATATTGACGAAATAATTAAAAATTCTTTTGATAAATATTTTGACGATTTAGATTTTATTACAAACAATACGATAGAATTTATACAAAGAAACATTAATAGAGTAATGAAAAATAATGAAGATAGCATAAAAAATATTAAAAAAGAGATTGAAGAGAACGCTAATTTAAACGAAAGCGAAATTGAGGAAAAAAGAAAAGAATACGACAAAAAAGAAGAGATTATTAATAATCTTTTGGAAACTATAAAGAATTAAATTAAAACTATGCCATAGGCACGACTATGACGAAGAGGTAAGAATGGATATAATAATTCATTTATCAGAAAAAATAGATAAAAAAATATTAAGCGACACTTTAATAAAATTAGGATTAACTTCGCTTGAATTAACTAATTCTAAATGGACGGATAAATTATTTTACTTAAAACAATTTAAACCAATTTTTAATGAAGATGGACGCATATCTTATAGCAACTTAAATATTTATGAAAAGTCTATTATTATAGCGTCTGAAAATTTATTATTTATATCATATAATATGATTTGGGATTATTTCGATTTTATTGACGGTTATCATATCGTAAATTTGCTTTTAGATTATAAAGTAATAGATAGAGACGAAGTATATACGAAATCGGGAGATATTAGAAGTAGAAATAAAATACATGATATAGATATAAGCGATATTATAAAGAAAATAGAATATCAAGGCGAGGAATGGGACGATAATTCTAGAGAATTAGCTTTAATTAAACATTTTATAAAATTCGTTATGGATAAATATAAAAAGGAACTTTCTTTATCTCAAAAGTTGCAAGATAATTCAATGGAACAATTGAAAAATTTAAATTCGGTTCTTAACGATTTTGAAGGAAAATATAAAAAACAAATTAAAGAACTTGAAAATAAAATTTATATTATCAAAAAAGAGATTGAAGAAAACGCTAAATTAAACGAAAGAGAGATTGAAGCGAAAAGAAAAGAATACGACAAAAAAGAAGAAGTTATAAACTCTCTTTTGGATATTCTTAAAATAAAATAAGGAGTTAAAAATATGATTACAGCGGGAATAATAGGAACGGGACTAGTATTAGGTTTTTTAGCAAATCCTATTTTTACAATAATATCAATAGTAATTGCTATAATTAGATTAATCAAAATAGCTTTAGATTAATTAAAAATATTTTTATTGTAATTTACAAAATATTATTTTTTATTGGGAGATTAAATTTATAAATGGAAAATCTTTTAAAAAAAGTTGAAGAACTTCTAAAAAATATGAATGATTTTCAAAAAAAGCTTTCTTATATCGACTCCGTGCGAGACGATGCGGATAAAATTCACAAAATGCAAGAAGCGATTGATAAGTCGGATAATTTTTGGAAAGTTTTTAACGAATTCAATGAAAATTTTAATAATTATAAAGAATTATATTCTGAAACTAATAAAAGAATTGAGAATATAAATAAAATATTAAACGAAGAAACGAAAAAAATAAATAATTTTATCCGCGCCGAAATAAATAATATTAATAACGAAACTAAAAATATTAAAAACGAAATAAATTTAAATAACGGCAATATCAATAAAGAATTTGAAAATTTAAACTTAAAAATTGAAAAACTTTATAACGATATTAACGAAGAAAAAAATAAATTAAATAATAATATAATAAAGCTTTCTAAAAAAATTAAAAATATTGATTTTGAATTTACGGCGAAAATAAATAAACTTGAAAATGCAAATAAAAAATTATTTTTTCTCTGCATATCTTTGCCTATTGCGAGCTTTTTATTAATAATATTATTAAATTATTTAAAAATTATATAAGGAGTATTTATGTTGCCAAATAAACCGCCATATTTTTATAAATGTAATTCTTGCGGAAAAACTTTTAACTCTTCTATAAAAGTAAATCTGTTATTGGAATTCTTTAATATAAAAAAATTGGGAAATATTCGACTTAAATGTCCAAGTTGCGGAAGCCGAGATATTAAATCTTCCGCTATAAATAAAATAATAAATAAAAATAATTTGTAAGAAAAAAGGAGAGAAAATGATTAATTTAATATTTATTAATATATCCGCTATTCCGCCATAAATTTTAAAATTAATAGTAATTAAAATTAAATAAATATATTAAAAAACAAAAAATTTAAAATTAAAAAATTAAAAATAAAAGGAGATAAAATTATGTTTGGAAGTTTTTTAAATGAAATAGCGTCTAAATTACCAGAAATAAATAGGAAAGATAAAGAAATTTATTTAAAAGATAAAATAGACGAAAAAGTTTTTGGAGATATTTTAATAAAAGTAGGATTAATTTCTATTGAAATTAAAAATTCGGAAAAATCTGAAATATATTATAAATTTTCATTGTATGCTAGTAATCCTAATAAACCTGGAATGAAAGATTTTGTTCTTGGAAGCCATGTAAAATTAGACGCTGAAAAGTCAAGTATCTGTATTTATGGTTATAACGAAAATATTATTTCAGGCATGAAAAAAATACTTTTTAAAGAAAAAATACTTGACGAAGTATATGACAAATCTGAAGAGTATAAAAATAATCTCGAAAAATATGCGGCAAATACGGACGATATTATCGAAAAAATCGAAGAAAAAGAAAAAACCGAACCGTATAATTTATTTATTATCAAACATTTTATAAAATATGTTATTGATAAATACAAAGAAGAAAATATTTCGTCTGAAGATAATTCTGCAAATGAAAATAACGAAGATAATAAAAATATAACTACTAATCCGTTTATTACGAATGGAGAATAAAATTAAAAAATAAAACCGCTTGATTAATCAATTTTCGATTTTGAAAGCGGTTTTATAATTAAAATTAATTAATAAAACGAGGTTAAAAAATGCAAGAAGAATATAATTCTGAAGAAAACGAAATTGAAAAATTGGAATTATTAAACGAAGATAATAAATTAAACAAAAATATCGCAAAAGATATGAATAAAAAATTTTCGGCTATAAATAAATTTTCCGAGTTTGCCGACATTATTCCCGAATTTCTTACGGAAGGATTTAATAAACAGATAAAAATTATTAACGAACTTACTTCAATACTAAATAAAGAAGATATTGAACCCGAAGAAGTAGAGGAAATTTTAAAAAAGCAAGATAAAGCGATTAAAGAATTTACTTCAAAAATGAATGAAGAAAATTTTATGCCGAGTTATGAAGTAGCGATTATTAGGCTTGAAACTGAAATTAAATGTTTTTCTTTAGATTATAATATTGAAACGGAATTTTTAGATATTCCAAGCGGAGTAGATTTTTCAAATCTTGATATTCCTGAAGAGATTAAACCTTATATTGAAAAAGGAGAATATCAATCGGTTTACGCTTTTAATATTCCTACAGATTTGAAGCCATATTTTGAAGAATATATAAAAATTGCCGAAGTTTCGGGCTATTTCAAATTAAAAGAAAACGGTTATACGGTAAAATTAACATATTCTTACGAAGATGAGCCGAGCAAAATTTATATTGCCGATATTATAGAGCCTGAATCGAGAGAGATTACAAATAAGTTTAGTAAAGAGATTCAAGAAAAATTAAAAGATAATCCTTATATTGATTATGATTTTATAGTTAATCAAAATGAAGATTTGGAAGAATAAAATTAAAATTATAAAAAATTAAAAATTAAAAATTAAAAATTAAAAATAAAATTTTAAATTAAAAAAAAGGAGAAAAAAATGATTAATTTAAACAACTTAATAAAATCTGGAATAAATATTATACAGATTGTAAGCTATGAAAACGAAAGAATAGAAGGCGATGTTCATAAAAGCGCTTCGGAGTTAAACAGGAATTGGTTTAAGTGGAATATTTCCTCTGGACTTAAAAAGTTTAACGGTAAAAATTTCGACATTATCGACAATACGGAAGATAACCGAGCCATTTTAGATTGGTATGAAAGCAATGAAGCAAAAGATTCTATTTTAATTTTGGAAGAATTTAATTTGCAATTAAGAGATAGTCCTTTTTTAATAAGCAAAATAAAAGATATTGCATTAAACGATTCTTTTAAAAAAGATAGAACTTTAATAATGCTTCAAACTAAAAAAGAAATTCCTTCAGAGCTTGAGAAAGAAGTTTATATAGAAGAGCTTGATTTACCGAGCAGAAAAGATTTAACTATTATATTTAATAAAGTATGCAAAAATTACGGCGTTAAGTCGGAAGGAAATATTGAAAAAATAATTGAATCGGCTTTGGGCTTAACAATAATGGAAGCGGAAAGGGCGTTTTCAAAAGCGATAGTTCAAACGGGACAATTAACCGAAAAAGAAATTCAAATAATAATACAAGATAAAGAAAATATAATAAAAAATAGCGGGCATTTAGAATATTATCATCATAATGAAACTTTAGACGATGTCGGCGGATTAGATATTTTGAAAGATTGGCTTAAAAGAAGAGGACGAGCGTTTGAAGAGAAAGCTAAAGAATACGGACTTGAAACTCCAAGAGGAATACTTTTACTTGGAATACCTGGAACGGGCAAAAGTTTATGCGCGAAAGCGGTTGGTTCGGCTTGGCAATTTCCTATAATAAAATTAGATATGGGTAAAATTTTCGGCGGAATTGTCGGAGAATCTGAAAGCAATATAAGAAAAGCTTTAAAAATAGCGGAAGCGGTTTCGCCTTCTGTTCTTTGGATTGACGAAATTGAAAAAGGACTTTCGGGGATGGCGTCTTCTGGCTCTACTGACGGCGGAACTACTTCAAGAGTATTAGGGACTTTTTTAACTTGGATGCAAGAGAAGAAAAAACCCGTATTTGTTGTCGCTACGGCAAATAATATATCGGGACTTCCTCCCGAGCTTTTGAGAAAGGGAAGAGTTGATGAAATATTTTTTGTCGATTTGCCATTAAAAGAAGAAAGAGAAGAGATAATAAAAATACATTTGAAAAGAGTAAAAAGAGATTATAATAATTTCGATATTTCAAAAATAGCTGACGCCTGCGAAGATTTTTCGGGAGCTGAAATTGAAGAGGCTATAAAAGAAGCTTTATTTAAGGCTTTTGACGAAAATAAAGAAATTAAAACGGAGCATATAATAGAGGCAATGAAAAAAACTTATCCTATTTCAAAAACTATGAAAGAGAATATAAGCGATATGAGAAGATGGGCAAAAGCTCGCACCGTTTTGGCTTCTTCAAAATCGTGGAAAGAGGATGAAAAATCAAAAGATAAACCAATTCCTCAATTAAAACAAGAAGTTAATAATCCGTTTATTACGGATAACGATAAAAAAGAAAATTAAATTAAGGAGATAAAAAATGAATTCAATATTTTTTAATAAAATCGAGGACGCTAAATGTATAAAAATATATTTGCATGAAAAAATAGACGAAAAAGTTATTAACGATACTTTAATCAAATTAGGATTAATTTCGCTTGAATTTGCTAATTCTAAAGGTTCTGAAAAATATTATTATTTTAAATTAGCGTATGAATTTGAACGAGGAAAAAAAATTACGAATAGCTCTATAAAATTAGATGCTGAAAATTCTTGCATATATATTGACGACACTCCTACTTATAGTGTTGATATTTTTGGAGAAATAGAGAAATTACTTTTATATAATAAAATAATAGATAGAGATGAAATATATACAAAATCTGGAAGTAGAATGAATAATCATGAGATACATGAGATTGATGTAAACGATATTATAAAAGAAATAGAATTTGGCAGCAGAGTGGAAAGTGCGTATAGAGGCAATGATGGATATACTACTTATAATGCAAAAGAAATTCTAACTAAACATTTTATAAAATTCATTATTGATAAATATAAAGAAGAACTTTCTTTAAGCAAAAATAATTCTAAAAATAAAATGAAAAAAGAAAAAGTTAAAGAATTAAATATTGAAAAATTAAATCCAATTATAAGAAAGTGCGAAGACAAAATAATCGAAATAAAAGATATTATTAAAGATTTTGATTATTCGGATAAAAAAACTTATGAAGAATTAACTTCAAAAGTAGAAAACGATTTAAAAGAATTAGAAAATATAAAAAATGTAAATAAGATTAATGAAATAATAGACGAAATTAATAAAATTTATAGAAACGCTTATAATAAAAAAAATAATGTTTCTTCGCTTTCGTATATTATGGAAACTGACGAAAATATTGATTTGATAAAGAAAATTGATATTGAAAATTTAGAATAATTTATTTTTAAGATAAAAAGGAGAGAAAATGAAAGAGCAAAGAATAAATATTACAATTAACGAAGACGGAAGTTTAGATTTGAAAACTGACGGAATCAAAGGCGAGGCTTGTTTGTCGGAAGTCGAGGAGATTTTAGACGAGCTTGCCGATATAAAAGAAGTTAAGAAAACTGACGAGTATTATCAAAAAGTTAATGTTAGTCAAAAAAATATTAATATTCAAAAATAGCCATAGGCACGCCTGTGGCGAGGAGAAAAAATGAGTTGTTTAGTAAAAACCACAACGCCTTTTATAAGCCAAGAAATACTTTTAGAGGCTTTGGAAAAATGCGGATATAATTACGAAATTAAAAACGATAAAATTTATATTCCATCATTGCATAAATATAGAAACACATATTTTAAATTTGTAAACGGAAAATATATTTTAAACCATGACAGTTGGAATAACGATATTTCTTCTTTTCTTATAAAAGTTGAAAAATCTTATAATAATGTTTATGAGATAAAACTTAAAGAAGAAGCGGAAAGACTCGAAAGAGAGAGACTTGCATATATAGAATCTCAAAAAAAAGCGATAATGGAAAAAGCTAAAGCTAAAGGTTATAGAGTTATGGAAACGAAAAAAGATAATAAAATTCAACTTACTTTAGTTAGAGAAGTTAGATAAAAAATTAAGATAAAAATAAATGCGTTTAGCTCATATTAATAATAATTCGAGTATTTACGGTTTCGGAAATTCATTTGCAATTTGGATGCAAGGTTGCAGTTTGAAATGTAAAGGCTGCTGGAATAAATCGATGCATGATTTTGAAGGCGGCTTTTATATAAAAACTGAAGATTTAATAATTCAAATAAAAGAGTCGATTGAAAAGAATAATATAAAATGCGTTACGATACTTGGAGGCGAACCTTTAGAACAACTTGACGAATTATTGGAATTAATGAAACTTATAAAAAAACTTGATATTGGAATAATACTTTACACAGGATACGAAAAAGAGGAAATTATATCGAGCGGAAAAACTGAAATTTTTGATTACGCGGATTTGCTAATCTCTGGGCGATATATCGAAGAGAGACGAAATATAAATAATCATTTGTTCGGTTCTGATAATCAAGTTATGGATTTTCTAACCGATAGATATAAAAACGAAGAGATAATTAACGGAACTTATGTGGAAATCGATATTGACGAAAACGGAAAAATCGATATGTATGGCTATCCCGATGATTTTTTTGATATTATAAAGTAGTTTATATAATTAAAATTTAATAGAATTATAGAATAAATAAATATATTTTAAGAAAGTATTTATTTTATATATTTTTAATTAATACTTTTGACAAATAAAAATATTCTGTTATAATATTCTTATGAAAAATAAACCATTTAATTCGCTTAACGATTATTTTGTTCGTTATTTCTTTACTGACAAAGGCGGAGAGAAAGTTTTACTCGATTTTATAAACGCTGTTATGATTAGCGCAAATATGAAGACATTTAAATCGGTTGAAATTCTTAATCCGTTTAATTTGAAAAAACATTATAACGATAAAGAAACTATTGTCGATGTGAAATGCATTACGAAAAATGGGACAGTTGTAATTATCGAAGTTCAATTATCGGGCAATTCAAGATTTCCCGAAAGAATACTTTATTATTGGGCTTCTAATTATAGCAAACTTTTAAAGAAAGGTGAGAGATACGAAGATTTGACGCCTGTAATTAGTATTAATTTACTCAATTTTAATTTAGACAAGGTTAATAAAAATGTGCATAGCTGTTATATGATTTACGATACAAAAAGCGAGAGATTATTAACCGACCATTTGCAAATACATATAATAGAATTAAAGAAATTTAATTTTAAAAATAATAGTTTGTCAAAAGATTTAAATTATTGGTTAGGATTTTTTACCACAAAAGATATGGAGGCTTATATGTCAGATATAGTAAAAGAAAAACCTATAATGGAAGAGGCGCATAAAAGATATAATAATTTTATTAGAAGTCGATTAATGATGAGCGAATATGAGAAAAAAGAAATTTATCAATACGGAAATCAAATAATGCTTGAGGAAGAAAGACGAGAAGGGATAAAAGAAGGAATGGAAAAAGGAAAACTTGAAGGAATAAAAGAAAATAGTTACGCTATAGCTAAAAGTTTAAAAGCTTCTGGACTTGATAATAAGTTTATATCAGAACATACAGGATTAAGTATAAAAGAAATACGAAAACTGCTCCCAGACGGGGAAAAACTTTAATTTATATAATTAAAATTCTGGCGGAAATTTTTTCACTCTATTTATAAATAAAAACTCTATCAAACTTCTTGTGCGAGTTAATAAAAAGTAAGACCATAATTCTATTGAGCTTTGTCCCGCCGTGCGATTTTTTATTTCGGCTTCGGGAATTTTTATAATTTTTGTAATATTTGAGTTTAAATTAATTCTAATTTCCGCTTGATAATGTCCGTCAATTAAATAAAATTTTGGAAGCATATCATGAACTATACAATTTCTAATATTTTGAAGAGTTTTTGCTAAATTGTATTCGTTATTAGGAAGCATTTTATAATAACCGACAATTGAAATTAAAGTTCCGATATTGCATTGAGCCAAATCTTCAATATTCGTAATTTTATCGTAATAAGGTTTTCCGTTTTTTAATTTCTTTATCGATATAAAACCGTCTTCATTTATTTTCTCTTCCAAAAGAATCATAAGAGATTGCTCAAACATACTGCCCGCAAGAGTGCAACTCGCTTCAAAATAACCAAGATAATAATTTTGATGAACTTGATAAAGAAGTTTTATCATATGTTCCATTCTATCGCTATTTATAAGTCCGACATGCATTCTTTTATATTGCAAAGCCTTTCTTCTAATTTCCGCTTTTTCCAAAAATTCATCGTTATATCTTTCTTTTAAAGTAAGTTTAGGTTTTTTTATATTATCCATTTTTAGCCTCGCCAATTATTATATTGTCTTCATATTTAATCGCTTTAACTTTAATAATATCTTTTTTTTCAATAATTTTTTCGCTTTTGAATTTTACTTTCAAATATTCTCCGCTCGTTCCTATATAATAATTATTTTCTAATTTTTTTTCCGCAATTACTTTTAATTCTCTATTTATAGCGTTTTTGTAAAAATCGTCCTTCATTTTATTATTTAATTCGTTTAATAATTTCGCTCTTTTTAATTTTGTTCTGTAGCCAACTTGATTTGACATTTTTGACGAAGGAGTATTTTCTCTATTAGAATATCGAAATATATGCATCTTTATAAATTTTGATTTTTCGCATAAATTATAAGTGTCTTTAAAATCGTTACTGTCTTCATTTGGAAAACCAACCATAATATCGGCGCTTATTCCAATATTTGAATTTGTTTTATATAATCTTTCTATTATATTCAAATAATTTCCTCTCGTATATCTTCTATTCATTAATTTCAAAATTTTATCGCTGCCCGATTGCAACGGAATATGCGCATGCGGACATAGAACTTCGGAATTTTTAAATAAACTTATAAGCTCGTCATTAAAGTAAATCGGCTCTATAGAAGAGAGTCTTATTCTTATTCCAAATTTTGAAGATATTTCAAGCATATTTTTAACTATTTGAATAAATTTTATTTCGTTATTATAATTATAAGAACCTAAATTTAATCCCGTTAAAACTATTTCTTTATAACCGTATTCGTAAGCGATTTTTATTGCATCGTAAATTTTTTTAGGCTCAACGCTTTTATGTTTTCCTCTAACTCTAGCCACTATGCAATAAGAACAAAAAACCTCGCAACCGTCTTGAATTTTTAAATACGCTCTGCTCTGCTCCTGCGGAAAGAATATCGGATTTTTAAATTCGCTCTCGTAATTTTTAGTCAAAGTATTAAATATTATTTGAGAAGCTTCTTCTTTTTTATCGTTTGGTATTATAGTTATATTTTCTTTATCAAATAAATTTTCTTTTTTTGAAACATAGCAACCTATTAAGAAAATTTTTTTTTGAGATATATTTTCAAGTTTGTCTAAATAATTTATAAGTTTTTTATCGCTATCGTTTGTAACTGTGCAAGTATTTATAGCTATAGCGTCCGCATTTTTTAATTCGGTAATATTCGCTCCCATATTTTTTAATTCAAATGAAATTTTTTCGCTTTCATATTGATTGAGCCTGCATCCAAAAGTATGTATATGTATATTCATTTTTTATTTTTCTTTTAATTTTAAAATTTATTTTTTATAATTAAAATATTATAAATCATTTTTAAGAATTATTATATATTAAAATTAACGCAAATTTTTTGTATAATCGTTATCGTTATTTTTTCGTATTTTATTTTTATAAAATTTCTTTATCGGCTTAAAAAATATATCGGTAATCCATCCGTTATCTGTTGGGAATACTCTCCTTCTTGAAATAAAAAGAATGCATTTGCCAACCCATAAAACTTTATCGCTTTCATTACAAACATCGTTAGAATATTGAGCGTCATCTCCGTCTCCTATTTTAATTTTCCAACCTCCAGACTTTCTCGCTATTTCTGTTTTTGTAGCTATTCCCGTAGTATGCGCTCGGTTAGGAACTCTCCAAACGCTTATCAATCTTTTTTGTTTTTTCATCATATTAAACCATCTTAAAATCCAAGGAACGAATTGAACGGGAAATCTTTTCATCATAAATCTTGGACAATGTTTTATAAAATAAACATAGCTTTTAGAATATTTTTCGGGAAGAATATCGTAAAAAGCTTCAAGAACGGCGTAAGTTTTGCATAAAGTCGTATCGGCTTTATTATTTATAATCGGTTTAACCATATTTTCTATAAAATTTTCTGATATTGCAGTATCGGCATCAAAAAATATTATAACTTTTCCTGTAGCTTCTTTAAGTCCCGTATTTCTCATATATTGAACATCTGATTTTTTATCGTTATGTAAGAGTCGAATTACCCCCCCCCCGTATGAATTTTTCATATTGTTTTATAATATTCAAAGTTTCGTCTGTAGAAGAATCGTCTATAATAATTATTTCCATTTTCAAATCGGTTTTTTGATTATTAATTGAACCAAGTAGAATTGGTAAATATTTTTCTTCGTTGTAAGTCGTTATAACTAAACTAACATCGTAATTCATAAAAAATTTTCTCCGTTTAATTTTTTATAGATTGATTAATATAAATTTCGTATGCTTGAAATTACTATTTTATTTACCGTCATTACAGAGTAAACCCTGAAGTAATCGATAATATTTTTTATATAATATCATATTTTTTTATTTTTAGCACTTGATTAATTTTATAATTATGTTAATATAATTATGTTTATTAAAATTGATAATATACGATAATAATTATAAGTATTTTAATTTTTTATTTTTTCAATAATTAAAAATAAAAAGGGGTAAGCAATGGATTCTAAATATAGAATAGAATTAGCTGATAATTCAAAAATGAACTCAAATATAAATTCTTTTAATGTTTCTTTAGGCACTGTTATAAAAGTTATAGGAGTTGGAAACGGAGGATGCAATGCCGTTAATAGAATGATAGAAGAAAAACTTAACGGCGTAGATTTTGTGGCTATGAATACCGACAAACAGGCGCTTTCAAGGTCCAATGCAGAAACCAAAATAGTTTTAGGAGAAAGAGTGACGCAAGGATTGGGAGCGGGAACGGACCCAGAAAAAGGAGCTGAAGCCGCTAAAGAGGATGTTGCAAAAATTGAAGAGATAATTAACGGAGCGAATTTAGTTTTTATTGCAAGCAGTTTTGGAGGAGGCACGGGAACGGGAGCGAGTCCTGTAGTCGCGGAAATTGCAAAAAAATGCGGAGCTTTAACGATAGGCGTTGTCACTAAACCTTTTAAATACGAAGGAAAATTAAAAATGAATAGAGCCGAAGCGGGAATAGAAAAAATGTTTTCCGTTGTAGATTCTCTTATAATAATACCAAATGAAAATCTTTACGATATGGTTGACGCTGAAAATTACGGATACACGGAAGCGTTTTCAATTATAGACGATATATTAAGACAAGGCGTGCAAGGAATTTCCGATATAATTACTCAAACAGGTTTTGGAGTAAATGTAGATTTTGCCGATGTTCGCACTATGATAGCTTTATCTAACGGAAGAGCGCATTTAGGAATAGGAATAGGAAAAGGCGAAAATAGAATAGAAAAAGCAATATCAAACGCTTTTGAAAATCCTTTATTGGATGTTTCAAGTATAAAAAATTCGAGAGGCGTTTTGGCAAATATAGTAGCTCCAAAAGATTTTGGACTTAAAGAATACGGAGAAGCCGCTGAAAAAATAAATAGCTACGCTCATGAAGAAGCAAATATAAAAATAGGAACTTGTATAGACGAAAGTTTAAATGACGAGATAAGAGTGACGATTGTGGCTACGGGATTTGAAGATAATTCTAACGAAAATAAAAATACGGAAAATAAAGATTTAGAATCCGATAAAAACGATATTAAAGATAATAATATAAAAAATGATTTAAATACAAATAACATTATAGAAAATAACGAAAATAATAATTCAAACGAAACTATAATCGATAATTCTAAAGAAATTGATTTAAAAGATAAAGAAGAAAATATTAATAAAGTTTCTTTTGAAAGCGTAAATTTTGCAAATAAATTTAAAAATCAATCTCTTAATAATTATAATATTAATAATGCGGAAAATAATAATGAAGAAGAAGATTTTGATAAAGAAGAAGAATCGATTGAAAAATCGGAATATACGCCGTTTAATAAAAATATAGTTAATAATCAAATAAGCAAAAGCGCTAATTCTATAATCGACAGAAACGAAGAATTTTATTCTAGAACTATAGCTACCGAAGTTGCCGAAGCCGATATTGATATTAAAGAGAATGAAGTTAAAAAAGAAAAACCTATATTCGATATTATGTCGGATGAAGGAATGAAAATCCATAACGATTTGGGAGCTAAAAGTTATATATTCGGAGCGGATACAAATTCGTCTGCAGATTATGACGAAGATACTCCCGCATATTTGAGAAGACAGATAGTAGCAAGAAATATAAGAAAATAAGGATTTAATTTTGAGATTAATATTAGTTTTTTTAATTTCTATTTGCATAAGTTTTGCATCTCTTGGACAAACTTCTAATAATAATTTTCAAAACGCTTTGAATTTTTATAATAACAGAAATTACGAAAATTCTATAGCGATTTTGGAAGCTATGAATATTAAGCCAAGCGATATAGAAGCTTATATTCTTTTAATAGATAATTATATTAAATTAAAAAATTATTCTATGGCGGAAACTCTGATTAAAGACGCTGAAAATTATCATTCAAAAGATTTTAGAATTCTTGAAAGAAAACTTAATGTTGAGCTTTTAAATAATAGAAACTCCGAAGCAAGAAACACGATTAAATTGATAAAAGCGTTAGACAGTAAAAATTATTTTGCAAATTACGGCGAAGGAGTATTAAACGAAAGAATTGGCTATTATAAAACCGCAATGACTTTATACGAAAGAGCTATTATTATAGATAAAAGCAGAGCGGAAGCGCCCGTTTCATTGGCATATTTGCAACTTGCAAACGGAAATAGCAATTACGCTTTTAATTTGTTAAATAATAATATAAATAATAATCCAAGAATGGCGGAATCCTACTATCATTTGGCTAATTATTATTATTTGAATAAAAATTATAATAACGCTTTAAGCGAGATTAGTAACGCATTTTATTATTATACAAATTATAACGAAGCTAAAATACTTCAAGCGAGCATATTTTTATCTATGAAGAGATATAACGAATCTATAGGAATTTTGGAATATATTCCCGATTCTGAATTTAAAAATAATAGCAAATATTATTATATTGGCAATGTTTATGAAGAAGCTAAAAATTATCCAAACGCTAAAAATTCTTATATAAATTATTTAAGAGTTAAACCCGAAGACGAACTTGGAAGGCTTGCTTATGAAAGAGTTTTACTTAATACGAATCCTAAACCCGATTATGAAAGAAATAGAGCGGCTTTATATTATGGAAATATGGCATCTTATTATACAAGACTTGCCGATAATGTGAGAGCGCAGGCATATTTAAAACATATGTTAAAATTAAATCCTGCAAATACTTACGCGAGATTGATGCTTTCAGATGTTTATAGAAGAATGGGATTAGAAGAGAGAGCTTTAGAAGAATTGGAAATTGCTAAAAATGTTAATCCAAATGATAAATCAATCGTTTATAAATATGATAGCTATAAAAGAAAATTAGATAAAAATATTCCGTCAAAAAGTTGGGGAATAGAAAATCAATATAATTTGGAAAAATCGGGCTATACTATCGCTATAACCGACACAATAAACGCTCAAAAAGATAGTCCAATGTTTTTTAATACGGCATTATATCAAACTTTATCTTATGTTTTGCCTCAATATGGAAAATTTAAAGTTTTGGATATTCATACAAATTATTATTCTGAAAGAGATTTATATTTAGAATTAAACTCAAGAAAAGTAGATTATTATTTAAGAGGCTCTACTTTTGAAAATAATATAGATAATTTTACCGTTATGCTCGATTTAGTCGATGTAAAAAACGAAAGAGTTGTTACTAACTTTACTATTACAACTAAAGGCAAAGATAGAATAATGAACGCTGCTGTTATGACGGGAAAAGTTATAGATAATGCTATTCCTTTTTACTGCAAAGTTATTAAGATTCATAACGATAATATTTATATAAATGCGGGGAAATTGCAAGGCTTAACAAATAATATGAATTTGATTATTTATAATACTTCTTCGGCTTCTGTAGATTTGTCAAATAGAAATGCCGATATGTCAATAGGAATGGTAAAAATTATAACCGCGGATGAAAATGTTTCTTTAACAAAACTTATTGACGGAAGAGTTTTAAGCAAAGTTAATATTAATCAAATAGTTATTCCTTATATTACAAATACCGCAGCTAATTCTATTCAGGCTCAAAATTAATTATGAAAAATGTTATAGGAATATTCGGACTTATTTGTTCGGGCAAAAGTTCTTTTTCAAAATTGCTTGCAAAAGAATTGAACGCTTTATACATTGACGCCGATATTATAGGACATGAAGCCTTAAACGATAAAATCAAAAAAGAAGAATTAATAAAAGAGTTTTCAAGCGATATACTTGACAATAACGGAAATATAGACAGAAAAAAACTAGGTAAAATAGTTTTTGGAAATTCAAAGAAATTAAGAAAATTAGAAAGTATAAATTATCCTTATATAGAAGATAAAGTTTATAAATTAATAAATTCAACGGATAAGGATGTCATTATTGAAGCGGCGTTAATTATGAGAAGCGAAATATATAAAATGTGCGATAGTTTAATATATGTTAATTCAAAAACTTCGGATATTATAAAGAGAATGCAAAAGAGTAGAAATATATCCGAAAAAGAGGCAAGAAAAATTCTAAAAATGCAAATCGATGTAAAAAATAAGAAGTTCAATGCCGATATTATAATAAACAATATGAGAGATTATAATCATTTAATTATAGTCTCAAAAAAATTAGGAAGGCATTATGGAACTAAATCAAAATCAAAACAACACGATAGAAGAAGAAAAAGAATATTCTACTAATTCTATTTACGGAAAGAAAAAAACTTTATATATAGTTAATTTTACTCCTTTAAGATTATCTATATTTTCGGCTTGCAGTATTTTGCTAATATTATTTATTTTTATTTTGGGTTTTCATTTAGGTTCTTCAAAACCTAATAATTCAAATAGTGTGGCAAATAATGACAATGTTATTGATAATTCTTCACAAATACTTATGCGAACTGAAGAATTGGCAGGCAATAGAAATTTTGAAAATTCAAATAACGATATTTTAACTTTGTCGGAAAATACTCAAAACGATAGTTATAACGATTATAATAATTCTAGCATAATAAGAGAAAGTTTGTCTTCGGAAGATAGATATAACGAATATACTCAAAGTTTGGCTTCAGAGTTGGACGCTATAATAAAAGAAAAAGATAATTTATCTCCAAATGCTACTTATAATCCTCCTCAACAATTTGCAAGTATAAAGCCTACTACACAAGCTCCCGTTAGTTCAAGTTCTACAATTACGAAAAAACCTTATACTCCGACTTCTTCTGCGGATTCGGTTTATTTTATACAAGTCGCCGTAGGTTATGATAGAGATAATACTTATTCTGCAAGAGATA
The DNA here is from genome assembly GCF_008016455.1 of Brachyspira aalborgi. Lineage (NCBI taxonomy): Bacteria > Pseudomonadati > Spirochaetota > Spirochaetia > Brachyspirales > Brachyspiraceae > Brachyspira > Brachyspira aalborgi. Next base: position 2,434,981 of record NZ_SAXU01000001.1, on the reverse strand, counting down.
ATTTGAAATCGAAATTCCCTAAAGCGTTTATAAAAGAAGAGGCTTCTTCGGATGGAAAAACTATGTATAAATTAAAAGTTGGAAGATACGATACGAGAGAAGATGCCCAAAAAGCGCTTGCGGAAATTAAGAAAATTCCTGCTTATAAGGATAGTTATATTTATTCAGACAAAAAAGTAAGTTGATTAAAAATTAATTAATAATATTATCGTATAAAAATAAAATGGCTTTGAGAATTAAATTGACTTAAAGCTATTTTTTATGAATAATGTTAAAATTTATTAAATAGAATATTGTTTGTTTTTTATTGTTTTGTCAATTAAAAAAGATTAATTTTTTAAATGTATATTGCTTAGTTTTCGGTTAATAATGATAATATTTTATCTCTTGCAATGACAATAAAAAAAATTAATTCTAAAATAAAAAAATTTGTTGACTATTTAAAAATAATTCTTATCTTAAGTATAGAAAATAAATAAAAAAATGTTTGGATAAAATCCAACAAGGAGACTTATTATGACTAACAAAAAAACTTTTAAATTCCAAATTTCAACTTTAGTTATTATCGCTTTAATAGCAATGTTATCTGTAGCTTGTAAAAATAAAGTGACGGCTGCCACTAATCTATCCACAGAAGCAGGAACGGAAGAAATTATAAACGGCGCTGAAAAAGAAGAAATTGTAGGCGGAGATATCGTTTATAATAATAAAGATTTTAAGGCAACGATTAAAAATTCTCAAATAGCAATCGAATCTAAAGACGCTTTCGGAGGACAAGGTCCTTTAGTAATTAAAGCTGAAGGTAAAAGCGAAATAAAAGCTAAAAATAGTAGCAAAGGATTTAATTTATTAATAGATGGAAAACCATTCCTTGCCACTGACGCGACGCCTAATTATGACGCTAATGGTAATTTATCTGCTATAGTATTTAGCGGATATGGACAAACGAAAGCGGTTAATTTTGCTAAATAATAATAAATAATAATTAAAAGTTGAATACTAATCATTATTGGGAGATTTTCTTTCAATAATGATTTTTTATTTTAAATAAGTTTATTTTTGTAATATAATTAAATTATAGTTTTCAATTAAGAATAAATAAAATATAGTCGGTTATAAGAGAAGACGAAATTTGTATAAATAATATGTCCGATTAATTCAATATTTATAAAATATAAAAAAGATTGCGTAAAGATAAAAAAAGATATTAATAAAAAAAATTTAATTGATTTAATATATTATGAGAAATTCTATTTTATAATTTAACTTCATTAAAAAGTGGATTGCTTCACTTCGTTCGCAATGACAAATTGGTAAAATTGCAATGACGAAGTAAAAAAAGTTTTGACTTTTTAAAAATATTTCTTATCTTATAAATATAAGGTTAATAAAGTCTTATAAAATAATATTTAAAGTCGAGGATGAAAACCTTGATGAGGAGATTCTTATGTTTAAGTCAAAATTATTGTGGAGAATGGCTGTTATAATTTTAGTAGTTGCATTCTCTGCGGCAACGATTGTCTCTTGTGGTGGCGATACCCCAACTCAATCGACTTCTTTATCTACTTCTAGTGGTGGCGGAACTACTGGCGGTGGAACAGGCTCTGGTGGCGGAACTACTGGCGGCGGAACAGGTTCAATCACTCTTCCAGAAGAAGCTGGCTCAAAATATACGGTTGATGTTCCTTTTGCAAGTTCTCAAAAAGTTGAAGTAGACTACAGAGATAGCGCAAAACTAAATCAATTATGGCTTGACCAAATTAACAGAAAAGCCGCTAATGACGGTAAAGTTTTCGCAATTAGAAATGGTAGAAATTATCATGCACCTAGTGAATTCCAAAAAAGCAAGCCAGCAACTGGTGAAAAATCAAATCTACAAGATTACTACTATTTTGATTCTAAAGGCGATATTTACTATAAACCAGATAACAGATTAATCAAACAATTTGCAGGAGCGGTTATAGTAGATTATGTAAATTGCACCGCAAAAAGATATGGATGGCAAGATAGCGTAACGCATGAATACGCTCATACGGGACAATGGACAGTTGGAGCAATTTATAAAATGGCTATAGGCGGAGATGAAGCCGAAAGAATATATGGAAAGGGCGGAAGCGCTAAAAACGCGGTTCATACATTTATAGAAGCTAATTTGACTTTATCTCACTTCTGGAATGGCATTTATAGTGAACATATATACTTTCAGAGATATTTCGAAAAAGGTTATTTAGAAGTTTTGGTTATGAATCCACAGGCTAATGAAGGTTTAAATGGTAGCGCAGGCGTTGATTCTTACTATTGGTGGTGGGTTGAAAGAGACCAAGATAACAGATTGCAAAAAATGCAAGATGCTAGTTTATATATAGGTAAAAAACCTCAAGAATTAGTTAAAACATTTACAAGATATGTAAAATTCACAGATTCTTGGAATACGCCTTGGTGGAATTACATGTTTATACCAGGACATGCTAATTGATTTGAGAATATAATTTTAAGGGGTTTATCCGAAAGGGTAAGCCCCTGCGCTTTTTTAAACTTTTTTAATTTTAAATAAACAAAAAATTTATTCAAAATTTTCTTTATTTATATTTAAATCTTCTATAGCTTTATGCAATTCATTTTTAAGCGCTTTTTTATTTATATCATTTTTAATTTCGTCTCTATACATTTTTTTATTTAAAAATAAAGATTTGGCTTGCATTTTTCCCATTTTAAAAATAGGTTTTAATATTTTAATCGTATCTTTATAGCCTTCTTCAAGTCTAATTTTAGCTCCTTTAAGCGAAAAATCCATAGCACCCGTTCTAAAATCTCCCAAATTTTTACTCGGTATAATTTCGTAAACTTTGCATTTATCGTTTTTTTCTATAACGGTTTCTTTATACATGCTTATCGCTATTATTTGAGTGCATCCTTCATCATATAAAGGTTTTAACGGCAAATTGTCTCCGTTTAAAATTTCAACTCCGCCATCGACATAATTTATTCCTTCTATTTTTTGTCTTCCAAATATAATTGGAATCGCGCTGCTCGCCATCATTATCTCTTTTATTTCAGAATGGCTTTTTCCGTTTAACTTAAAATAAACTACATCGATAGTTTTTAAATTAACCGCTGCCGCATAAATCGGAAATTTACAATTTGATATTATATCCAAATCCAAATATTTATCCATTATTTCAAGAAGCCCTTCTCTAGTAAAAATTCCATTTGAAGATATAGAATTATTTTTCATGCTCATTTTTTTCTTTGAGAGAATATTATTTTCAATTTCATTTTTCCAAATATATTCCGCTATATCGTAATCGTTTTGAGCGATTAAGCAAGCGTTAAGAATTCCAACCGAAGTTCCCGATAATGCGTTTATTCTTTTATCTATTTCGTATTCTCTTAATGCTTTCCAAACTCCAATTTGATAGCTTCCAAGTCCGCCTCCTCCAGCAAGCGATAAGCCGAATTTTGACATAAAATCTCCAAATCAAATTTTATTTAAATATAAAGCCCAAAAATCGTTTATAAACTCCAAATATTCTTTTTTATCTTTATTAGTTTCTTTAATAATTTTTTTATCGATTTTTTCTTTATATTTTTTTATTTTATTACACTGTTCTTTTAATTTATTTTTTAATCTGTTTATATCTTTATTATTTGAATGAATATCAAAATATTTATTTAAATATTTAAAAGCGTTATCGTAATCTTCTCTTATCAAATATATTTTTGCAATATCTTTATAATAAGTCGCTTTATTATTATTTTTCATTTCGCTTATAAGAAGTTTATAAATGCTTTCCGTTTTTATATTATGCGCTTCAATATTCTTTTTTTCTTTTGTTAAAATATTATTCGATTCAATAATAGCTTTTATATATTGTTTTGAAGAATAATATTTATGCATAAGTTTTTCTCTTTCTTCTAAACTTATATTTTCAATAGAATTATTATTTTCATTTGAAAGCATTTTTAATTCGTTTATTATCATTATTATTAATTCGTAATTATTAATTTCAAAATTATAATCGAAGTTTGAAATATTTATTCCGTATTCGTTTATTAAATTTATTTTTATATCGTCTATATTATGATTAATATTTTTAAGCGAAGATAATATATAATTTTCTTCATTATTTAATTTTTTTATTTTATTTGCTCCGCTCAATATTGGAATAATATATTCTGAAATATTATAATTATAATTTTCATTAAAAAATAATTTATCTATAAACTCGTGCTTTTCTATTAGTTTTGAATATATATCTATAATTCTAACGCTTTTATTTATATCGATATTGAAATCTAAAAGTATAGATTTTATAATATAAATATTTTCTTTTAATAAATCGGACAAATTTGAGTTGTAAGTTTCTAAAAATAAATCCGCGCTTAAACATATTATTTTTTCTATTTCGTCCATATCCGAATATTTTATATTATTAAATTCAAGCAATTTTGCTTTCGCTTTAAACTCTAGTAAATTAACTTTCTTTTCTATAGAATCGATTCTTTTAGATTCTTCGTTAATTTTATTTAAAATATAATTAAAAGATTCTCTTATATTTTTGCATATAGTTATAATCTCTTCTTCCAAATCTTTTTCGATATTATTAAGTTTATTATTTAAATAAATCAAGCCTTCGTAAGTTATTTTATTCTGCCCCGCCAAATATTCTATCATTCTAACGGACGCATTTTTTACAATCGCATAATTATAATCAATCTCGCCTCTTATTTTTTTATTTTGTCCCGTTATCGAATATAGAAGATTTTTAAAAAAACCTTGTTCGGCTATAAAGTCGGTTCTCGATTTTCCCGCGTTTAAAGATGTTATGGCTTCTATTATAAGCTCGGTTAATTTTGAAGAATTATTTTCATACTCTTTTATATTATTTATTATAAATTTTCGTATTATATTTTTATCTTCGGTTTTTATTTCATTTTCGTATGGAATAGTTAAATTAAAATTCATTATTTCTCCGAATATAAACTGAAAGATATTATACTATTTATTCTATTTTACTACAATTAGTATTATCGTTATAATAAAATTCGCTTTTACAAAATTAATTATATCTTCCAATTAGGAAACCTTTTAATAACGGCGGATATAATATCGGTTTTATAATGTTGTTCCAAATTAACAAGTTTTTGAAACTCGCTAAATATAATTTTTACATCCTCTTCCGATTCGGTTTCTATAAATTTCAAAAGATAATTTTTATCAAATACAAGCTCGTAAACAGTTTTCAAAAGTTTTCTGCCTTGAACTGCAGTTTCTTTATTGTCTAGCATTTTTGACAAATATGATATTACGCTTAATAAACCTATCATTAAAGCGTTTTTATTTATATTAATTTCATTTTTATCGGAATATTCGCCGTCAAGAATCTTTTGAGCAAAATAAACGAAAGATTCGGGATATTCTCTATAATGCAAAAATATATCGTCTATAGTTTTTGATAATATATCGGTTTTATTATCTTCAAATAATTTATTTACGATTAAATAATGATTTTTCACTTGCGGAGAATATAATATTTTTAATATAATATCGTAATATTCGTCTTTTTTTCCTTCCTCAATCGCATCAAGAAATTTATTTCTATAAATTGAAGAAGGCAAAATTTCGTATATATGCGTATAATCGCTAATATTTTTAATCATATCGGAAAGCGAAGGAATATCTTTTTCATTATTGCCCGATATTTTTAAGTATATAGCGCTTACTATTTTTGCGTCATTTTCCGCATTTTTATTTTTTGCCATATTAACAAAATAATCATGCATTTCTTTCGCTTCTTCGGAGTTTAAATTTGGAGTATATACCAAATATTCCATGTATATTTGATATCTTTCAAAGAAGTTTTCCGTCTTATTAAATTTAGCCAAACTCTCGGCATCGTAAGTTTCCGCTTGTTCATTATACAAGAAAGTATTTTTATCGAATTTTACGGTAGTAGAAGCGCGAACGGATTTTTTTGCCGATTCAAGCCATTTAGAATATGAAGCTTCTTTTATAACAGTATTAGGAGTAGAAGTTAATTCTTGTTTCAAATCTTTTGCGCTTATAGTTTTTCTATATTTTAAAATTATAGTTAAAAATTCTGTAGGATTTTCTTCTGCAATCTTTTTTAATTCGTTAAGTTTATACGCCTTATAAACATTTATATCGTCTTCAGGCAAAGTAGTAAGAGATTGAATAGCCATATCAAAAGTCATTTTTCTTTCTTCTTCCTGCGAAACGAATTTTATTTTAAGTTCGTCTATAGTTATAGCTTTAATTTTTCCAACGCCAAAATTTCTATGAATAACATATTTGCCAACATCGTATTGAATATATTTTTCAAAAATTTCAATGCAAGATTTTGGAGGTTTATTTACATTGGTTATAGCGGAAATTTCCTCTATTTTTTCAAAAAACGAATGATTAGGATGTAAAGCTTTATAAACATCGACTAATCTATGTCTGAAAAATTTTGCTTTTTTATTATTTTGAGCGACTATTGACTGCTCATAATTAAGAAGATTTTTAATAGTTTTCAAAGCTTCGTCATATCTTGCATTTTCAAAATAATAGAAAAATATTATCTTCCAAACATCAATCATAATATTAGCGTCAACAAGTTCATACAAAGAAGATTCGTATTTTAGCAAATAATTATAATTGTCAGGTTCGTATTCCAAAACTTTTTTAATATTGCTTTCGGCGTTATTTCTCTTTCTTATAAGATTTCTTTCAAAAGCTATTTTATAATAATGAACTGCGCTATTTATATCTCCCGCGGTTTCTTTAATATGCGCTATTTTTTCTGGAAGTTCTGGATTTGAAGTGTCGAATTTTATTAATCTTTCCCAAACTTCAACGGCATCCGTTTCTCTATTTGAAATTTGATAATAATTTGCCAAATATCTTAAAGCGTAATCGCTCTCGTAATATTCGTCCACAATTTTTTGTGCTATATATTCTACAATATTCCATTTTTTTGCATTCTTAAAAATACCTAAAAGTTTATCCAAATGCATATCCGAATAATTTTCAATTTTCAAATTTAAAAATCCGATTGAATATAAAGCGGATATATGCTGCTGATTTTTTTCAAGCTGCGTTTTTGCCGTATCTATAGCGGAGTTAATTTCGTTTTTATCGTTAATATCGTTTATTATTCCGCTTAAATCCGTAAAGTATTTAATCGTATAATTTAATAAAGGTTTTCTTGTAAAAGTTTCTTCTGTAAAAGTGTTTTCTAATTTTTCTAAAGCTTCTGACATAGTTTTACCTCTTTTCTAATTTATTTATATAATATCTTAATAAATCTTCGTCTATAGCCGCCATTTTTCTTGCTAAAATTTCTATCTCTTCCCTATCCGAACTATTATGCCTCATTATAAGGCAGGCTGTAAGGAAAGCGTATGAAGATAAAAGTTTTGGAGCGGTTTTATCTCTCAATTTAAATTTTCTATAATCCGCTTCAAGTCTTGAAATATTTTTTCTTAATTCAATTTCCTCTTCTCTGCTTAATTCCTTTTTTATATCTAATATATTCATAAGTTCGCCATAAGCGCTCATCCAACTTATAATTTCTTCTTGACTTCCGTTATGAATTCCTCTTTTTATTATTATATCTCTAATTTCTCTAACGGCTTCTATTGTAATTTTTTCAAATTCTATATTTTGAGGTCCATAAAACAAAGCCTCTCTAATATACATTTTAGCTTTTTTTTCATCTCCCAATTTATGATTAATTTCAGCGATAAAGCCTAAAGTATTTGAATTATAAGGTTCTATAGTATTCAAATATTCATAAGCCTTTAAGCCTTTGGAATAATCCTCCAATTCTATAAACGCATTTGCAAGTAAATGCAACTCATCCTTTCCGTTAATATCTTCGGGACTTTTATTCATTATTAATTCTATTATTCTATTATATACAAAATAATGAATAGCCTTTATCGATATTAAATCGCCTTTATAATCTTTATCTCTTATAAAAATACAAAATTTCTTATAAGAAGAATCTAAAAATTTACAATATTCTGCCCAATCTTCTTTAAGTTTTTTATTTAAAATATCAAGCCTATTTATCCAAAATTTTACGCATGAGATATTCTCATACAAATCGGCATACTCAAAATCCATAGCCATTATTCTGTCAAAGTCTTCCATAGACTCTTTAAATAAGCCTTTTTTCAACTTACCTTCTATCATAAAGAAAATATCTTTAACAGATTCTTTTCTTGAAAAGAATTCCTCATTCATACGGTTTAAATAAACTGCTCCTCAAAATAAAAATCGTAAAGATACGCGGGCAATGATTATAGTATAATGCAATATTACTAAATTGTCAAGTCAAATTATTTCAAATTTACATATTATTTATTTATAATATTAAAATTTAAATCTTATCAAAATTATAAATATTAAGAATATAATATTAAAAATAATATATAATAAATCTTTTATAGTTATATAAGATTCGTATAATCTCGTTTTTTTATAAGGCGCTCCATATCCTCTAATTTCCATAGCGATTGCCGTTTTTACGGAAGACTGAATAGAAGACACAACTATAGGTATAAATAGATTTGTTATATTATATATTTTTTCTTTAACGGACATTAAATTATAATCTAAACCTCTAGCTTTTTGAGCTTTTTGTATTCTTAAAGCCTCGTCTTTTATTAACGGAATAAATTTTAATGATAAAGCTATTATTACGCTTATATTTTCTATAGGTATTTTAAAATATTTAAACGGATAAAATATTTTTTCTACTGCAAAACCTATATCCATAATATCCATAGACGAAAGCATTGCGGAGGCTAAAATAATAATTCCAAAAAATCTAAAAATTGAATTAGTTATATAATTAATATCTTTATTTATAAAAAAATAATTTATTAAAATAATTGAAAGCAATAACCATATAGAAGCAAAAAATATTTTTATTAAATTTTTAACTTTTACGCCGACTAAAATTATATGAATTAAAATAGCTATAAAACAAAATAAAGTTTGAATAATATTATTCATTATAATCAAAGATATTGTTAAAAATAAAGTCGATAAAAAAATAGTTCTTGGGTCAAATTTTTTATTAATCATAATCTATACTCTTTAATTATTATAAAATAATTTTTTTATTAATTCGCTATTAGTTTTTATATTATCTATATTCTTTACGCCAAATTTTTTTAACTCTTCAATGTATTTATAAATTTCGGGTTCTTTAAGTCCGTAATTATTTAGCGTTTCTTTAGAAAATAGCAAATCTCTTGGATTTCCGTTTATAAATTTTTTATTTTTATTCAATATTAAAACCGTATCTCCATATTCTATTATATCTTCCAATATATGCGAGGATTGTATTATAGTTAGTTTAAAATTTTTATTAAGACTTTTTAACGAAGACATAAATATTTTTTTACTTTCAAAATCAAGCCCAGCCGTAGGTTCGTCTAAAAATAATATTTTAGGAGACGATATAAAAACTGATGCTAACGCTATCATTCTTTTTTGTCCGCCGCTAATTTCAAACGGAGACGCGTTCAATAGTTTTTTGTCAATTCCTCATTTTTCAAGTATTTCGTTTAATTTAATTTTTATCTCTTCGTTATTAACTTTGTTTCTTTTTAAGTTAAAAGTTATCTCTTCTTCAACCGTATTATTAAAAAAAATTTATTTAGGGCGTCCAAAACCGAAACCAAAAAACAACTCAAAAACTAATGAAGAAAATTTATATTTATCGTATCCATATATATTAGTGTCAGATTTCAATTTATCCATATCGAATTCCATACCAAAATTATAAAGTAAATTTGCTCCAATCTTAAAAGCCCAAAGCTCCGACATATAGAAATTTTTCTCAAAATTTAATTTTATATATGGCATTATGGGAACTTTATACATATAGGATACTTTCTTAAAATCGAATTCATTTATACCTACATATTTTCCCAATCCTGTCGTTATTTCTTCTCCCCATATATTATTTTTTCCTTTGTGTTTTACTGCGCTATATAGCGGTAGAAAAACACCAGCGCCTATCCCGAAAGATATACCGTTATTAAAATTGAGTTTAGGCAATATCCCCAATATTAAATTATGGTAATGAAAAATATCTTTATATTCAGCCAAATGTTCATATTTAGCTATATCTTCATCTTTATATTGTGTCCTATATCTCATATAATAATTGTATCCCGTTTCAAATAGAATACTTACGCTATTTAAAGCTCCCATATTCTTAATATCAAAATTAGCACCTATATCTAAAAAGGCGTTTGCATAAAGTCCGCTGTCTAGTCTACTTCCATTTTCGCTTGGAATAGTATCAAGTCCTTCAGTATAGCTAAACTCCATAGAACCGCCTACTCCTCCGCCAAAAGAAATTTCAAGGTTAACAGAGAAAGCTACGCAGGGAAATATAAATATTATTAAAAATATGTTTTTTAGTATTTTCATTTTATACTCCTTTCATATCATAAAACTATAAATTACTTTCACAAAAATACCTCGTTAATTTCTATTTAAATTATTTAAATAACGAAGTAATCCAAATTAATTTTTAATTAAATTATTCTACTGTTTTAATCAATAAATCGCTTGTATCATCTTTATTTGAAATAGGATTTTTATTTAAATCGCTGTCTTCTTTTTTATCGCCTTTAACGGTTTTATCGTCTTTGTTTTTTTGACTTTCCAAATATTCGTTAAGCTCTTCTTTTACTTTATCGATTCCGCCCATATTTAAATTTTCTCTTATTTGTATTTCAAGTTCTAATCTCATTTTAGTGTCGGATGCAAGTATTTCTCTAACCTTTTCTTTTCCTTGCGCTATTTGTTCTCCATTATAATAAAACCAAGCGCCGCTTCTTGTTATAATTTTCGCTTCCATTGCCAAATCGATTAATAAACCTTCGGTAGAAATTCCATGCCCAAATATAATTTCCAAATTGACAACCTTAAAAGGAGCGGACAATTTATTTTTTACAACTTTAATTTTTACTTTATGCCCAATCGTTTCGTCTCCTTTCTTTATCCATTCCGTCCTTCTAATGTCGAGTCTAACGGAAGAATAAAATTTTAAAGCCTTTCCGCCCGTAGTAGTTTCTGTTGGTCCAGCGCCATATCCCGTAGTCGCTATATTCTGCCTTAATTGATTAATAAATATTACCGCGGTATTTGTATTGCTTATTATTGCCGTTAATTTTCTTAAAGCGTGACTCATTAAACGAGCTTGTAAAGCAATATGAGCATCTCCAATATCTCCTGCAAGTTCCGCTCTTGAAACTAAAGCCGCAACCGAATCGACAACGACTATATCAAAAGCTGTAGAAGAAACAACTTTTTCAAGTATTTCTAAAGCCTCTTCTCCAGAGTTTGGCTGCGAAATATATAAATTATCAATATCGACTCCCAAAGCGCTTGCATAAGTCGGGTCTAAAGCATGTTCTGCGTCTATAAATGCCGCATATCCTCCAGCCTTTTGAGCTTCCGCTATTATATGAAGAGTAAGCGTAGTTTTTCCCGAAGCTTCATGTCCGTATATTTCCGTTATTCTTCCTCTCGGTATTCCGCCAACTCCAAGCGCATGGTCTAAAGTTAAAGCTCCCGTTGATATAACATCTACATTAACGGTTTTATTGCTGCCAAGTCGCATAAAAGAACCTGGTCCATATTTCTTATTTATTTGGTCGGTAATCGCATCTATAGCTTCATTTTTACCGTCTTTTTTTATTTCAGTATTTTCTTTCTTTTTAGCTGTAGCCATTTATTTTCTCCAAAATTAAAATTAATATTTTATATTGTATAAAGATACAATATTTTTGTCAAGTAATATAAATAAAAAAATTTTATAATTATTATAAAATCAATACAAACATATTTTATATTATTTTTACGATTAAATAAAGAGATTGATTTATATATAAAATATTTCAGGTTCGGCTCTTCTTTCAAATTCTTCTTTGAAGTTCATTTTAAGGAAAAATAATTTTAAATATATTAACTCATAAAATTTTTATTAAAAATTTATTTATAATTTTATTACATCACAAAACAATGTCTAGCTTTCGTGACTTTATAATTTTTAGTTTAAAATATTAATTAAGAGAAATAAAATCATAGTTTTTTAATTTATATTTTGAATTTGATTTAAATAAAATCTATCAATAATTTTTCTAGAAATTTATTATTTAAAGATTTATAAAAATATAAAAATACTGGGAGTTTTCTATAAAAAAATTATTATTTTATTAATTATTTTATCAGTTTTAATTATTCAATGTTCAAATGAAACTTCGGGCGAAAGTGAAAAGTCTCAAGTTGAAACATAATTTATTGAAGATGACACGGATAGTTTTGTTTATGAGGAAGCAGAAACAAACATTATAAAAACTAATGAAACGAAAGCTAAAATTATTCCTAAAGAAAATAAAAAGTACGAAATAAAAACTAAAACTAAAACTAAAATGAATGAAACCAAAACTAACGAAATTAAAACGACTAACGAAAACGAAGAAAATAAATCTAATGAAACTGTAAGCGAAAATAAAATTAACGAAATTGAAAAAATTGTTTATATAGCGAAAACTGGTAAAAAATATAATCTTGAAAATTGCAGAACTTTGCTAGGTGAGAAGGAAGTTATAAATTTGAACGAGTCCATAAAAAATGAATATGAGGTTTCTAAGATTTGAAAGCCATATTTTATTTAATATAATATAAATTACTTTGAGTTTCTTTATACTGAGGGAACTAGTATCGGAGGATATTCAAATTATCAAAATCATACATATAAAAAAGAACCTCATACGAAAACAATTACATTTAGTAGCTCATCAAATGCCACTATTACTTGATAAGTATGACTTATAGATATAATTTTGAAAAATATAAATAATAAAATCTGATTAATTATAAAAATCATTGCTTAATTGCGGTGTCTTTTTATTCTTTAATTAAAAATCTTTTTATAATATAAACCATATTTTTAGGGTTGAAATTATTACTAATTATAGTATAATAAAAATAAAAGTTCTTTTTAGGGGTAAACTATGATAAAAGTAGAAAATATCACTAAAAGATTCAAAAATCGAACGGTTTTAAAATCAATTTCATTCCAAATTGAAAAAGGCGAATTTGTATCTATAATCGGACCTAGCGGTTGCGGTAAAACCACGCTTTTAAAAATGATTAACAGACTAATAAAGCCAACTTCAGGCAAAATCTATATAAACGGAGAGAATATATACGATAAAGACCCGATAACTTTAAGAAGAAATATGGGATATGTTATACAGCAAAACGGATTATTTCCGCATATGACTATTAAAGATAATATTGAAATTATACCGAAACTTGAAAAAAAGAAATCGGAAGAAATATATAAAAGAACAATAGAGCTTATGAATATGGTTGATTTGAATCCCGATGAATATTTGAATAGATATCCTTCAGAGTTAAGCGGAGGCGAACAGCAGAGAATCGGAGTTGCAAGAGCTTTTGCAAACGATACCGATATAGTTTTAATGGACGAGCCTTTTAGCGCATTAGACCCAATTACGAGAGCCGATTTACAAAACGAACTTTTAAATCTGCAATCGAAATTAAATAAAACTATAGTATTTGTAACGCATGATATGGACGAAGCTTTAAAACTTTCAAATAAAATATGTTTAATGAAAGACGGCGAGATAATTCAATTTGACGAACCCGAAAAAATATTAAAAGAGCCTGAAAACGAATATGTAGAATCTTTTGTAGGAAAAAATAGAATTTGGGATAATCCCGAATATATAAGAGCGCAAGATATAATGACAAATATTAATAATAATTTTGGCATAACGGGATTTTTTACTTTAATTGCAAACAAAGGAAAATATAAAAAAATTCCTAAAATTAAATATGATGAAAATATAACTTCGATACTTAAAATATTGGACGAAAATAAAGCGGAAAGTTTGCATGTTATAAACGAAAATAAAAAAATTATCGGAATAATAACTCAAAATGAACTTGTGGCAATATTAAATCAAAAATTTATTAAAGAGGATGCAATTAAGGAGATAAACTGTTGAATATAATATCGGAATTCTTAATATATGTTATAGAACAGAGAAATGAAATATTTACTCTTTTATTTCAGCATATAAGATTAACCGTATTTTCAGTAATATTTTCAATAATGCTTGGCGTTCCTTTGGGAATATTAATAAAATATGTCAAAAAACTCAATAAACCTATTTTAGGATTTGCAAATATAGTTCAAGCTATACCGAGCATGGCGCTTTTAGGAATATCGATTCCAATATTAGGAATAGGCTCGGCTCCAGCAATATTTATGGTTATATTATATTCTTTACTTCCAATAATAAAAAATACATATACGGGACTTTCAAATATAAGTCCTCAAATATTAGAAGCTGCAAAAGGAATAGGATTAACAAAAACTCAAAGATTATTTAAAATACAAATTCCTTTATCTCTTCCCGTTATAATGGCGGGAATAAGAGTTTCGGCTGTAACTTCGGTTGGTTTAATGACTATAGCCGCTTATGTCGGAGCTGGAGGATTAGGTTATTTGGTATTTGCTGGAATAAGAACTATTAATAATTATCAAATATTGGCTGGCGCAATTCCCGCTTGTCTGCTCGCTTTACTTGTAGATTATGTTTTTTCTATAATAGAAAGATTGGTAACGCCGATTAGCTTGCAAGCAAATGAAACAATAAAAAGAAAAGAATTAGAAGATAAAAGAAAAAAAGATAAAATTATTATATATATCGTTATAATTATCACTCTAATTTTAAGCGCCACTCAAATAATAAAATTAAACATAAATAAGAGAGATACTATAACGGTTTCTTCTTTAATGTTTACAGAACAGTTGATATTAGGAAATATGGTTTCAGATTTAATTGAAGCGAATACGGATTTAATAGTCGATAGAAAATTAGCGCTTGGCGGAACTCAAATAGTTTTTCAGGCTTTAGATAAAGGCGATGTTGATTTATATGTAGATTATACGGGAACAATGTTTGCAAGTTTGCTTAATTATAATCCGACTAACGATTCCGATTTTGTATATAATATAGTTAAAAAAGATATGAAGAGCAAATATAATATTGAAACTTTAGAGCCTTTTAATTTTAATAATACTTATGTTCTTGCCATAAGAAAAGAAACTAAAGAAAGATATAATATTAAAACTATTAGCGATATGAGATTTGCATCTAAAAATTTAAAATTCTGCGGAACTATAGAGTTTATGAATAGAACCGATGGAATAATAGGACTTACAAATTTTTATTTATTAGATTTTAAAGATTATGTCGCTATAGACGATGCTCCAAGATATATTGCTTTAGATTCTAAAGAAGTCGATGTTATAACCGCATTTTCTACGGACGGATTATTAAAAAAATTCTCTCTTATAACTTTGGAAGACAATAAAAATTTCTTTCCGCCTTATTATGCCGTTCCTTTTATAAGAGCCGACACTTTAAATAAATATCCTGAAATTGCGGAGATTCTTAAAAAATTGGGCGATTTGCTTGACGAAGAGACAATGATAGAATTAAATTATCAAGTTGATGAAATGCAGAAAGACCCTAAAGAAGTTGCGCGGGAATTTCTTATAAAAAATAATTTGATATAGTTTTTTTATTTTCATAATATATAAAAAATATATAAACGCTTGACAAAAATATTAAAATAATTTAAAATTATCTCAATTATGGTTAATATATTATTATTTAAACAGTCGCCAGTCGCCAGTCGCCAGTCGCCAGTCGCCAGTCGCCAGTCGCCAGTCGCCAAATTATTTTAAATTTTGCGATTTATTTTTATTGCAAAAAATTATTAAAGTCATATTCAAATTATCTTTTGACTTTGGAAAGTTTTTTTATGGATAAAATCATTTATTCAAATGTTTTTATAGATTTTAATTTTAAAGGAGGTCGTAAATGACTAAAAATTCATTAAACGCTTTAAAAAAGCAAATTTTTAAGAGGTTAAAATTATTTATAATCTCTATAACTTTGATATTTGTTTGCGCCAATAATATTTTCGCTCAAAATATCGAAGAGAAAAAAGAAGAAAAAAAGGAAAATAAAGCTTGGGATTCTGTGAAAGGACGAAGTTTATTCGGCATTAATTTTGCACCAACTTTATATGCGGGAATTTTCAATTTGATGGTAGATAAAGTTAAATTGAGCGTGGAAACTTTTGGAACGACTGCTAATTTAAAAAATTACGCTTTCGGTTTGGGTTTCAGTTATGATTTTGCTCCGCTTAATTTTATGTCGGTAGGATTAGATATAGGTTTTTCTATAGGCGAGATAAAATCGGGCGAAGATAGATTAAGTTTTTACACTATTCCTTGGTCTTTAAATGTAAAATTTTTCGTTTTCAAAAAAGCTCCTTTTGGTTTCTTTTTATCTCCTCGAATTGGCGGAACTGCCGTATCTATGAAAAGTTATGGTCCAAATATAGCGGCAAATGGATTCAACGGTTTTTATTCTCAAGGAGGATTTTATTTATCTTTTGAATTAGGATGGAGAATACAATTATTTCCAAAAAGAGGTGCCGATTGGCCAGTTCAAGTCGGTATAGATATTTCTTTATTTGATATAGGTTATTATGTGGCGCCTTGGACTTCGGCTATGACTTCAACTCAAGAATTTGCAAGTTTAAAACAATTTGAAAAATTTCTTAATATGAGATTGTTATTATTGCCGAGACTTGGAATAACTTTAAGATTTTAAAAATATAAAATTAAAAATTAAGCCTATTCGTATTTTATAACGCGTATAGGCTTTTTTATTCCGAAAATTATTTATATCTTAAATTATTATTTAAAATAAATTAAAATGAAAAATAATATTATAAAAATTTTAGACGAAAAAATATTATACGAAGATAAAAAATTTTATCCAGCTTTTCCAAGTATAGTTTGTCTTGAAAAAAATAAATATTTAATTAGTTTTAGATTAGCTCCAAAAACAGAAAAAAATTATTCTCATTTGCATTCTTTAAGCAAAGCGATTGTGTCGGCAGTTTATAAAAATAAAATTACAAAAATGTTTGAATTAGGCAAAGACGATTGCGCTGCAAAACAGGACCCGCAATTATTTAGAGTAGATAATAAAACAATATTGGCTTATTATTTTAGATATTCTTTTCATCCTATAAACGAAAAAAAATTATTTAAAAATTATACTTTTATAGAATATAATAATTCTATAGCCTTGCTTGACGGAATCGGTTTATGCATAAGCGAAGATAACGGAAAAACTTTTTCAAAACCAAATATAATAAAATTAAATAACGAAATGAAAAATTTTGCCATAAGAGGAAATATGATAAAAATCGGAAATGAAATTTTAGCTCCGATTTACGCTTATAAAAAAACTTCAAATAAAAGCAAAAATGATAAATATCAATGTTATATAATAAGCTCAAAAGATTTTATTAATTGGAAAATTAAAACTTTATTATGCGAAAGCGAAATTAAAAATAATAAAAGAATAGAATATTTTGAACCTTCTTTACTTGCATATAAAAATAATATAATTGCATTTATAAGAACTCATTATAATAACGAATACGGTTATACTTCAATATCGTATTCAAAATACAAAGGAAAAACTTTTTCAAAACCCGAAGCTATAAATATAAAAGGTTATCCTTTAAATCCGTTAATTTTAAATAATAAAAAAATTCTTTTAACTTACGGTTATAGATTAAAACCTTACGGAATAAGAGCGAAGATTTTAGACAAAATTGAAAATAAAAATATAATTGAAAATATTAATAATTCCAAAGAGTTGATAATAGAAGATAAAATAAAAAATGCAGATTGCGGTTATCCTTCTTGCATTAATGACGGTAATAATATAATATGCGTATATTACGGTTGCAAAGAAAAAAGCAATACAAGAAAAATATATTTGAAAAGATTTATTTTAAATTAAAAAAGGACTTATTTATGAAAGATAAAGATATAATGGATATTGAAGTTTATCAAATAAAAAGTAATAAATGGCAAATTATAAAAGAAGAGAAAAATATTATATTAAAACTTTTAGCTTATAAATTATCTTCTTGGGCTGACGACACTTATTTAAAAGTTATTATAAATAAAGAAACAAAATTAAAAAATATAATCATAGAATGGAATTGCGCCGATTTAGTATTTGAAACTCATAAAACTTTTTTTAAATTTGATAATGAGCTTCCCGATAATTTAGATTGTAAGGCAAGCGAAGATAAAAAAAGTTCAATAATTATAGACGCCGATTATGTTTATTATAATTTATTGGATTATAATTTATTAATAGTCCGCTCCTCTCTTGAAAAAAGCAAAACAACAAGAATATTTGATATTAGCAAATTTAGAGAAGTTGTTAAAAATATTAATTAATATAGACAATAGAAATATTTTAATTATGCATTTTGATTTAGATAAAATCATTATTTAAGTAAAAAAATTTCAATTACAAAAAAACCGTCATTACAAAGCTATTACTACTACAAAGTCGGACGGAAGCCAAGCAATACACATTTAATAAAATTAATTTTTAAAATTTAGTTTCGTTAATAAATAAATTTTATTAAAAGTGAATTATTTTCCAACGACAAACTTTAGTCTCACTCACTCGCTATGGTAAAAATTATAAATTAAAGAATAGTAATAATTTGCTATTTCATTGTAAAAAATATAAGGTTTTTGGGTTAAAATATGATTTTTTTATAAAAATCATTAAAAATAATATGTAAAGATTAAAAAAAATTTAAAAAAATTAAAAAAAATACTTGACTTTTTTAAAATAATTCTTATCTTATAAATAGACTAAAAAATAATATCTTATTTAAGGAGTAACTTATGATTACAATCAAAAAAGTTTTAAGTTTAATAGCAATCGCTATTATGATAGCTATCGTTTCGGTAGCTTGCAAAAAGAAGCCTACTGATGCGGGCAATATTTCGGCTTCTATAGAGTCGAGCCAAGAAACGCCTGCGCCAACGACTAAGCCTGAAGAAAATAAGAGCGGTTCTAAATCCGACATCGTTGGAACTTGGAACGGTAAATATGTTCAATTTTGGATTGACGATGCAGGAAATCTAAACTTCGATAATGTTGATACAGAAGGTTTATGGGGCAATAACGCTGGTTATGCGGGATACACAGGAAAAATTGCAGATACTTTTCAATATCCTTATAGCATAACATTATCTTTCACGCCGCCTGCAAAGTGGAATGTGGAGGGAGAAAAAACTAGAACAGGAAAATTCGTATTCACTAGTCCTACAAGCGGTTATTTCACGGGCGGTATAGTTCAAAAAGTTGTATATGGTCCTTACGGTTGGACGACAATAACTCCTGCTGAAGGTAGCGTTACAAAACAAAAATAAATATTTTTAATTTTAAGAATAATCACAAAGGCGTCATATTTAATATGGCGCTTTTTTATTTGTCACTCTGAATACTTAAGATAAAGACTATAATAAATAATCAAATGAAATTGACAAGTATAAATTATTTCTATATACTGTAATATATGTTTAAATTAAAAAAAATATTTTATACAAAAATAAACAGAATAAGAGATAATTATATCGAGGCAAAAAATATTATTAGAGATAAAAATATTTTTTCTAAAATTATAAATTATATTTTCTTTATCCTAAAATGCATTTGGGAGTTTAAATCCGAAATATTAATTGTAATCGCCGTTTGTATATTGATAATGTATTTATTTATTTCAATCTATTCAAAAAAATATATTTATAATTCTATTGAAAAAATTCCATATAACGATGTCGCTTTGGTTTTGGGAACGAGCAAATATTTATATGACGGAAGAGTTAATATGTATTTTAAATTTAGAATGGATGCTGCATACGAATTATATAAAAACGGAAAAATAAAATTTATTCTTGTAAGCGGAGATAATAGGCATATATCATATAATGAGCCTAGACAAATGCGTTTAGATTTAATAAGACGAGGAGTCGATAAAAAACATATATTTTTAGATTTTGCGGGATTTAGAACGAGAGATTCTATTATAAGAGCGAATAAAGTTTTTAGCCTCACTAATTTTACTATAGTCTCTCAACCTTTCCATAATGAGAGAGCGATTTTGATAGCGAGACAAAAAAATATAAAAGCAATCGGATATAATGCGCGCAATGTTAGAAAATTATACAGAATAAGACAGTTTCCGAGAGAAATTGGAGCGAGAGTTTTAATGATATTCGATATTATTTTTAATAAACCGCCGAAATTCTACGGAGATAATATTATTATAGAAGAGCAAAAAGAATTAGCAAATAAAAATAGCAATAAAATAGACAAAAATAAATTTAGATAAGGAGAATTAAATGACATCTCAATTACTTACTCAACTGCTTCAGGCTTTATCTCTGCTTTCCGTTTTATTATTAGTAGGAACTTTTTTAAGAGCGAAAATTAAATTATTTCAAAGTTTATATTTGCCCGCTTCCGTTATAGGAGGTTTCATCGGAATTATAATCTCGCCCGAAATTTTGGGAAGATTTTCAAATTATTCAATTTCTGAAGAATGGATTAAAACTTATTCTTTACTTCCAGGAATATTATCCGTTCCGATATTTGCCGCAATTCCTTTGGGTATGTTTCTAAACGAAAATAAAAATATTAAATCTATGTATCCTTCAAAAGTTTTAATTTGTTTCGGTTTATTTCAATGCGCCTCTATGTCTCAATCGGCAATAGGATACGCTACGAATATGTTTTTCAGTAAAATAAATCCTCAATTAAATATGTATAGAACTTTCGGCTATGAATTGTCTGCAGGATTTGCAGGAGGACATGGACTTGCCGCCGCAACGGGAAAATTGCTTGAAGGTTTCGGCATTCCTCAATGGGAAATC
The DNA here is from genome assembly GCF_008016455.1 of Brachyspira aalborgi. Lineage (NCBI taxonomy): Bacteria > Pseudomonadati > Spirochaetota > Spirochaetia > Brachyspirales > Brachyspiraceae > Brachyspira > Brachyspira aalborgi. Next base: position 2,414,063 of record NZ_SAXU01000001.1, on the reverse strand, counting down.
GCTCAAGGAGTCGCTTTAACTACGGCGACTATTGGATTAATCGGCGGAATAGTTTTCGGAATAATATTTATAAATTTAGCCGTTAGAAAAAATAAAACTAAAATTATAAAACGAATTAATAATAACGCTGATAAAAGTATGGAAGTCGGATATAATAAAGATATAAATAAACAAAATAGTTTGGGAAGAGAAACTTTTTTAAGCTCTTCGATAGAAACTATAACATTTCATTTGGCTATCATATTTACGGTATGCGGAATAGCTTATATAGTTTTAAATTTTGTTAAAAAAATGAATATTGCGGGGTTGAATGTTCTTCCCGTGTGGACATATTCAATGATAATAATGTTCGCTTTGAATTTTATAATAAAAAAATTAAATTTAGTTTGGATGGTTGATGTGAAAGTTAAAGCTAAAATTATGGGAACTTTAAGCGATTTTGCAATTGTATCCGCTATGACAAGTTTGCCGATAAAGGCGATAATAAATTATATAGCTCCAATAACCTTTATGTGCATATTAGGTTTTATAATAACTTATTTGCTCGTTTTTCCTCTCAATAGTTTTTTCTTTAAAGAAGATTATTCTTTTGAAAGAGCGATTATATCTTGGGGAACTTTAACGGGAGTATTAATAACGGGAATGACATTATTAAAAATATGCGACCCAGAATATAAATCTCCAGCTTTAAGCGAATTTTCTTTAGGATTTTCTTTAATGTCTGTTACAGGGCTTTTGATTGTTCCAATATTAAATACTGTTTTAGCCGTAGGTTCGACTTTTGACAATTTTATTACGGCGATTATATCGGCGATATTGTATTTTGCCTTTGCGTTTATGGTATCTTTTATAAATAAAAAATCATTTACTAAAAATTAATTTTGTAGTATAATTTATTAAAAAATTATTAAAAAAGGAAAAATAAATTATGAAACTTGAAGATTTAAAACATGAAAAACTTAAATCATGGATTAAAGAAGTAGCCGATATGTGTCAACCAAAAGATATATATGTTTGTGACGGCAGCAGCGAAGAATACGATAAATGTATGCAAGAGCTTATAGATTTGGGACTCTCTCATCCTCTTAAAAAAAGAAAACATAGCCATTCTTTCAGAAGCGACCCTTCCGATGTGGCGAGAGTTGAAGACAGAACTTTTATAAGTTATCCAAACGAAATAGACGCTGGACCTACTAATCATTGGATGAATCCAGACGAATTAAAGAAAACTATGAAAGAATTATATAAAGGTTCAATGAAAAATAGGACAATGTATGTAATTCCATTTTCTATGGGCCCTGTAGGCTCTCCTATTGCAAAAATCGGCGTGGAATTAACGGATAGCGCTTATGTTGTTTGCAATATGCATATAATGACGAGAGTTGGAACTAAAGTTTTGGAAGTTTTAGGTTCAAACGGCGAATTTGTTCCTTGTTTGCATTCCGTTGGCGCTCCTTTAGCTGACGGAGAAAAAGACAAAAAATGGCCTTGCGCTCCTATAGAAAAAAAATATATTTCGCATTTCCCTGATGAAAATTTAATTTGGTCTTACGGTTCGGGATACGGAGGAAACGCTTTGCTTGGAAAAAAATGTTTGGCTTTGAGAATTGCAAGCGCTATGGCAAGAAGAGAAGGATGGATGGCGGAACATATGCTTATATTGAGATTAACGAATCCAGAAGGAAAGAGATTTCATATAGCGGCGGCTTTTCCGAGCGCATGCGGTAAAACAAATCTTGCAATGCTTCAGCCTACGATTAAAGGTTGGAAATGCGAAACGATTGGAGACGATATAGCTTGGATGAAAATTGGAGCGGACGGAAGACTTTACGCGATAAATCCAGAAGCGGGATTTTTTGGCGTAGCTCCAGGAACTTCTTACGATTCTAATCCTATGGCTATGGATTCAATAAAAGAGAATACGATATTTACAAATTGCGTTGAAACGGACGATGGCGATGTATGGTGGGAAGGAATGAGCGAGCCTCCAGCGCATGGCAAAGATTGGAAAGGAAACGATTGGACGCCAGCAAGTTCAGATAAAGGCGCTCATCCAAACGCAAGATTTACAGCACCAGCAAAACAATGCCCTATAATTTGCGCGGATTGGGAAGACCCTAAAGGCGTTCCTATAGATATATTTATTTTCGGCGGAAGAAGAGCTTCCGTTATGCCTTTAGTTCATGAATCTTATAATTGGGACCATGGCGTATTTATGGGTTCTACAGCGGCAAGCGAAACTACTGCGGCTAATATAGGTTCAGTCGGAGCTTTAAGATTCGACCCTTTCGCTATGCTTCCTTTTGCAGGTTATAATATGGGAGATTATATGAATCATTGGCTTGAAATGGGAGACAAATTAGGAGATAAAGCGCCAAAAATTTTCTATGTAAATTGGTTTAGAAAAGACGCGGACGGGAAATGGCTTTGGCCAGGATTTGGAGATAATTCGAGAGTTTTAAAATGGATGTGCGAGAGAGTCGAAGGAAAAATTGACGCTAAAGACACGCCTATTGGAAGAATGCCTAAAGACGGAGATTTAGATTTAACGGGGTTGAAAATTGACGAAGCGGATTTTAAAGAGCTTATGAGAGTCGATATTGAAGCTTGGAAAAATCAAACTAAAGAGATAGAAAATCATTATTCTAAATTTGGTGATAGGCTTCCTCAAAGACTTAAAAAACAACTTGAAGATTTGAGAGATAGATTGAATAAATAAAATTAGATAAAGTAAAAGTTTATTTATAAAATAAAGCTGACGATTTTAATTAATTGTCGGCTTTTTATTTAATTTAGAAAATAGTAAAAATTTCTGTTCTTTTTTATCCTACCAAAAAACAAGAATAATAATAGTTATTTAATATTTCACAATAATTTATATAAAATCAAATTTATTTATTGCAATTTTTTATTTTCAAATAATATAATCTTTCGCTATGCTTCTTAATCTTCTATTTCCCAAAACATGAAAATGTCTCAATTTTCTTAAAGTTTCGCTAGAGAAGTTGGCAAGCGGAATATGAACTATTTCAATCGCGTAATTTTTTGCAATTTCTTTTAGAATATTTGAAGGAGGTTTTGGAGCTACATATCCTAAATATTTATCAACGGAATAAATTATCGCCGCGTATAATAATAAATCGGCGTAATTTTTTATAATTCCTTCTTCTTTTAATTTATTATAATCTCTCCAAATATCGTAAGGAGCTTGAGGAGGCATCAAAGAAGCGTATCCTCCAAAATAACATTTTGAAATTCCAGGTCCAACGAGAGCGTTTCCTGGTTCTGTCGCGTATAATATTAAATCGCTGTCATCATGAGCTTCGCTATACCAAACTATATTCCAATTATAATCTTCATCATTCTCATCGTCAAATATAATTACAATATGTCCAATATTTCCTTTTAATTTTGGAATCTCTTTAACATAAATTTCATTTTTATAATAATTCCTTATCGTTTCTCTCATGTCAATTCCGTCTTTAATGCTGACTCTAAAAGGCTCAATTTTCGCTTTATCTTCCGTAAGCATATTTTTAATTTTATCTCTCAAAATATTCATATTCCTTTCCATTAAAACATCTTCGGGAATATGAGAAAGTAAATTCGTTCTATTATTCCAAGCCTCTTCCCATTCGCCGTCATATTTTTCTTTAGGGCGTTTATCAATTTTTATTTTCTTAAAAGAAGTTCGCCAAACATTATCGTATTTATGAAGCTTAATTTTTTTATCTTTTAAAAGTCCTTCAATTCCGTTTGTTGCGGGGTCTCTATTTAATTTTATAGTCGGATAATCTTCCTCTTCTCTATAATACGGATAATATTCCATTCCTTGCATTACCTCCAAACCGTAATCGTTATTTACCATACATTTTGAAGCGGTAAGCATATCTATATAATCGGGCATAATATAGTTTTCAAGCAAGCATAAACTTCTTAAATATTTCATCATATTTTTTTGTTGTAAAAGTGAAATCGGAAGTTTGTATCTTAATTTTGCCTCTTTAAAAATTGTTTCTATTATATTAATTTTATCGAAGTTATCTAATTTGCCTTCTCTAAATAATTCATACATATAAGTCGTAAAAGGAAATTCGCCAATCGCTTTATTTATAGAATCTTTATGAACATTATATATATTTATATTTTCTTCATTATTTTTATATTCGTTATTTATTTTAGAAAAATCATTTTTTTTCAAAATACTCGCTATATTTTCCCAATGCGACATTCCGACTACAAATAATATTTTTTGATAATTTTTTGAAAGCTCGTTTAATTTATAAGCCATAAAAATTTCTCTCTCTTTATCCGTTTCGGTTTTAAAAAAAGAATATTTTGATTTAACTTCTTTGTAAAATTTTTCAAGTCCTATTTTATTTAATAAATAATCGTCAGGCATCAAATAATGAGAATTTGAATTAATAGAAGTAATATCTTTATCAACGGTAAAAAAAGGAATCTCTTCGTCAATTGCAAGTCTAACGGCTTCAATTATAGAATCGCAAGGGTCGATAGGAATATAAACGGCTTCGTTGTCAATTTCTCTTATTATCAAACTTATAAACGGAAGTCTGCTAACGGCTTCTCTTAAAGATTTATTAAAACTTTCAGGATGCTCTATAGCTATCGCATCGGGTTTGAATTCTTTAACGGCTTCTCTAACGGCTAAAGAAAAATAAACTCTCGAATGAATAGACGGAATTGCAAGAATATTTTTATATCTCAAAATATTTGAATCTATATTTATTATTTTATTCATTGTATTTACGCTCTTTATAAAAAATCAATAATCTAAAAAAGAATCTATTATACTGTCAAGTTCGCTTGAATCTTGCAAATAATTCGCGCATACATTACAAATTTCATTTGGTATTTTATCTCTAATAAAAAGTTCAGATTTTATTGAATAACAAGAAGCGCTTGGCAATTTTCCGCTTATCGCGCATATATTGATATTTACTATATTATTAGGCTTTTTATACCAAGTCGGCTTTATTGTTTTTAACGCTTCTACCATATATTTTCCCCAAATTGGCGCAGCGATTCTTCCACCAACTTGATTATTTCCGAGAGAATATTTGAAAGAATCGAAACCAATCCATATTCCCGTAGCGAGTTCGGGAGTATAACCTACAAACCAAGCGTCCTTCCAATCGTTTGAAGTTCCCGTTTTTCCCGCTCCCATTCTTGTAAATTTTGCCTCATACATCGCACTTGTAGCCGTTCCGCCTCTTAAAACTCCCGATAAAATATCGCTTATTAAATATGCAACTTCCTGGCTCATAACTTGCTTTGCGCCGCCTCTCTCTTCAATTTCTTTTTTTAAATCTTCTTCAAAATTGTCTATCATTACATCATGTCTATCGGTTACATATCTTATTAAAATTGGCTCTACTTCTTTACCTTCGTTCGCTATCGTGGCAAATCCCGTAGTTAATTCGAGCGGAGTAAATAATCCCGTTCCGAGCGATAAAGTCAAATCGGCGTTAAACATTCTTTTTGATTTTTTTTCGTCATTATCCGCTTTAAATATCGGCTCCATATATTTTATTGCGTTTGTCACTCCGACATAATTCAAAACATTTATAGTCGCTATATTTAAAGAAACAGCTAAAGCGTATCTTAAACTTACATCTCCTTTAAAATTTGCGGAATAATTTTTTGGAATCCATGAATTTCCATCCTCAAAAACGAAACCTATTGGAGCATCGCTCACTATTGTTGAAGGACTATAATTTGTAATATCCATAGACGCCGCATATACGAAAGGTTTAAACGCGCTTCCTGCTTGCCTTCTTGCTTGAGTCACTCTATTTAATTGATTTCTTGGAGTAAAACCCGAACCGCCAACCATAGAAACTATATAACCGTTTTTAGGATTTATAGAAACCAAAGCGCCCTCTATTTGTCTTGAAAGTTCCGCTTCGTCAGCTTTCATAACTTCCATTATTACATCGTTTACATTTTCCATGCCGAACATATCGGAAAGCAAAGCTAAAGGACTAGAAACATTTTTATTCAAAGCGTCTCTAACTGCAATATTAAATTTATTATAAGCCAAATCTTCAGGCAAAGCGACTATTAAAGAAAGCATTTCTAATTTATTTAAAAGAGTTCTATCGTAAACCGAACTTATATCTAAAGAACCGCCTTCGTATTTTATATTATAATTTCTTAAAGCTTCGGTTAATAATTTTTGAGCGGCTTCTTGTTTTTCAATATCTATAGTCGTGTATATTTTTAATCCTTCTTCTTTTAAAGTTTTTTCGTCATATCTTTCGACTAATATTCTTCTAACATATTCCGTAACATAAGGCGCTCTGTCCATAGACGCGCTATAGGCGGTAGTTCCTCTTCTTCCAATTTTTCCCGTATATGATTCCCAAAATTCTTTATATGCAATATCGCCTTCCACTTGAGTTATAAATTTCATGTCGTTCATTCTTTTAAGCACGACTTTATGCCTTTGCATCGATATATTCGGATTATTAATCGGAGAGTAAGTATTTGGAGAAGGAGGCAAAGTTGCAAGCATAGCGCATTCAGCCAAATTCAAATCTTGAACATCTTTATTAAAATAAAATCTACTCGCAGCCTGCACTCCGTAAACAGAATGCCCAAAAAATATTTGATTAAAATAAAGAGTAACAATTTCTTCTTTTGTTAATCTCTTTTCTATTTGAAAAGTAACCCAAATCTCTCTTAATTTTCTCGTTATCGTTCTTTCTCTAGATTTTAAAACTATTCCTCTTGCGACTTGTTGAGTCAATGTGCTTGCTCCGCGCGGTCTTCTTCCAAGCAGCATATTTCCTATAGTTCCTCTAAATATTCCTATAATATCAATCCCCGCATGTTTCATAAAATTATTATCTTCCATAGAAATTATGGCTTCTATTAAATGAGGAGGCAAATCTTTATAATTTACTAAAGCCCTCTGTTCTGTAAAAAATTCCGAAATAACTTCGCCTTTTATATCATAAATTTTTGTCGGAATTGTCGGTTGATATAATTCTATAGCCTCTATATCGGGTTGAGCGACAATATCCGCTATAAGAAACGAAAATATTATAGTATTTAATAAAAAAATTATCGCTATCGCTATTATATAAAACTTTTTAAACTGCTTTATATTTAAATTATTATATTTTTGCCATATATTTTTAAGAAATTTCAATTTTTATTTCCTAATTAATTATTTAGTTTTTTAACTATTATAAAATAATTTTTCAATTAATCAATATATAAAAAATCCCCTACAAAACTATCGAGCGATAATTTTATAGGGTTTTAAAAGTAATGGGTTTGTATATATATCTTTTTTAAGAGAGCATCAATGATGCTTACTAATATATAAAACAATTTATAAACGAAATAGTAAAAAATTATTCCGTTAAATCAAATAATAATATTTGATTATCTGCGGTTTTTATACATAAATTATAATTATCAAACGATATATATTTAGCCGAATTTAAAAGTTTCATATATTCGTCCTCCGCTTTCATATCTTCTTCGGGTCCCGCCATTAAAGTTGACATTCCATGTTGCCCTATAGTTATTTCGTTATTTTTTAATTCAAACGGTATATTATAAATATTAACTCCCGAATTTCCAACAAAAGAACCGCTTTCTATTGAAATTGTTATTTCCGTTCCTTCGAGCATATTCGATAATATGAATTTTTTTCCGTTTAATTCGTTCGTATCAATAATATTTTCTCTAAATTTTAATTCCGTAAAATCGGAAGTTATTATTATTAAATCATTATCTTTCAAAAACATATATTTAGTATTTTCTAAATATTTGACATAATTATTTTCGGCGTCCATTATGTCTTTTGGTCCCGACATTTTAGTTCTTGTAATGCCTGAAAATTTTACTTCGTCTCCATTTTTGCTATAAGAAGTGCTATAAGTATTTACTCCCGCGAAACCAAATACTTGATTATTCGCGTCATAGAAAGAAATATTAATATTGTAATCGGCAAACATATTGTAAAGAGTAAAAGATTTTCCGATTAATTCGCTTTCGTTTAATTCGGATATAGTTAAACCTTCCTCTTCCAAATTTAATTTTTCGCTTGATTTTGAATTTTCATTTGAGCATGAAATTATTAGCAGAAATGAAATGCATATAATTTTTTTAATTATTTTTTTTGTTATACAGTTTTTTTGTTTTACCATTTTAAAATCCTTTTTTATTTTATTTATTAATTTTTATATATATAGTATAAATGAAAAATAAAATTTGTCAAAGGTAGATTTTTATTTTTTATTATATTTAAAGAAAGCAAAAATTCTTGTTCTTTTTTTCTTGTCAATAAATAAAGAAATAAAAAAACATTAACAGTCGTAACTTGTGGTTTATCAGTTTATATGATATATTTTTTATTTAAGTTTTTTTACTTTATACATCAGGCATTTTACTCTATCGCTTAAAATAAGATTTAGCCTAATATTAAATATTTAGATTCTTTTAAATTTTGTTACTTAAATTATCCTTATCCATAATTAATGGGTTTTAACTAAATTTATTTTTAATTGCTCGTTGTAAAAGATTTTGTATTTTTTGTATTTCTGGATTTGTTTGTCCTATTTTATTCTCTATATTTATATTTCTTGCTTGCCAATCAATAGAATGTAAATAAGCAAAATTTAATTCTTTTATATTATAAGGAACTATAAAACACATTTTTGCATAAACATTAAAATGTTTTGAGGATACGACAAGCCATTTATTAATACTTGAAAATTGAGGAATATTATGAGTAAAACTAATAATATCACAAAAATTAAGACAACTTGGCTCATCCTTATTTGGATTTTCATTAGATTTAATGATTTGACTAACAAAACTTTCAATTACCGCTTGATAATCTGCATCGGGCAATAATGTTTTTGACAAATTTGTAAAATCATTTTTGTATATGAATTGAAGTTGGTCTATCATAAATTCCGATATAATATAGCTAATCTTATCTACACTTGCAGTTGGATTTTTATGCGATGGGTATGGTTTAGTTTTTTTATTTTTTGTTGTTAATGGAAAACCTAAAACATAATCATCACTATCATACACAACTAAATATGGTCTTTTTTCCATCTGCTCATGTCCGATAGAATATTTATTTTGCATTTCTTGTATATATTTTGACATTTTATTTTACTTTATAAGCTGTATAGCTTTTTGTATACATAAATTCTAAAATTAAATTATAATATAAATTACCTATGCTAAAATTGTCAATTTAACTTTTTAACTCATTACATGATAAAGATATCTATAAAAAAATCAAGTAAAAAATTTATAATTTGTTTAAAATATTTTGTCGACTTATGATTTATAAACTTTAATTTAATGTCATTGCTAGCCAATGCTGTAAGGTACATAGTGTGAGGTGTGGCAATCTATATTGAAAAAGTAAGAGTAGATTTTGGCGTCTGCCAGCCTTTGGCATGTAAAAAAGAAACAAAAAAAATAACAACATTAAGGTATAGATTTTTAGCAAGACAAAAAATATTGGCGAAGTCCAATATTCATAGTAAAGGTAATAAAATTCCCATTGCTTAATAAAAATAAATTCAAATAAAAAAGCCGTATAGCAATACGACTTTTATAAATTTTATCTTTTCTTATTTTAAGATTTTATATTTTTTTAAATACGATTGAAGCGTTATGTCCTCCAAAACCAAAAGAATTACTTATAGCGTATTCTATTTTATAATCTTGCGCCGTATTTGGCACGACATCCAAATCGCACTCTGAATCTTGCTCATCGATATTTATTGTAGGATGAACTTTAGAATCTATAATACTCATAATAGTCGCTATAGCTTCTATTCCTCCCGCAGCTCCAAGCGCATGTCCTGTCATAGATTTTGTAGAATTTATTTTTATTTTTTTAGCTACATCTTCGCCTAAAGATTTTTTAATAGCTTTAACTTCCGCTATATCTCCTGTAGGCGTTGAAGTTCCATGCGTATTTATATAATTGATTTTGTCGGGCGATATTTTAGCGCTCTCTATAGCCAAAGACATAGCTCTCGCTCCCATAGCCCCGTCTTCTAAAGGCGCCGTAATATGATGAGCGTCAGCAGTAAAACCGTATCCGCAAATCTCGGCAAGAATTTCAGCGTTTCTTTTTTTAGCATGTTCGTATTCTTCCAAAATTAATATTCCAGCTCCTTCGGAAATAACAAAACCGTCCCTTCCTTTATCGAAAGGTCTCGAAGCTTTTTCAGGCTCGTCATTTCTTGTAGATAAAGCTCTCGCGTTATTAAATCCAGCTATAGTGAGAGGATTAATTGTAGACTCGCTTCCGCCTACAACCATAATATCCGCTTCATTATCTTTAATATGTTTATAACCTAAACCTATTGAATGATTTGCAGAAGCGCAAGCCGTCACAACGCTATAATTTGGTCCGTTCATTCCGTATTCCATAGCGATAAGTCCAGGAGTCATATTAATTATTTGCATAGGTACAAAAAAAGGCGAAACTCTGCTAGGTCCGTCCGATAATATTACGCTATGATTTTGCAATAAAGTAGTAACTCCTCCAATACCGCTTCCTAAAATTGCTCCCGCTCTAAAAGGGTCAAAATTACCTCTAGGCTCTATTCCAGCCTGCTTAAAAGCATGATAGCTTGCATATATTCCAAAATTGATAAAAGGGTCTAATCTTCTTAACATTTTTTTATCGGAATAATAATCGCCTTCAAGCGGCAAAGCCTCCGCTCCTATTTTTGTTATAAGCCCTTCTTTGTCGGGGTCGAAATATTTATTAAGTTTTTTAGCTCCCGAAACTCCGTTAAGAAGATTATTCCAAAATGTTTTAACATCGTTTCCTAAAGCGTTTACAACTCCAAGCCCCGTTACTACAACTCTGCGTTCACTCATATAAATAGCTCCTGATAATTTAAATAATAAAAATTCCCGTAAAACAAAAATAAATTATCCTACGGGAAATTTCTAAATATATTACTTTTTATGGTCTTCGATATATTTAGCGGCATCGGCTACATTTTTAATCTTCTCTTGGTCTTCTTGAGGAATTTTAATATCGTATCGTTTTTCCAACTCCATGATTAATTCCACCAAATCCAAAGAATCTGCATTCAAATCGTCTACAAAAGAAGCCGTATCCGTAATTTTGCTTTTGTCGGCGATGTTTAATTGACTCGCCACAACATCCTTAATTTCATCGATTAATGCCATTTTTATTCTCCTTAAAAATTAAAATATTTATTATAAAGCGCCTTTAGGCAACCTTATTTGCTTTTATTAAAATTATAATCACATAGACATTCCGCCGTCTACCGCTATAACCTCTCCCGTTATATAAGCGCTCAAATCTGACGAAAGAAAAGCTACCAAATTAGCGACATCTTCCGCATTTCCCAATCTCTTTAACGGCGTGATATTCATTATATTTTTAACCGTATCTTCGGGCAAAACTCCCGTCATATCGGTTTGAATAAATCCAGGCGCTATAGCATTAACGCATATTTTACGCGATGCAAATTCTTTAGCCATAGATTTTGTTATTCCAATTATTCCCGCTTTTGCAGCGGCGTAATTTGTTTGTCCCGCATTTCCCATTTTTCCTATAACGCTCGATATATTTATTATCTTTCCGCTTCTTGCCTTTAGCATATATTTTGCCGCCTCTCTTGAAGTATAAAAAGCTCCCGAAAGATTAGTTTCGATTACTTCGTTCCAAGCGTTATCATCCATTTGAATAACAAGCATATCTCTCGCTATTCCCGCGTTATTTACTAATATATCTATAGATTTAAATTTCTCTACAGTTTTATCGACTATTTCTTTACATGATTCGCTTAATTTAACATTATGCTTTAAAGCCATAGTTTCAATATTATATTGTTTTTTTAACTCATCCGCAACGGTTGAAGCTTTTTCAATATTCGTAGCGGTTATAACTATATTAGCGCCTTCTTTTGCCAAAGTTTCCGCTATTTTTTTTCCTATTCCTCTACTCGCTCCCGTTATTAAAGCGGTTTTTCCTTTAAGATTTAAATCCATGCTTTTAGTTTTACCTTAAAAAATTTTTTATTTAATAAATAATTGCTATATTAAAACAAAATATAAAAAATTTGTCAAGAGTGTTTTATAACTTTAAAATTTCCGACTTTTTAGGTTAAAAGTTCAAATATTGCTAAAATATTACAAACTAAAAAATAAGCCCCTTTTTTAAAAAAGGAGCTTAAACAGTTTAATTAAATGAAGGTTATAAAATATAATCTGATTAGAATTAATATATTCAAAAACAGATTGTTAGTATATTCTAACATACAATAATATTTTTGTCAATAGTTTAATTTTAATTTTTTATAATTTTTTTTAAAATTAAATAATTATAATTAATGCAATTAAAAGCTTGCAATTTTATTTTTATATTATATAATATTGCTTAATTAATAAATAAATCGCTGGCGTAGCTCAATTGGTAGAGCAGCTGATTTGTAATCAGCCGGTTGCGGGTTCGAGTCCCATCGCCAGCTCATAATTTTTTACTTTTTAAATTTAGGTTGTCTATATGAGTTCTATAAAATTAAAAAATCTTATAAATAAAAAGAAATTCTTTGTAATAGCAGAAGCGGGATGCAATCATGAAGGCGATTTTGAAGTAGCGTTAAAAATGGTTAGAGAAGCCGCTAAATCGGGAGCGGATGCTATTAAATTTCAAAGTTTTACTCTTAATAATTTATTTGCCGTAAAGGAGTATATCAAAGAATTAAAACTTCCCGAAAACGCTCTTGATGGAATAAACGATATAGTATTTAAAAAAGAATGGTATAAACCTTTAATAGAAGAAGCGAAAAAAAACAATATAATTTTTATAAGCACGCCTTTTTCAATAGAATCTGTTTTAGAAATGGAAGAAAATAATATTGAAATTTATAAAATAGCGTCTTGCGATATTGATAATATTCCATTATTAAATGCAATAGCTAAAACAAAAAAACCAGTTATAATGTCTACGGGGCTCGCTTTAAATAAAGATATAAATAACGCTTTAAAAATATTGAAAAATAATGAAGTCGCTCTTTTGCATTGTTCGGTTGAATATCCTACTCCGATTAAAAATGCAAGATTAAATAGAATATCTATTATGAATAAATTATTTAAAAAAAATATAATAGGCTATTCGGACCATACTATAGGAATTGAAGCGCCAATAATAGCGTTTACTTTAGGGGCAAAAATAATAGAAAAACATTTTACAATAACTCCCGAAAAAAAATCAGGAGACCATATAATAAGTTTGGATGCAAAATCAATGAGCGATTTAATCAATTCTCTTAATAATACTGTCGCTTTGCTTGGAGGAGAAAAGGCTTTATCGAAAGAAAGAATATTAAGCAAGCAAGAAAAAAAAGAACTTATATATGCAAAAAGAGGTTTATATTTAAATCATAGCATGCTTAAAAATGAAATTTTAAAAGAAAAAGATTTAATAGCTTTGAGACCTTGCATTGGAATACCTGCTAAAGATTATAATAAAGTTGTAGGAAAAAAATTAAAAATAGATAAAAAATCTTTTACCGCTTTAAGTTTTGAAGAATTGACAAAATAAAAAACGGACGAAGATAATTCTCCGCCCGCTTTATAAAATTTTAAAAGTCTTGCGAATTTAATTAAGCTTTTCTTCCAAATCTAAGTCCTAATTCTAAACCTATATCAAAACTTCCGTAAAATTCTTTTTTGTCGCCTATTGGTATAAGTCGAGCTTTCATAATATCGTATTCCAAATATAAGCCGATATTAAAAGCAAAACTTTCGGTTAAAAATATTGAATAACCTAAAGTTCCTTTAACATAGCCTATAATCATTGGATTAATTAAATTTTTTATATCGCTTCTGCTCAATTTTATAGATTCTTTTTCGCTATCAATTTGAACTGTTTCTTTTCCGCCTCCAAGAGGAATTTTAATTCCACCGCCAATTCCGATTGCAAATTTTCCAAAATTGAATTTAGGCAATAAACCGATTTGCAAACTGTCGAATCTGTATGAGAAAGAAGCTCTTCCTCCGCCAGCAAGCCCTAAAGAACTTGCATCTACGGAATTGGCAAAAGTATCGCGAGAATATCCTATTTCAGCCAACATGCTTATTCCAAAGCCGTTTGAAAATCGATGAAGTCGTCCGAATTGAGCGGAAACTCCAGCGTCAAGTCCTAATTCGCCTTTTGCTCCAGCGTTATCTTTAAGAAGCTTTGGCGGAACTCCAATACTTAATCCCGCTTTCCCGTTGAGTATAAGCTCAAAACTGCTCTCTGCAAATGCCGATACAACAAATACCATAGACATTGCAACTACTAAAAATAGTTTTTTAAAAGTTTTCATTAATTAAAAACCTCCTTGATAAATTAAATTTTTTATAATTAATGCGAGAATCCACTCGTCATTTTATTTACAATCATTAATATAGTAAATTATTAATATACTTATTTTAAAAATATGTCAAGAGTTTAATTTTAAAATATTCATAAAAATATGATAAAAATTTATTATGTTCTTTTTTGCTAACAAAAAATAACCAACATTAAATATGTTAATTGATAATTAATTTCTTTTATGATATTATTAAACAAATTTTAATTTAAAATATTTATCTAATAAAAATCGGAGAATAAAAATGTCATTAACAAGAGCGAAAGAATATTTAAAAAAATTTGAGCTTGACGATAAAGTTATGGAATTTCCCGTTTCATCGGCAACGGTTGAAGAAGCTGCAAAAGCGTTAAACTCTGAAGAAAAAGAAATTGCAAAAACTCTCTCTTTTCTTATAGACGATAAACCAATATTAATAGTAGTTGCGGGAGATTGCAAAATAGACAATAGCAAATATAAAGCGGAATTTTCTACAAAAGCGAAAATGATTCCTTTTGAGAAAGTGGAAGAATTAATCGGGCATGCGGTTGGCGGAGTTTGTCCTTTCGGAGTAAACGATAATGTCGATATTTATTTAGACGAATCTTTAAAAAGACTTAAAATTGTTTATCCAGCTTGCGGAAGTTCAAATAGCGCAATAAAATTAGCGGTGGACGAGCTTGAAAAAATAGTTAATAATAAAAAATGGATTAATGTTTGTAAATATACGGAAAATTAATTTATGCCGACTTCAAAAGAATACAGAGATTTAATTTTAGATAAATTGGATTTGCTTGAAAATATAAGTTATAAATCAATGATGGGAGAATATTTGCTTTATTATAATCAAATTTTATTTGGCGGAATTTACGATAATAGACTTCTTATAAAAATTGCGGAAACTAATAAAGATTATAATTTAGAAGAAGCTATTCCTTATAAAAATGCAAAACCAATGTATTTTATAAAAGATATTGAAAATAAAAAATTTTTAAAAGAGATTATAATTGATACTTGTAAAAGTCTTAAAAGTAATAATAAAAAGAAAAAGAAGAAAAAATATTTGGAGTAGAAAATGAAAGTAAAAATATTAATTATAAGTTTATTAATTTTATTGTTAATTGCCTGTTCGGAAAAATCGAATATGAAAGGAAATTCTCAAAACTCTACAAACGATATTCAAAATAATATTGAAGCGGAAGAAGAAAATACTACAATGTTTTTCTATATAAGCAAAGACGATTATATAAATGTAAGAGAAAGTCCAAAAGGAAAAATACTTTTTAAAATAAACGGACATGGAGGAGAAATTTATTATTGGCAATTTTTAGGGAAGGAAGAAAATTGGTATAAATTAAAATATTACGATTATGATAATAAAGATTATAAATATAACGACAAAGAAGTTTATATATACGATAGCGAAATAACGACAAATAAAACCTTTAATTATAATAATTTAAATTCGGAAGAAGAAAGATTTATAAAAGCCGTTGAAAATAACGATATTCAAACCGTTGAAGAATTATTAAAAAACAAAAAAATTGAGATTAATAAATCTATATATAATCATAATCAAAAAGAAACCGAATACTATTTTTATTCGTCGGAAAGCAAAGAATATGTCGCATTAGCTATTGCCGTGAATAACGGAAACTATAAAATGGTTCAAATTCTTGTAGAAAATAAAGCAAATATTAATATAGTATGCAAGGAGGAAGAAGGAGACGATTTATTTTATTATACCGAATATACTCCTTTTGCGAGAGCCGTTCGATTAGGACATTACGACATTGCAAAATATCTTGCAGAAAATGGAGCGGATGTAAATTCAACGGAAAATACGGATAGCGATGGAGATGGAGGAACTTATATTTATCAACCTTTAATAATGGTTTTGGAAAATGGAGATTATGAGTTTGCCAAATTCCTTTTAAGCAAAGGAGCGAATGTAGACTGTATAATGGTAGAAGATTATGATGGAGCGGCGGATGAATACT
Source organism: Brachyspira aalborgi (assembly GCF_008016455.1). Lineage (NCBI taxonomy): Bacteria > Pseudomonadati > Spirochaetota > Spirochaetia > Brachyspirales > Brachyspiraceae > Brachyspira > Brachyspira aalborgi. The sequence goes on along the minus strand of NZ_SAXU01000001.1, from coordinate 2,397,664 downwards.
ATACGGCTTTAATAAGAGCGGCAAAAATAGGAAATTACGATATGGCTAAATTTTTAATAGATAACGGAGCGAATATAAACGCATCAAGAAAAATTGACGGAGCGGATACAGGGGAAACGGCTTTAGATTTGGCGGAAACAGAAAAGATAAAAGAATTATTAAGAAAAGCTATTAAATAAATAGATTGTTTATTTAATAAGATAATGCAAAACCAATGTATTTTATAAAAGATATTGAAGATAAAAAATTTTTAAAAGAGATTATAATTGATACTTGTAAAAGTTTAACTAATAAAAATACAAATAAAAAAGGGAAGCCTTTATAAGACATCCCTTTTAAATTTTTTTATAAAACTATTTTTTATAGCTTAATCGTCAAATTTTTGTCCAACAAGCTGTCCGCTTGCGGTTATATATAGTTCCATAAAATTATTAAGTTTAATTTTATAGTTTCCCCATTCTTTTTCAACCTTTATAATCGCAGCTTGCGGATAGGTTTGTTTTACCGTGTTAGCGACTGAGGCTGGCAAAACGCTAAAAGGAATTGTAACCCATTCTCCGTCAATATCTTTCCAATCGCCATTCATATAGAAATCTATATCAACGCCGTTTGAAAGTTTAACTTCAAATTTTCCGCCGTCTCTTTCAACTTTCCAAATTTGAACTCCTGGAAAAGTTGAGTTTATAAAAGCTCTCGATTTTTGAGGCAATGCCGTAACTGGAACTATCCAATCGGCAAAAACCATACTCGAACTTAAACCTAATATTAAACTTATGATTAATAATTTTTTTATTTTCATTATAAAACCTCCTTAATAAAAAATTAATCGTCCCATTTTTGATATAATAGATTACCGTTAATATCAATATAAAGTTCCATGAAATTGCTCATTTTTACTTCATAGACATTATAGTGTTCCATTTCAACCATCCATATTTCAGCTTGCGGATAGGTTCTTTTAGCCGTAGCTATTACCGCGGCTGGCACTTGGTCTAAAGGTATATACCAATCGGCAA
>NZ_SAXU01000001.1:2304422-2396551 GCF_008016455.1 Brachyspira aalborgi | reverse complement strand
CTCATTTTTACTTCATAGACATTATAGTGTTCCATTTCAACCATCCATATTTCAGCTTGCGGATAGGTTCTTTTAGCCGTAGCTATTACCGCGGCTGGCACTTGGTCTAAAGGTATATACCAATCGGCAAACAATGAAGCCGAAGTTATAACCGTTAGAATCGCCAAAACACAAATTAATCTTTTCATTTTAATCACCTCCTTAATAAAAAATTAATCGTCCCATTTTTGATATAATAGATTACCGTTAATATCAATATAAAGTTCCATGAAATTACTCATTTTTACTTCATAGACATTATAGTGTTCCATTTCAACCATCCATATTTCAGCTTGCGGATAGGTTCTTTTAGCCGTAGCTATTACCGCGGCTGGCACTTGGTCTAAAGGTATATACCAATCGGCAAACAATGAAGCCGAGCCGATAACCGTTAGAATCGCCAAAACACAAATTAATCTTTTCATTTTAATCACCTCCTTAATAAAAAATTAATCGTCCCATTTTTGATATAATAGATTACCGTTAATATCAATATAAAGTTCCATGAAATTGCTCATTTTTACTTCATAGACATTATAGGCTTCCATTTCAACCATCCATACTTCCGCTTCTGGACAAGTCTTTTTAGCGGTAGCCTTTACAGCCGCTGGCACTTGGTCTAAAGGTATATACCAATCGGCAAACAATGAAGCCGAAGTTATAACCGTTAGAATCGCCAAAACACAAATTAATCTTTTCATTTTAATCATCTCCTCTAAAATTAATCGTCAAAATCTTGTCCTAAAAGATTACCATTAACATCTATATAAAGCTCCATCATATTAGACATTTTTACTTCATAGACATTATAGTATTCCATCTTTACAGCCCATACTTGAGCTTGCGGATAGGTTTGTCTTGCCGTATTAAGAACGACAGCTGGCACTTGGTCTAACGGAATATACCAATCGGCAAATAATGAAGCCGAAGTTATAACCGTTAGAACTACTAAAACGCATATCATTTTTTTTGATACTAATTTAAATTTTTGCATTTGCATTCTCCTCGTCATTTCTGACTATGTTTAATTATTTATTCTATCTACTTACATTATAGGAATTAAAATTAATTTTGTCAAGTATTTTTACAAAAAATTTACTATATTTTTACCTATTTTAGAAAAATTAATAATAATTATAATACATTTAATACATTTTTAGCCGTTAAGAAAAATATTTTTTAATGAATGTAAATCATTTTTACTTTTTAATTATCAATTTTTATATATTTTAATTTTGAAAATATATGATAATATTAAAAATAAAAAAGGTAAAATTATTTATGAGAAAAAAAATTTATTCGTTTATTCCAATTATCGCCGTAGCTTTAATTATAATTTTTTCTTTATATAAAAACAAAGAAGATTATATAAAAAAAACTATAATAATAAGCGACACGATATTAAATATAACGGCGGATACTACAGAAAAAAAATTTAATCAAATTATAAATTCTATAACAAATGAAATTAACAGAATGGACAATATAATAAATCCTTATAATCAAAAAAGCGAAATTGCAATAATAAATAAAAAAAGTTTGCAGGGAATTAAAGAGATTGAAATATCGAAAGAAATCGCTCATATTTTTGAAACGGGATTAAAATATTCTAAAATTAATTCTTCTTTTGATATAACAGTTCGTCCTTTAATAGAACTTTGGGGATTTGGAATAAAAGAAAATCAAACTGTCCCTAAACAATTTGAAATTGATAAAGCTTTAAAAAATGTCGATTATTCAAAATTAAATATAATAACCAATGAGAATAAAATATTATTAAAGCTTGAAAAAAAATTAACTTTCGATTTTGGCGCTTACGGAAAAGGATATATTATAACAAAATTAATTGAAATTTTTGAAAAACAAAATATAAAAAATTATTTAATCGATTATGGCGGAGACACTTATGCAAACGGAGTAAATAAAAAAGGTTCGGATTGGATAATAGCGATAAGAAATCCGAGAAACGATGCCAACGGTTTTTTGGCTTTAATAAAATCAACGAATTCGGCGATATTAACGAGCGGAGATTATGAAAGATATTTTACTGAAAACGGAACAAATTACCATCATTTAATAGACGCTAAAACGGGCTATCCTGCATATAATTCAATTTCGGCTACGATAGTTCATACAAATTCTGAAGAAGCCGATGCATTATCGACTATTGCATTTTTAATGGGAACGAATTTTTTTACAAATGAAAATTTTAAATATAAAGAAGCTTATATAGTATCGCCAAACGGTGAATTATTTACAATCACTAATGAAAATTTTTAAATAATAATTTCCTTTAATTATATTATGATTTTCTTTTTGAAAGCCCAAAGGTAAAAGCTAAAGCGGTTACTAAAACGCAACCTTTAATAAAATCTTGAGTATAATAAGGAACATTAAGCATTGTAAGTCCGTTTATAAGCATTCCTATAAATATTGCTCCGACTATAGTGCCGAAAGGATTTGGTTTTTGCGCTCCCAAAACGGCATAACCAATAAGAGCGGAAGCTATAGCGTCCATTAATAAAGTTCCACCTGAAGAAACATCACCTCTTCCCACTCTTGCTGCAAGGACTATACCAGCAAAACTAGCTACAAATCCAGATATTATATAAGCAAGTATTCTATATTTATAAATATTTACTCCTACAAGTCTCGCCGCTTCGCTGTTTCCTCCTATAGCGTAAAATATTCTTCCGTATCTTGTTAAAGATAAAACTATAAAAACTATTACCGCTATTATAAACATAAACGCTACGGGAATAGGAATAATATCAAATAATCTACCCTGTCCTAAAAATTTAAATCCTTCGTCAAATACTCCTTTAGCCGTCTCTCCATTTGGCAAGCTCATTCCGTTTCCTATGGACCTACCCGCGGAAGGAATGAGTTGCAAACCTTGAACTAAAAACATCATTCCTAAAGTGGTTAATAAATCGGGTATTTTTAATTTAACAATCAATAATCCGTTTATCAAACCTATCATAGCTCCCATAAGCAAACATATAATAATTGCATAATATCCTTTTAATTCCAATATTACCATACAATATGACGAAACCATTACCGAAAGCGAAGCGATAGCTCCAATAGACAAATCCATTCCGTTTACAATTAAAGGAAAAGTCTCTCCAAGCGCAAGTATGGCGTATATCGTTAAACCAAGAAGTATTGATAATAAATTTGAAGGCGTAAGGAATACGGGTCTTGTTATCGAAAAAAATATAAACAATAAAACCATTATTATTAAAAATCCGTATCTTATTGAAAAATGCGTTAAAGTTTTTTTATTCATTTTTTCTCCTTAAAAATTAATTTACAATTCTTTTATATCACAACTTATATAATGCAATAATTTATCTCTGTCTATATTGTCTCCATACTGCTCGAAAACCATTTTCCCCGAATTAAAAATTATTATTCTGTCGGCGACTTCTATAGCCTCGTCCAAATCGGCTACTAAAATTAAAGCCGTTTTATCTTCAATATTCTCTCTTAAATATTTTCCTATATCAAATCTCGAAGCTATATCTACTCCTTGAAAAGGTTCGTCTAATATTATTAAATTATAATTTTGAAAAATCCATCTTGCAACAATAACTTTCTGCTGATTTCCTCCCGATAAACTATCCATTGAATCTTTTATTGAAGAGTATTTTAAAGATAATTTTTTAGCTATATTTATAGACGCTTTATCTTCCAATTTTCTTTTCATTATAAGTTTAGGACTGAATATTTTAAGAAAAGGAATCGTTATATTTTCCGATATGTCGAAATTTGGAAATATTGCATTATTGCTTCTATCTTCGGGTATTAAATGTATTCCGTTATCTACGGCGTCTTTAATTTTTTTATATTCCGATTTTTTGCCGTTAATAAATATTTCTCCGCTTATAGGTTTTCTAATAGAAAATAATGTCTCTCCAAATTCGCTTTTGCCCGCTCCGATTAATCCCGCTATTGCGGTAATTTCTCCTTTGTATAATTTTAAATTAAGAGGATAACCGTTCTTTATAAAAACTAAATCTTTTGTTTCTATTAAAGGTTCTTTATTTATATTCTCTTTAGATTTTGCTTTAATCGTTTTAGGAACAGAGCCTATCATTGCCGTTACTATCTCTCCTACTTTTATAGGCTTTTCCATTATATCCGAAATTTTTCCGTCTCTTATTACGATTAATTTGTCCGCTATTCTTTCTATTTCATGAAGTCTATGCGAAACATACAAAATAGTAACATTCTTTTCTTTTAAACCTTTTAATTTTTCAAATAATATTTCGGTTTCTTTTTCGGATATTGCGGCGGTAGGTTCGTCTAATATAAGAAGTTTAGGATTCGATTTTAAAGCTCTCGCTATTATTATAAGTTGTCTTTCGCTTTGGCTTGTGTAAGAAACTTCTTTATTAAGTATGCTATGTTCTATTCCCATTAAATCGGCTATTTTTTCGGCTTCTTCAATATAATTCTTTTTCTTTATTAAAAAATTTTTTCTGTTAGTTAGCAAATCTTTCAATACCAAATTTTCCGCAACCGTCATATTTTGTATAATTCCTTGATTTATAATTTGATGAACGGTTTGTATTCCCTTATTATAAGCGTCAATCGGGCTTGAAAATTTTACTAACTCGCCTTCTATAAATATCTCTCCGTCATATTTTGTATGATAACCGCATATTATTTTTATTAAAGTAGATTTTCCCGCTCCGTTTGCTCCGACAATAGCCGTAATATCGCCTTTGCTAAAATCAAAAGATATTGATTCTAAAGCTCTTGTAGAACCGAAAGATTTTCCTATATTTTTTAAACTTACTATGGCTTCTTTATTCATAATTTATTTACGGTTTTTTATTTTATAGGCGAATATTTACTAACTATATTTTCTATCTCTTCTATATTATTTATTTTATTTCTATTAACCAAAAATTCTCTTCCAATTTTTAAGCATATACAATCTAATCTCGCTCTTTCATTTAAATCTTCTATTCCCGCTATATCTTTATTTTTAGCGAGTCCTAATGTTCTTCTTATTAAAACGCATCCTGCAAATCCTACAGAATCTTTAAAAATTCTCTCTAAAACCGTTTTAATATATTTTTCAGAATGCTTTTTTCCTTCGGGATATTGCCAATATAAAGGATTCGTATCTTCCAAATGTTTTTTCCATAATTTTTCAAATTTATTTAAAGTTCCCGTTAGCATATATTTAGCCGTTTCAAATAACCATTTTCTAAACTCTATTGAATTTGTCCCCAATCTTTTTTGATGATATTCTTGAGAAATATAAGCCATAAAGAAATTTGCCATAACCTTTCCTACATCGAATCCTATAGGTCCAAAAAATGCAAATTCTGGGTCGATTATATAAGTTTCGTTTTCATTTCCCATAAAGCTTCCCAAATGAAAATCTCCATGCAATAAAGCTTCGGCTTTCGTCATAAATGCGTATTTCATTTCCGCCGCAGCCGTTTTTAATTCTTCGTCTCTTTGGAATTTATTTACTTCTTCTAAATTAAATTTTTCATTGTAAACATTTGTATCCGAATCTTCAAAAGGATTTGTAAAAATAAAATTTTCCGTAAGTTCGCATAAATCTGGATTAATATATTCTACAGCCATAGATTTTTTTGTCTTGCTATCAAGATAATAATCGGAAGTGAAAAATAAAGTTCTCGAAAGAAAATCTGTTAAATCTTCAGCCGCTTTAGGAAACTTTTTGCCTTCTATTATCTCTCCTCTTAAAACTTTATGCCTATTCAAATTTTGCATAATTACTACGCACATCTCTTCAGAAAAGTAATAAATTTCAGGAACTAAATTCGGACATATTTTATATTCTTCTTTAAGCGCTTTTATTTCAATTTTCATTCTGTCTTTTTCTAAAGGATAATTTTCTCCAACGCATCTTAAAAAAGGAACGGATTGTTTTAATATAACTGTTTCTTTATCGTTATTTTCGTTAGTTATGCTATATACAAAGTTTAAATTTCCGTCTCCTATTTCGCTAACATTTAAATTATCAAAACTGCTAAATATTTTTTTCATTTCCGAAATTGATTTTAAATATTCGGGTATAGTTTTTAAAGTTAATTGTTTATATTCCATAAAAAATTCTCCTAAAATATTAATATTTTTTAATTAATTAAAAGCCTTTTTCAAATTCTCTTTATAAGGAGGCTTTATTATTCCTTTTTCGGTTATAAATCCCGTTATAAGTTCGTTTGGCGTCACATCGAAAGCTGGATTTTTCACTTTCACATTTGAAGGAGCGGTTTGAACTCCCGCAAAATTTATAACCTCTTTAGCGTCTCTTTCTTCTATAATTATATCCGCGCCTGTTTTGGCATTCAAATCAAAAGTAGTAGAAGGACAAGCTATATAAAAAGGAATGTTAAAATATTTTGATAATATTGCAACTCCCATAGTGCCTATTTTATTAGCCGCATCGCCGTTTTCAGCAACTCTGTCGCAGCCCGTTATAGCTATATCTATTAAACCTTTAGACATTATAAAAGCCGCCATATTATCGCATATTAAAGTTACATCGATTCCCGATTCAAATAACTCGAAACTTGTTAATCTCGCACCTTGCAAAAGAGGGCGCGTTTCATCGGCATACACTCTTATTTTAATATTTTTTTCTTGCGCTACATACATTGGAGCTAAAGCCGTTCCTATTCCGCTTACGGCAAGCCTTCCTGCATTGCAATGCGTGAGTATTCCGAAGTCGTTTTTCAAAAGCTCAACTCCGTATTCGCCTATTTTTCTGCAAATATTCTCGTCTTCAGAATGTATATTTTTAGCTTCATTTTCAAGGATATTATACAAATCCAAAGAAGAATCGGTTTTTAGAGATTCAATTTTATTTACCATTCTATTTAAAGCGTAACTTAAATTTACCGCCGTAGGTCTCGAAGAGTTAAAATAATCCGCTCTCTCTTTAACGATTTTAAAAAATTCGTTAGTCGGTAAATTTGTTTTTTCTCTTAACTTTATTAAAAGAGAGTAAGCCGCCGCAACTCCTATAGCTGGCGCTCCTCGAACTTTTAATTCTTTTATAGAATTATAAGCTTCTTCTACAGTATTTAATTTTATCTCTTTAACCGTTATCGGAAGCAAAGTTTGGTCTAATATAAATAAATCTTTGCCGTCCCATCTTACTGTTGGTATTTTTGTATTTGACATATTTTTATTTCCTTAAAAATAAATTTATTATTATAAAACAAAATTCTATTTAATCATAGGAATCCATGAAGCCGTCATATTTGTAGTTTTATTAAATTCGGGAAATTTTATCTCCAACTCTTCCATGTTTTTAACTCCCGCTTTTCTTAACATATCTTGCGTAAATAATGTTGGTGTAATAAATATTTCATGAGGTATAGGTTCTCCCGCTACTTTTAAAGCCAAAGCTCTAACGGATAAAGCGCCTATTAATCTTGGACTTGTCGCAGCCGTTGCCGCCCAAGGGCTTCCGTCTTTAATCATTAATTCTATATCTTGAGTGGTTATATCTACGCTATAAACTTTTATTTTATCGGTTAATCCTTCTTCTTCAAGCGCCAATACCACGCCTTTTGCAAATTCGTCAAACGGAGCAAAATAAGCGTTGATTTGAGGATGCGTTTTTAACACAGCTTTAACTTGCTCTGCATTTTTTACTGCAAATGGAGATTCTAAAGTTCCAGAACGAGCGACTTCTTTCATATTTGGAAATCGCTTTTTTAAATCGGTAAAAGCTTCGTCTCTTTTATCAAGCGGAAGTTGTCCTGCAAAATAAATGTATCCTATATTTGCCATCTCATTATAATCTTTAATCATAGCTTCTAACGAAGCCTTTCCGAGAGCGTAATTGTCTTGGGTTATTTGATTAATTTCTGGGTTATTAACATCGACTTCAAAAGCTACAACGGGTATTCCCGCCGCTACAGCGTCCGCCGCTGGTTTTTGAAGAGTTTCAGGCAAACCATGGTCTAAAATTATGCCGTCAACTTTCATATTTATGGCTTGATAAACAAAATCGGCTTGAGCTTGATTATCCATATTCTTGCCTAATACCGTAAGTTTTATTCCCATTAAATCAGCCTGTTTTTGCGCTCCGTCCTGCCACATTTGTAAAAACTCTCCTTCAAGAGCTTGTCTAATAACTGCAAAATGCAGTTTTTTAGAACCGTCAAAAGGCGCTGGCGCTCCTTCTAATTTTGTAACATCGTTTGTATTATTTTTTCCGCAGCCTATTAATAATACGGAAAAAATTATAATAATTAAATGTTTCATTGTTTTAATCTCCTTTTATTTATGAATTTTTTATTTAATTATTTTTAAAAATATTTTTTGCTTCTATAAATCTTTGTAAAGCCGTAAAAGATATTAATATAGAATAAATTAAAGTTATAATATTAATATACTTTTCAAGAATTATCATTAAACTAAACATTATAAAGCCTTCCGTTCTCTCCATAAGTCCCGCTTGATAATAAAAACTTTTTACTCCTTTCTTTTCGCTCATAGCTCCTACGGTTAAAAATATAGTCATAGATATTATTATTGAAGAACATAAAAAAATCAAATAAATTCTTGCATTTTCAAATTTTAAAGCCGCCGATATTATTATAGATATTTCTACAATTCTATCAAAAACAATATCTAATATAGTTCCAAATGAAGAAGAATTATTTGTTAGTCTTGAAAGCTCTCCGTCAACCGCGTCAAAATATCCTGAAATCCATAAAAGAATAACAGAAACTATATTATAATTATAATAAAATAATATTGCGCTAAAAATTCCAATTATAAGAGCGATAAAAGTTATAATATTCGGAGTAAAATGCATTTTATTAAATACATAAGCTCCAAATACAAAGATTTTATTAAAATATTTACGGGCATGAGTGTCAATCATAATTAAAAGTTATAAACTCCTTAATTTGTGATTTATATTTATTTTTTATTGTTTTAAAATTGAATTTTGATTTCTATAATCTCACGGATTATTAATTTTTAATTATGAGGAAACGCGTATTTATCATAGAATAGATTAAATATTTTATAATACTTTATGAAAAATAATTTATTCATAATTTTTCCTAATTAATTTATATATTTTATTATAAATGTAATATATAAAAAAGCAAGCGATTAAACTAAATTTTTTAATTTGTAGATTATAAATATTATAAAATTTTGATAATTCGCCTAAAATTAAATATAATAGTTGAAAATTTTAAATTCTATGTTATAATTAAAAAATCAAAAATTAAAAAAAGGTTTTAACGGGTTCTAAAAATAAATGGAAAAAATTGAAGAAATGAATAATATTGACAATTCTACTACTCAAAAAGAAGAAATTGAAAAAAACGAAGTTGATAACGAGTTTATCAATATTCAAACTGAAAATGCAGAAAATAAAGAAAAATTTGAAATAGACGCCTCCATACTCTCCGATAAAGAAGAGCTTGAAAAAGTAATGGAAGCTATTATATATGTCGAAGGAAATGTTACTATAAGCAGATTGAGAAATCTTTTTAAATGCGAAAATTCGGATATAAGAAATCATATAGAAAATATAAATAATAAATATAGAAGCTCTAAAAGTGCAATCGAAATACTTGAAATTGGCGACAGCGTTATGATGACAATAATTCCTTCAACTTTTGGGACTTTATCTGCAATATACGATAAAAAAAGAAAAAAGAAAATTTCAAAAGCAATGCTTCAAACTCTTTCAATAATAGCTTATAAACAACCATTAACAAAAGCGGAAATTGACGATATAAGACAAAGCGATAGCGGTTATCATTTAAGAGTTTTAATGGATGACGGTTTTATAGCTTGGAAAGGAAGAAAAGATTATTTGGATAAAAGACAAACTTACGGAACTACCGATAAATTTTTAATGCATTTCGGAATAAACACATTGGAAGACCTTCCTAAATTAAGAGAATTAAAAGATTTAGAATTCAATAGATATGAATAACGAAGAGATTAGACTCATAAAGGTTATATTAGAATCGGGATTTGCCAGCAGAAGAAAATGCGAAAAAGCGATATTGTCGGGAAGGGTTAGAGTAAATAATGAAATAATATTAGAGCCAGCTTATAAAGTAAAAGAAAAAGATACCGTTTCATTAGACAGAAAAATCATAGAAAGACAAAATAAAAGATATATGGCTTTATATAAACCTCTCGGAGTTGTAAGCACTACAAAATATTTGCCAGGAAGAAGAATAATTACGGAATTTTTTAAAGGCATAAAAGAGAGATTATTTTATGCGGGAAGATTGGATTCGGAATCTCGAGGAATTATGATTATAACCAACGATGGAGAGTTTGCAAATATTATAACTCATCCTTCTTACGAAATATTAAAAGTTTACGATGTTACGATTAATGGAAAAATAGATTCCGAAAAACTACTTGAAGCAAGCAAAGGAATAACGATTAAAAATATAAATTATTCGACTTTTAAATTCAAAATATTATCTAAAGGCAGAATTCAAAGCAAAATAAGATTAACCATAAACGAAGGAAAAAATAGAGAGATAAGAAAAATATTCGAACATTTGGGTTATAAAGTAATCGATTTGGAGCGAATTTCCGTAGGATGCGTGAATAAATATAGCGAATCTGCGGGAACTTTGGAAGCGGGACATATAAGAGATTTAACCGAAAAAGAAATTGCATTTTTCTTTAATCAAAAAGATAAAAAATTAAAAGAGATAGAAAATATTTTTTCTTCTAAAAATATTGGGAATATTGATAAAGATTATAAAGAAGAAATAAAGATAAATGAAAAGACGAATATTAAAAAACATAATAAATCGAAATTGGCAAAACCAAAAAATCTTAAAAAGAAAATTAAAAAAGCAAATTTTAAATAAATATAATGCAAATTTATCTATTATTCGTTATTTCTTTGAATACAAATAAAGAAAATTTTGAATAAATTTTTATGAATAAATTTAAATTTGTTAAAAAATCGATTTTAACGCCATTGTGTATGCTATAGAATTTCTTTTTCTAAAAACCATAATTGCAAGCCTAAAGCATGACAATACACACTTAAAAAAATTAATTTTAAAAATTTAGTTTCATTAATAAATAAATTTTATTAAAATAGTATAGTTTCGCTATCGTTTGCTATGACAGTAAAGATAAGAATAAACATTTTCATGCTTTTAGCAAAAATGGACACATAGCATAAAAAGTAATTATTTAATACAAATTAAATTTTACTATACGCCATCTATTTTATAATAATAAATAATAATTTAAGTTAACATACTTTATAAATTTATTAATAAAATATTCGATAATAATTTATATATTTAATAAAGGGATTTTTATGAATTCAAACGCTGCAAAAATGGATTACGAGTATATATATTTTTTGCTTGATGATTTTAGCGATTATTTACAAACTTTAAATTATGCCGCATTTACTATAAATAGCTATAATAAAGATTTGAGAGAATATATAAGATTTTTAGAAAAGAGAAATATTGCATTTGAAGAAGCAAATCATTATTCGGTTAGGGATTATTTAAGTTTTCTGCAAAATAAAAAATTAACCAACACAACTATGTCGAGGCATTTATCTTCTATTAAAAAATTTTACAAATATATGTTAAGAAACGGTTATTCGGACAAAACTAAAATAGTTAATATGAGAAACCCAAAGAAAGAAGAGCATGTCGCTAAATTTTTATCAATTAAAGATATGAATAGAGTTCTTACGATAAGAGATAATGAAAATTTTACATTAGTCAGAGATAAAATGATGGCTTTATTTATGTATACGATAGGTTTGAGAGTGTCAGAGCTTGCTTCAATAAAATTAAATATGATAAGAAAAGGCGCAAAAAAATTAAGAATACGAGGAAAAGGTTCAAAGTCTAGAGATATTCCTTTGCTTCCGATTATATATGATAATTGGGACATATATATTAGAATAAGAGAAACCATACTTAAAGAAAACGGAATAAAAAACGATTATCTTTTTATTAATAGATTCGGAAAACCTATAAGCGATAGAAGTATAAGAGTATCAATGAAAAGATTAATGAGAAATTCGCATTTAGCAATAGATTTTTCGCCGCATACTTTAAGACATACTTTTGCAACCCATCTTCTTAATAACGATGCCGAAATAAAAGGCGTTCAGGAATTATTAGGACATAAAAGCATTTCTACAACTCAAAAATATACTCATGTTACAAATGCAAGATTATTTGAAGTTTATAATAAATTTCATCCACATTCGCATCATTAATTTAATATATTCACTAATAAATTAAAATTTCTAATATTATATCGCTTGCTATATTTTATTATATAATATACAATATATCGACATTAAAAAAATTATTTTTTTGGAGGATACAATTATGACTGATAAAAAAATTGATATATTTGAAAATTATCCCGTATATAAATCTTTAATTTCTTTAGCGATGCCAACTATATTGGGCATGCTTGTAAATGTATTTTATAATATGGTTGATACTTTTTTTGTAGGACAGACGGGAGACCCAAATCAAGTAGCCGCAGTTTCTCTAACTATGCCGATTTATTTGCTTTTAATGGCTTTCGGAAATATCTTCGGAATTGGAGGAGCTTCATATATTTCAAGGAATTTGGGAGCTAAACAATTTGATAAAGTAAAGAAAATTTCCGCTTTCGGATTTTACGCGAGTATTATTGTCGGATTTATAAGTATGGCTTTATTTTTAATATTCATGCCTTTTATATTAAAAATATCGGGAGCGAGCGAAAATACTTATCAATTTGCAAAAAATTATTTAATAATTGTTGGAATTGGAGCGCCTTTCGTAGTTAGTCAAATGGCTATGGGACAAATAATTCGTTCTGAAGGAGCTTCAAAAGAGGCAATGATTGGTATGATGATAGGGACGATTGTAAATATAATTTTAGACCCGATAATGATACTTTATATGAATATGGGAGTCGCTGGAGCTGCGCTTGCCACGATAATAGGGAACGCATGTTCTACGATTTATTACGCTTGGCATATTTTAAGAAAAAAATCTTTTCTTTCGATAAGTTTTAAAGATTTTTCTATGCAGTCGGATATATTAAAAAATGTATTCGCTATAGGAATTCCCGTTTCAATAAATAATATTTTAATGAGCGCTTCAAATATTCTTATAAATAATTATGCGGCTGGATTTGGCGATAATGTGGTAGCTGGACTCGGAGTCGCTCAAAGATTATTTACGCTCGTTATTTTAGTTTTTATCGGGTTAGGACAAGGAATACAGCCTTTTATAGGATATAATTTCGCCTCTAAAAATTATAAGAGAATGAACGCTTCTATAAAACTTTCCTGTTTGGTAAGCGTCATAACGGGAATAATTTTACTTATTCTATCTTTTATATTTTCAAATCAGTCGGTTAGACTATTTATAGATAACGAAGAGGTAATAAACTACGGAGTTAAATTTTTAATCGCCTGTTATTCTGTAGCCCCGATTGTAGGATTTCAATTTATATTTATGTCTACTTTTCAAGCTTTGGGAAAGGCTATTCCTTCTTTATTTCTTTCATTGAGCAGGCAGGGAATCGCTTTTATACCCGTTATAATATTAGGAACAAAATTATTTGGCATAAATGGAATTGTGTGGGCGCAACCTATAGCAGATTTAGTTTCGGTTATTTTAGCTTCTTCAATGTATATTTATATTTACAGAAAAATGAAAAAGCAGGGATTAAAAGAAGATAACGGTAAATTAAAAAAAGACGATATTAAAGAAATGGATAAATCTCATAATGATAATATTTCCATTAAAAAAGAACATGCATTTAATGAGACTAATTAAAAAATAATTTTGTTGTTTTTCATTTTACTCTTAATAATATAAATTTTAAACGAGGGGTTAATCCCCTTGTTTTTTATTCTATGTAACAGAATTTTTATTCCATAGCTGAGTAGACTACCCTCAAAAGAGAAGCGGGATTTAACCTAATTTTAAATTTATTAATTTTTTTATTTATAAACTATTGACATATTTAAAAAATATGTTATACTTTATCTATATTGATTGTCAACTATTCGGCAAAGGATTTTTTTAATGTATAGTAATGTATTTTCAAGTGAAATTCGTCAACAGAACAGAACAGAACAGAACAGAACAGAACAGAACAGAACAGAACAGAATTATTACAAAACTTATTTCAATTGCAAAACAAAATCTTGCAAAGTTTATTTCAGTCGTTTAATAGGACTATTATTAGCTATACGAAACAAAATATTATCTTTAATTATTTTAAATTTTTTTATGCAATTTTCTAAATTTCTAAATGCTCATCCCTCAGGGCATAAAGCGAGGGGGTATGCGTTTTCGTCCTTATCAAATACGGGTTTTGATTTTAGGACAACCCCCTTGTTATTTAATTTTAAAATTAAAAAAATATTTTTCGCTTTATTATCGTTTTTTATTTTATTTACAATAAGTTGCGGTAATGAAAATAAAACAAAAAACGAAATATACGAAAGAAACATATCTTATTATGCGGGCGATTGGATTAATAGCGATACGAAAGAAAAAATATTTATTATAAACTCTAACGGTTCTATTATTGTAAACGGAGAAAATATACTTCCAAAGTCCATAAAGAAAAATAGCGAAACAAATTATACTTTTAAGGTAATGCCCGAATGGATTAATAAATCGTCATATACATTTAATATAAACTTTATTAACGATGCCAAAGGTAAAGTTAATGTTGGAAACTTATATTTTGAAATTAATAAAATAAATTAATTATAAATTATCTATAATTCGTAAATTGCAAAGGAATCGGATAATCTTTTTCTTTTATCATATTAATCACGGCTTGTAAATCGTCTTTTTTCGCGCCCGACACTCTAACTTGCTCGTCTTGTATGCTCGCTTGAACTTTTAATTTCATTTCTTTAATATCTTTCACTATAACTTTAGCCAAATCTTTATCTATTCCGCTTACAACTTCGTTTATCTCTCTAACCGAATCTCCCGCCGCTTTTTCTTTTTTCTTCTCTCTCAAACATTTTTGATTTAATCCTCTTTTGATAAATTTTTGAAATAAAATATCTCTAACTTGATTAAGAACAAAGTCTGCTGGAGCGTTTATTGTAATAGTTTTCTCTCCTTTATTTAATTCTATTGTTATATTTTGTCCCTTAAAATCAAATCTGTTATTTATCTCTTTAAGAGCGACATTAACGCAGTCGTCAATTACCTGCATATCTACTTCCGAAACTATATCGAAACTTGGGTCTTTTGCCATAATTATCTCCTTTTGTTTTATATTTTTATTTTAATAATCTTTTATATAATTTTTTATATTCTAAAGCCGTTTTCAAAAGCGAATAATCTTTATTCATAGCGTTATAAATAAGTTTATTCCAAATCTTTTTATTATTATATAAATTAAAAGCCAAATCCATAATATCTACAAAATCCTTAACGGAATAATTATTAAAAACAAATCCCGTAGCTTTATTTACAGATTTATTTCCGCTATAATTTATAACCGTATCTTTAAGTCCGCCAACAGAATGAACTATTGGAAGACTGCCGTATTTCATGCTATAAATTTGATTGAGTCCGCATGGCTCGAATTTGCTCGGCATTAAATACATATCGCTTCCAGCCGTTAATCTATGAGCAAGCGCTTCGTCAAATTCAAATACTACTTTTATATTTTTAGTTCTATTCGCTCTCTTTATAAAATCTTCTTCAAAATTTTTAAAATAATTATCTTTGCTAAATAAGAAAATAAAATTTCCGTCATAAGTTGAAAGTTCAAAAAATGAAGAATATATTAAATCTAATCCTTTTTGCGGGTCGAATCTTGAAATCATAGTTATTAAAGGAAAAGAATTATTTTTTAAGTTAAACTCTCTATATAAAGAATTTCTTATAAGTTTTTTATTTTTTATGCATTCTTCAACAGATTTTATATTTGAATTTATTTCATAATGATATTTTATATATTTATCCGTTTTTGGATTCCAAGATTTATCATTAACTCCGTTTAGTATTCCAAATAATTTTTCCGATTTTTCCGAAAGCAAATTATTAAGCCTAAAACCGTATCCTTCGCTTTGAATTTCTTTTGAATATGACGGACTTACCGTAGTAATTATATCCGATAAAATAATTCCCGCTTTAATAAAACTAACATCGCCGTAAAATTCCAATCTATTATAAACAAAAAATTTCCAAGAAATATTAAGCAAATTATATATATCGACTGAAAAATTTCCTTGATAAGCAAGATTATGAATCGTAAAAACGACTTTTAGATTTTTTAAAGCTTCTTCATTATTATAAACTTCTTTTATATAGAGAGATATTAAAGCCGTTTGCCAATCGTTTAAATGAATTATATCAAATTTAAATTTTTCTTTTTTGTATAAATGAATTAGTAATTGAACTATAGCTTTTGAAAATAAAATAAATCTGCTCGCATTGTCTTTATAATCTTTTCCGTTTTCGGAATATAATCCGTTTCTCTTAAAAAAATTATCCTGCTTAATAAAATAAACCGTAATATTAGAATTTTCAGGATGTTTAATTTTTATAATTTCAACTTCAATATCGTCTTTATTATGTTTTATTTTAAATTTTGCAAATAAGTTTTTTTTGTTTACGAATTTATAATTTTCTTTATAAAGAGGAATCGCCAATGAAGAGTTAATTTTTATTGAGTCGAATGCAATAGGCAAACTTCCCGCAATATCTCCCAATCCTCCCGTTTTTGAAAATGGGAACGCTTCGCTTGATACCATTAATAGTTTCATAAAAACAATAGCTCTAAATTTATTTTTAATTTATAATACTATATTACTATAAAAATAAATAAATGTCTATTATTATTTTTTGTTAATATGTTTTTAAATGTTTATATAAAATAAAAATACCGATAATATTATTTAAGATATAAAAATAATAAAAACATATTTTTTAATTAGAATTGACACTTTTAAGGATTATCAATGTATAATTTCTATCTTTATTCCGTAGCTTTTATATGCTTTTTGCTTGTTATCTTACTTGCAATGAAAATACTTTTCAGAGATAAAAATAAAGTAAAAATAAAAAGAAACACTTTAAAGAAAATAGAGGAATTAAAGAAAAATTTAACCGATAATTTTAAAGATTATAATTCTATGCATCAACTCGCTTTGCTTGAAGATGAAGCGGGAGATTATGAATCCGCTTTAGATATATACGAAAGACTTGTTGAAGTTGGATATTTAAGAGATTTTGAAGAACTTCAAATATGTAAAAGACTCGAAGATAAATACGATAAATTAAACGAAAAAGAAAAAAGTTTTATATATTCTTCAAAAATAATTAAATTAGAACCAGGTAATATTTTTTATATTATAAAAATTGGAACTATATTGGGAGAAAACGGTTATAATTTAGTAGCTTCAAATTATTTCAATAAAGCTTTGCTTTCAAAAAATGAATTTGAATTGGAAAGTCTTAAAGTCGCCGCTTTTTGTTTTTTCAATATTAAAGATTTTAATAAATCGATAATGTTTTTAGAAGAATTTTATAAAAGAATATTAAAGTATTCAAATAGAGATTTAGACGAAATTTATAATATTGAAAAAAGTTTAATATCTATGTATATAATTTCAGATAAACTTAATATTGCAAAATATTTTATAGAAAAACTTTCAATAGAAAAAAATATAAGCGATGATTTTAGATTTTATATTAATAAAACATATTTATTTATTCTTTATAAACTTGGCGATAATGAAAGATTTAAAAGAATTTACGATAGTTTATACGATTTATATTTATCGAAAGGCGTTAATATTAATTATGCCGATTTAATTTTGGATTATTCTTTTTATTCTTATTTTTTAAGAGAAATGGAACTTTCAATAAAATATTTTGAAACTATTGAATCTTTTAATGAAACTAAATTTAATATTTATAATATAAATACGATATTAAAATATTTGTATCAAATTAATAAAGCAAACTATCAATTATCGCTTTTAAGAAATTTAAAAAATTCAAACAATAACAAATATATAAACGATAATTATGAAAAATATATAGATAAAGAAAATATAGAAACTTGGGAAAATTCAATTAATATGTGGGAGCAATCTTTTTTAGATTTGTCTTATATATCAAATTTAATACAAATAGAAAAAACGGTTAATATAGACGGAAGAATATTAGAAGATTTGAAAAATGCAGTCGACTCAAACGAATCTCGTAGCTCGATAAACATTACAAAAAAAGTGGATAAAATATACGATTTGGATATTAACGAATTTAAAAAACTTTGCAAAAATATAATAACTACAAAACTATCTTATATTATAACGCAAGAATACGAAGATAAATTTAACGATACTAATAAAGACGAACTTAATTTTTTAGCTTACGATATTAAAGGCAGTAAGAGAGAGTTAACTTTAATATCATTTAAACGATGGAGAAAAACTTCTATAGGAGAGTTAATGGTTAGAGATTTTTTTATGCTCGTTAATGAAGTTGACGCTAAAAACGGAATATTGATAGTTCCTAACGAATTAAGCAATAGCGCGAAAAGTTATGTTTTCCATAACGACAGAATTATAGTTTACGCTAGAGACCAATTTAATAATCTTTTGAAAGATGAAAAATTATAGATTTAATTTAACTTCGTCCTCGCCCGCGTAACAATATCTACAAACGCATTTATAAATATCATCTCCTATAACTATTCTGTCAATATCTTTTGCTATTCTTTTTGAGTAAATTCCTTTTCTTCCGCAATCGCATTTTCCGAAAACTTTTATATGAATATCGATTAAATCTTCTTCGATTAAATTTGTAACGCTTTCCCAATAATTTCTTTTATAATCCATATCAAGCGAAGCTATATAAAAATCTATATTATTAAAATTTTTTATTAAACTTATAAAATTATTAGTTTCTTTCAAAAAACAAAACTCGTCAATTCCTACAATATCATAATTTGAAATATAATTATAAATATCTTTTTTATTTAAATCTTCTTCAATTATAATATCGATTCTTTTGTCTAAAATAACGGTTTTATCTCTACAAAAATATCCTCTGAAAGACATCGCGGGATAAATAAATAAAATTTTAATATCGCTTTTTTCCATAAGCAAATAATCTAAAGACTTTATTAAATATTTTGATTTTCCTGCAAACATAGGACCTGTTATTAAATAATTCATAAAATAAAAATCCGAAATAATATAGAAATTATAATTTTTAAATTTTATCAAAAAAATAAACTTTTGCAATATAAACAATATAAGAAATTATTTTAAATTGTTAAAATATTTATTTCCTCTTAAAATATCTTCCGATAAAATTCTTTGAGCGTAATTATATTTAAATTATATTTATAAGATAAACTTTCTTTATTTTATAATTTAATTAACTTAAGAATTTTCAAAAACTTGTAATTTTTCTTTAAATAAATCCAAATCGATTTTAAAATTATTTTTATTTCTGTCTTTAATTATTTTATTAAAATAGACGATATTATCTGGATTATTTTCAACATATTCAAAATATTTCATTCCTATAGTTTTGCAAATATTGCGATGACAGTCTTCATAACTTGCATAAGATACTATTCCTAAAACCGAAGTTTCCTTATCGCAGCAAACTAAATTTGTAAGTCCACTTCCCAATACCGATATAATTTTTTTAGCCTTATTAAATATGCAAAACTGCTCTTCCAAAGAATAATCTTCTGGATATATTACTTTATAACCTAACGGAGATAAAATATTTATTAGTTCGTTTTCATTCAAAATATTCCTCGTTTTAACTCTTTTACGGCTTATATAAATTTTATCGTAAAAATGAAAATTATTTTTTGAAAGCAGTTCTTTAGTTAGATTTAAATATTTATCGCATACCCATTTTGGAGGATTTGCAACTGAAATTCCAGGAAATGACGAAAAATATAAATTGTCGCATATTATCTCTTCTTCATCT
Source organism: Brachyspira aalborgi (assembly GCF_008016455.1). Lineage (NCBI taxonomy): Bacteria > Pseudomonadati > Spirochaetota > Spirochaetia > Brachyspirales > Brachyspiraceae > Brachyspira > Brachyspira aalborgi. The sequence goes on along the minus strand of NZ_SAXU01000001.1, from coordinate 2,376,515 downwards.
TCAACTAATATAATTTTTTTCTTATCCAAACTGAATAATTTAAGCCCTTTCAAATAAAATTTAGCTTTACAATGTTTACTTAAAATAATTGTATCTATCTCGTCAAATAATTTAGAATCTTTAAGTAAAAATATCCGAGATAATATTTCATGTATCCAATGTCCGTAATAAACATGCCATTGCGATTTTAAAACGAATATGTTTCCTTTAATTTTTCTTCTTTTTCTGAATTTATAAAATATAAATCTGCCAAACAATTCTTGCGGACTGTAGATTATGTTTAGCGGCAAAACATCTTTTATATAAAATCCGTCTTCCGTAAAAATAAATCCCCAATCGGCAAAAACTCTTCCATTTTCTATTTGACAAATAAATTCTTCTTTTTCTTCGCAATCATATTTTAGAGGAATATATTTTTTATATTTTATTTCTTTAGCCGATACGGATTTATTTTTTAAAGTTTGACTTATTTTTATTCCAAATTTATTTCTTATTTTTGAATGCAATAATTTATTAAATAGAGGCATAGAATAGTCCCCAAATTGCAATGATAAATAGCGAAAGTAAAAAGAGCGATAAATTAAATTTTAAATAATTATTGATTGTAAGATATAGTTGTAGGTTGCGTTGCGTTGCGTTGCGTTGCGTTGCGTTGCGTTGCGTTGCGTTGCGTTCATGAGAATTTATCTCCCGTTAAATAGATTTAATCCGAAAGTTTCTCTCTTCGGTTGTTCGTTTATTCATTATTTAATTAATTTACAGGAATATTATACAATATTTAGAATTTTTGTCAATCATTTTAAGAAAAAAATTATCGAGTTATTATATCGTTAAAATATTTTTCGCCTCTTAAAATATCTTCCGATAAAATTCTTTGAGCGTAATTATATTTATAAGACAAACTTTCTTTACTAACTTCTATTCGGATAATTTTATTATTTTCGTTCGTATAAAAATTATTATAAAATCTTATAATTCCTTCCGTTTTATCTTTATATAAAAGCGAAATTATAGAATTCGTCCAATTAATTTTAGTATTTACGGCTATAAATAACGGAATATTTTCGGGCGGAAATCCGTCTTCCAACTTAAAAGCTCCGTTTCTGCCATTCCATATTAAAAGCGGACTAATAGCGTAAGATTCAAAAAATTCTTTTTTTATATTTTCGTCTACAGAAGAATTATAAATCATTCCCGCCAAATAAGGATATAAATGGTCATGCTTAAAAATTATAATCGCATCGGGATATTTTTGAAGAATTATATTTTTAGTTTCTATTATATCAATTGCAGCCATAACGGAATTTTCCATAGTTTCAAGCAAAACTTTTTTATCTTTTCGATTAATTTTTTCGTAAAATCTTTTATTGTTTTCAAAAATATTAAAATCATTTTTTATATGACTTCCAGCATGCCCCAAAAATGTAAATCCAGAAACGAATACAGGCTCTTCAAAATCGTTATTCTTTATATAATTTTTTATGTTTGTTAGTCCCAAGTTAAATATAATTTCTTCAAATCCAATATTTGGAAATAATTTGTCTAAATTAAAAGTTATTCCGCATTCTTCAAGCGCGATTGTTTTATAGCCAGCGTTTTTCATTAAAAAAGGCAAAGCGGTATTTACCTTGCTTTTTTGTTTTTTCGGATAAATCGGCGAAGTTCCAATTAAACCCGAAAGCCTTGCAAATAAACTTCCGTTCCCATCGTTCGGTCCGACTTTTGACGACTGTAAAGCCCATTCTCTATATTCTTTTGGAAAAGGGTCTTTATCAAACAATTCTAAAAAATGACTATAATCGTAAAATGATTCCATAAAAATTATAAAAACATTTCTTTTATTAGTATAATCGTAAGGCATAATTAAATTTGAAATCTCTCTTTTATTTTGAACTTCTTTTAATAATTCAATCGCATTTTTAACATTATCAATATTTGCAATTACTTTATTATTTTCTCTGTCGAAAGAAATTCTATAACTTATTGAATTTATTATTCCAAATTTATTTACTCTTTCAATATAATTTGGATATATAGAATTAATTTTAACTTCTCTAAAAAACGATAAATAAGTAGTAATTAAAATTATAAAAAATAATATAATTCCTTTTTTCTTATCAATCAAAAATATTTTAATTAATCTATATAAAAAATATATTGAAAATGCAAAAAGCGAAGAAAAATATAATATTGTAGCCGCTATCGTAATTATTTGCATATAAAATGGCAAAACTTCAATTAGCGAAGGATATAAATATTCCATATCTGTAAAAAATATCGGTTTAGTTAAAATAGTTATTCCTAAAGGTTCTATTGTAAAAAATGAAAAAACCGAAACTATAATAAACAAATAAGAGATTACCAATTTTTTATTTGAAAGAAAATAAGAAATTAAAGAAAATAAATAAATATATAATATATCTATAAAACTTATTTTAAATCTGTCAATCGAAAGTGACGGAAGTAAAAATTGAGTTATCGTAAAATATAATATTGAAATAATTATAAAAGAGTTAATATAAAAATTATATAATATTTTTTTAATTTTCAATTCAATCTCCGCAAATTATAAAAGTTAAATATTGATTTTAAATGATAATATATTTTATTTTGTAAATCAAGTAATTTTTAAAAATATTTTAGAGCTATTATTTTGCAAAAAAGACTGCTTTGAATTATTATAAATAAAACTACAACGGATAAAATCATTTTTACTCCTTAAAATTCTTTTAAAAAAATTTAATCACTTTAAATCAATTTCTTTTATTTTTTTAGTCTTCCAATTAATTTGTAAAACAAAAAATATTCATAAAAATTTTTCCTTAAAATTAAAAATATTAGAATTGTTTAATATTATAAATAATTAAAGAATTTTATCAATATAATTTTAAATTTAATATCTTAACTCTGAAATTATAACGCCAGCTAAAGTTAATGCAATGCCTACAATTGCAATAATCGTTATATGTTCTTTCAATACTATTATAGAAACAAATATTGTAATTACGGGAGTTAAATAAACATATATATTTGTTTTAATAACTCCTATCAAATCGGTAGCTTTATTCCATATTATAAAACATATTCCAGAAGCAAATGTAGCCAAGAATATCATATTAAATAAAGTTATAGGATTTGCAAACGCTTTAAAATTAGGGTGAAAATCTAAAAATAGAAAAGACGGAATCATAAATATTATTCCATAAAATATTACTTTTCTTGTGGATAAAATAATATCGTATTTCATATCCGTTATATTTTTTATTATAACCGAATAAAGTCCCCAACCTATGCTTGAGACTATAGCTAAAATATCTCCTAAAGGATTTAATTTAAGTTCGGCTTGTCCGTTAAAACTTAATATAGTAATTCCAATAATAGAAACTATAAAACCTATAAAAAAACTAATATAAGGCTTTTCAATTCTCAATATAAACGAAAATATTCCCGTGAATAATGGAGCTGCGGCGATTATAACGCTTACATTTGAAGCGAGCGAATAACTCATAGCTAAATTTAAAAATAAATTATAAATAGTTATTCCCGTTAATCCCGCGAGAGCAAAATATATTTCTTCTTTTTTATTATTTAATTTTAGTCTTTTAGGTTTAATTATGAGCAATAGAATATATCCCATACAAAATTGCAAAACCAACAATTCAAGCGGATTAAAACTTTCAAGCAGTATTTTTGTAGAAACATATAAAGAAGACCAGAATAAAACGCTTAAAAATGCAAAAGTATGTCCTAAAATTTTATCTCTTTTCATTATATTTTATCCTAATTACTTTTCATTAAATAATTTAGATTATAATGAAATCTTGTTAAATAATTTCTTCCCAAATCTATTGAATCGTAAATCCATCCCCATAAAGCCCATACATAATTAGACATTAATTGTCCTTCGATTATTTCTCTATAAGTTATGTCTTTATATAATTCTATAAATTTATTAATTTGTTCGTCATTTAATTCTAATTCCGCCGTAAAGTTTCCGATTTCCCAAAGTATTGAAGAAAATCCAGAATATTCAAAATCTACAAATTTTATTTCTTTGCCGTTATACATTATATTAGGAAGTTGCAAATCTCTATGGCATAAAACTTGTTTACCCTCGTCCATTTTTCTTGCTATATTAAGCAAAAATTTATGTTCTATTTTTGTAACCAAAATTATATTTGCAAGTTTCTCGTATTTTTTAATTTCTTCTATCATAGATATAACATTAAAATTTTTATAATTATCGTGTGGCATAGAATGAAGTTTTTTCATTTGTTTAATTATTAAAGGAAAAATTGTCTCGTAATTTTTTAAGTCGTCAAAATCTAAAGACCTATAACCTTCTAAATAATCGGTTAATTTTATATCGCTATCGTAAAAATCGCTTTTAGGAACTATATCTTTATCGTATAAAATATTTAAAATTTCTTTTTCCGAAGTTCTGTCTATTATATTTTCAGTTCCTTTGCCAGGAATTCTTATAACCTTATATTCATTTAAAAATTTAATCTTATAATTAATATTTGTTATTCCAGCGAGTCTTTCTATTTTTCCATCGTCACTGCATTGTTGTGCTATCTCTTCGGGAGTTAATAAATTATGATATAAGGCGTCTTTAAACGAATCTATTTCCGTATAAATATCGTCATAATTAAAAGAGTAGAAATTTATTTTATCAATAGCTCTTAATATACAATATTCCCAATATTCTTCATCGCTGCAATTTATTAATTCTTTTTTCAAAATCTTTAAATCTTCTTCATTATCAAATATCGCTATTCCGTCTCCGTATCCGTTTATAGCGTTTGTATCTATATCTATTAATTTAAAATTGCTGTCTATTATATATCCCCAAGAAATTACTCCTTCGGTAATTTGTTGAGATAATAATTGAGAAATATTCGGTTTTATATATTCAATAAAAGATTTGTTTATAAATAAATCTCCGTTCAATATTATAGTTCCTTTTTCTATTTCGTCTATTACAAATTTTAGAGAAGAGCTGCTATTTTTATTTTTATAATCTTTATATACGACTTTTTTAAATCCTAATTTTTCTTTATATTCGTCAAACAATTCATGTTTATAACCCGTAACTACGGTAATATCGTTTATTCCTCCACGATTTAAAAATTTTATCATATTTTCTAAAATGGTTTTTCCTTTAATTTCAAGCAAAGGTTTTGGTTTTAATAAAGTCATAGGAGAGAGTCTCGTTCCCATACCAGCGGCTAATATTATAGCTTTCATTTTAATATCCTCGCTAATTATTAATCGTTATAAGCATATCGTTTAGAAATTGAGCCGCTCTTTTTGAAGCCTGCCCTTCATACATATACGCTTCTTCTTTAGCTTTTAAAATATTATTTTTTAATGTTTCATTATTAATAGAATCTTCTATTATTTGTGAAATATTAGAAAAATTATTTTCATCTAATTTAAAACTTATTTTAGGGATGGTTTCAAAAGTCCAAACTTCCTCGTCTATTTCTATAGCGTCCGTTCCTCTTTTATCGAAAGTAAAACTTGGTATTATTACGGGTTTTTCAAAAAGAAAAGCGTAATCGAATATTACTCCCGAAAAATCTGAAATCATTATATCGGCTTTAGAAAGAGAATAAATATTAACTCTATTGAAATCCCACTCTACATTATTTTTATATTTATATCTGTTTTGAAATTTATCAATAATATCTTTATCCGATATTAAAGATTGAGGATGAGGTCTTATAATAATATTATAATCGGAGTTAACTATATTGTCTAATAACTTTTCGCCAAACCTTCTAAATAAACAATTCATTCCCCAAGAAGGAGCTATAAGAATAGTCTTTTTATTATTATTTTCTTTTGTTATCGTTTCTTTCATTTTTGAAAGTTCGTCCAAATAAGGATTTCCTACCACATATAAATCTTTAATTATAGTATTTCTTTTATTTTCCAATTCTCTAATATCTCTTATTTGATGTTCGCCATTTAAAAATACCGCATCGAAAAAATCTAAAGAATATAAACAATATGTTGAAGTTTCCGCTGACGAATGCGTTATATGAACATATTTCTTAACTCCTTTAGAGCGCTTTAATTGAAATACATCTAAATTCGGAGTCGTCATTAAACAAATATCCGCTTCTATAAAATTTAATTTCGCATAAGCTTTATTTCCCGTTCCTATAAATTCGCTTTTAAGAAAATCGCTTTTTATTTCAAAAATTTTATCGTCATAGCTTGAGCTATAATAAATCGTAGGAATTTCTAAATTTATTAATTCTTCTATGATTGGCTTAAACACATTATAATATCTTTTATCTTCGCCGTAAATTATTATTTTAGCTTTAGAGATATTTTCTTTTTTATTTATTTTATCAGCAAAAGAAAAAGTCTTTAATTTTATTAAAAGCGCTTTCGACAAAAAGAATAAAGTTCCGATTATTCCAAATAATGCCGAAAAAAGCAAACTTCCTGTGCCAGGGTCAATATAGCAAAAAAGACTGCTTTGAATTATTATAAATAAAACTACAATGGATAAAATCATTTCTACTCCTTAAAATTCTTTTAAAAATTTATTAAAAAATTTAATCATTTTAATTCAATTTCCTTTGTTTCTTTAGTTTTCCAATCTACAACAAATTTTTTCCAATTATTAATATCAAAAATATTATCTTTAACATAATAATATTGGTTAAAATTATAGCGATTTGAAAATTGCCCTTCAGGTCTCCAAGAATTAACTCTTATTAAATAAACACCTTTGTTTTTATAATCGTTGGTAATCAATTTATTATTAAACGGATTTTGTATATTCGGTATATGTTTTGTGGCTAAATATGGAGTATCGGCTATTGTCATGAAATTTGTTTCTATTTTGATTTCGCCTCTAGAATTAAAATCTTTATACATTAGTAAAGCGTTATAAGGATTAATAAAATTTATATTTTTATTTGTGGAAGTAGTATTAACTCCAGCCCCATGGTCCGAAACGATTATTATTTTAGTATTATCATAAATATCGTTTTCTTTTAAATAACTTATAAAATTTGTCATACAATTAATAGAAGCAATATTTGCATAAAAATGTCTGACTGAATTATCGTCTTTAAAAATAATCATATCCTTATTATCAACTTCATTTAATTCCAAATGAGGCAAAAAATCCGAAGAAAAGAAAGCAGGTTCATGAGTTATAATATTGTATATAACATTACAATAATTACCGCTTTTCTTTGTATTAAGAAAATAGGGGGTTGATAATAACATAGAATAATATTTTATGCTTGAGTTAATTCTTATGAAAGATGAAGAAGTTAAAAACCATCTTTTATCTCTATAAAAATCAGCTCTAAAATTAATTGGAAGCATTCTAAATATGGAAAATCTTATTATTTTATTTTTTTGTTCTAATTTAGCTAATTCTTCTATATTAAAATTACTATCCAAATTTAGGTAATTATTCAAACTATAATTAAGTATTGAAGAACTATTATAAACTGATATATTAGTATAATCTTTAAATACTTTCTTATATGTATCACCCAATAAGTTTTCATATGGAGGGTCAATCACAGAAGATTTATAATTATACTTTTCTAAAGCCAAAGGAATTGTAAGCAACGCTTCGTTATGGAATTTAGTAATATTATAACCGCCGTCAATACTCATTTCATAAGGTAAATAATCGTATCCGCCATATAATGAGCCAATACTTATGGTTGACTGTGAAAAAGAAACATTATTAGGATAAAATACAAATCCGTCAAAATCTTTTTTATAATTAGTAAATCTCTCAAAAGCGTCAAGCCAATACGAATTAATCGCTCTGTCCAAAACAAATACAAATACATTTTCGCCAGTTTTTGAAATATTAAATATTTTTGTAGTGGAAGGTTTATCGCTCTCTATTTGGCTATCGCTCAATTTATTATGTTCTTTAATTATTTTTGAAATATCAAATATTGAAATGCTTATTAAAACCAATAAAACTATAGAATAAATATTAATTAAAAATATCGCTTTATTCTTTTTAATGATTAAAATAATTATTGAAATTAAAACAACTGCTAAAATAATCGTTAATAATATTTCTTTTAATGAAGCTTTCAATAAATCTGTATTATCAAATACAAAATCCGCGTTAATATTTATATAATTTCCTTTCATTATAAATGTATTTACCAAAACAAAAGAAGCTACGAATATTAATAATAAAGTTAAATAATTTTTTATATTTTCTGAAAATAAAACATAAATAAATAACGGATAAAATAAAAATAATCCCAAACTCATAGATAAATCATTTATTATTAAATCGAAAGGACTTTTAAATTCTGTCGGCGAATTTCCGATTAAAGAACTTGAAATAAATAGCCCCGATAATACGCTTATAACCAAACAGGAACTTATAATCAATAAATTTCTTTTCTCTAAAAAACTATCCGAAAATATTTTTAAAATGTATTTATAACTATTGAATAATATAAATAAAATAAATAATATTATAAGAATATTTATAATATATTTTTTAATAAATAATTTATAATAAACTTCTATTTTTCCTATGTTTTCAATATAATCCTTTAATATTATATTTCCATAAGGACTGCCATTATAGTCAAATTTTATATCTATAATTGAATCGTTATTTAATTTATTCGTATCAACTTTAAGTCCATAAATATCGCTATTTCTAAATATTTTGCTATAAAAATTTAATCGGAATAAATACATCATATTTTTTTCTTGTAATACTTCTTCAAAAGAAAAATCGTATAAATAAGCTTTTCTCTCAATATTTCCTAAAGATAAAAGCAAAATAAAAATAATTGTTAATATTATAAAAAATATATTATAACCTCTTAAAATCTTATATTTATTCACTACAAAGACTTTATATAATTTATATTCTATAAAAATATTTTTTATCAATGAAAATAAACAATTCAATGTCCAATAAAATACTAAACCAGAAGGCGAATTATAAAGCAAAACTAAAAATATTAACGAAACAATATATAACGGCAAACTTTCCTTAAATCTTAATTTTTTGCTATAAACCAAACCAGCTAATAAACTAAATAATGTCATAATAAATGGCAAAATATTAACGCTAATATCTCCAATATTTAATATTCCGTCAGGCTTTGAAAAATCTTTTATAAATAAAAAACTGCCGAGTTGCAAGCCCGAGAGATTATGAATAAAATTATAAGCAGCCAAGAAAAAAGGAATTTGTATAAGCAGTCCTAAAGTTCCTCTGAATGCATAAATTGTTTTATAGCCGTTAATTCTTTGACAAGCTCTAATTAATAAATATCTTTGGTCGCCTTTATAAACCGCTTTTATATTATCAATCATAGGTTTCATTTTTTCTTGAATAGCTCTTTCTTTTGCCTGCCAACTTTCTGCTATATTGTATAAAGGTAAAGAGATAAAATTTATAATTAAACTTAAAAAGAATAAACTTGTAGCATAACCAGATTTGAATACATTATTAAATAAATAAAATACAATTTCTATTATAAACTCTATTGGATAAATTGTTATATTATATAATATGTCGAAAAGAATCATGATTTAACTCCAAAACCATGCTCTTTCAGATTTCTAAATATATAATTAAATTTTGTAATAAAAAATTTAAAATGACAAAACTTGCTATAATTATAGCAATGAGATGAGATGAGATGAGATGAGATGAGATGAGATGAGATGAGATGAGAATTTATTCACCGTTATCATTTTTGTTACCTCAATAATTATTTATTTAATTTATTCTAACATATTTAATAAAAATGTCAATAGTCTAAAACTTATATTTTTCCTATAAAACCTTTTATACGATTAACGGCTTCTTTTAATAAAGGCATATCTTGAGTTAATGCTATTCTAAAATATCCGTCTTCGGCAAACGCTTCTCCAGGAACTACAGCGACTCCAGTTTTATCCAATAATTCTAAAGAAAAATCTAAAGAAGATTTTTTTGAAAATTTATCGTATCCGACAAATAAATAAAAAGCTCCTCTCGGTTCTATAATTTCAAATCCCAATTCGGCTAAATCTTTAGACATAGTCAAAGCTCGCTCTCTATAAGTATCTCTAAACTCGGTAATAACAGGAAATTTTTCTAAAGCGTATTCGGCGATTGCGCAAGATAAAGAAACCATACTTCCGACATTATTAAAACTTGCATTCAAAATATATTTTCTAATTTCTGCAGGCGCTATGCTATAACCGATTCTCCAGCCCGTCATAGAATGCGATTTTGAAAAACCATTTAAAATTATAACTTTATCTTTTATCGATTCGTAGGATGCGAAAGAGATGAAAGGATAAAAAGAAATTGCAGAGTAAATTTCATCAACCATTACAAAAATATTTTTCTTTTCAAAATATTTAACAAGCTCGTCAACCTCTTCCTTTTTTAGCATATATCCCGAAGGATTTCCAGGATTGCTGAAAAGAATCGCTTTAGTTTTATTCGTTAAAACTTTTTCTATAGATTCGGGCTTTATTACAAAATTATCGCTTCTTGTATCCAAATAAACGGCTTTTCCATGAGCTATTTTTATTATCTGTTCATAAGGAGAGAAAAAAGGAGTCGGAAGTATAACCTCGTCATCGGGATTTAATATCGTCTTTAATATTGAAGAAAGTCCTTCCATAGAACCTATATGCATAGTCACGCAATTAGCGTTAGTTTTAGCTTTGTAATATTTATTATAATGTTCGGCTACCAAATTTCTTATTTTCTCGCCGCCGCCCGCATGAGTGTAAGGTAGTTTATGAGTTTTAGCGTATTCGCATGCATATTCAATAAGTTCTTTCGGAGGCTGTAAATCTGGCTCGCCAATCGTAAGCGTTATGCTGTCTTTAATTTTTTCCGCTTTTTCCGTTAAATCTCTTATCAAAGAATAAGGAACCGATATTATATTTTTATTTAAATAACTACTATCCATAATTTATCCTTCTAATTAAAAATTATTTATTTTAAAAATCTATTTTCTTAAATCGTCAACCAATTTTGTTTTATCAGCCGTTTTTTCATCTACATTTTTTATAACTTTCGCGGGATTTCCAACAACAACTTGATTATCGGCGACATCTTCTATAACAACCGCTCCCGCTCCGATTACCGCGTTTTTTCCAATATGAACTCCCTCGATTATAACGGCATTAGCTCCAATAATCACATTATCCTCTACTATCACAGGTTTAGCCGAAGGAGGCTCTATTACTCCCGCCAAAACCGCTCCCGCTCCGATATGGCAATTTTTACCGACTATAGCTCTTCCTCCCAAAACCGCTCCCATATCAATCATAGTTCCCTCGCCTATTTCAGCTCCTATATTTATAATCGCTCCCATCATAATAACGGCATTGTCTCCAATTTTTACTTTATCTCTTATAATCGCGCCAGGCTCAATTCTTGCATTAATATTCAAATAATCTAAAGTCGGAACTCCAGAATTTCTTCTATCGTTTTCCAAATGATAATATTCTATCTTATTTTTATTATTTTCTAAAATTGATTTTATATCTTCGTAATCTCCAATTATAAAATGAAAGTCTCCAAATGAAAAAACTTTAGCGTCAGTTTTTATATTTTCCAAATTTCCTTTTATATAAACTTTAACGGGCGTTTTCTTTTTGGAATTTTTTATATAGGCTATTATATCTTCCGATTTTTCCAACATATTCATTTTTATTCCTTATTTTTATAATTTATTATTTTAAATACTTTATATAGTATCATAATAAATAAAATTATGCAATAGAGTCTAATAAAAAGACATACATTAAATTATAATCTAATATTTAATCAATTTATCTTTATCAAAAATATACTTATCTTTATAATTTTCAATAGAATTATCTCCGTAAATATCGACTCTCACTTTTTTATTTTTATTCATAAATTTTCTAACTTCGTTTAATAAAATATTTTCATCTCCGCTTTTATATAAAATTAGAATATCGATAAAATCGCTCGTTTTATTTTTTTCGTATAATTTATCCATGTAAATTGCAAAACCAATCGCGTTTTTATTTGAATTAAATTTATTAAGAAGTTTATCGTATCGTCCGCCCGAAAGAATTATATCGTTACTTTCTTTAATATAACCTTTGAAAATAATTCCGTTATAATATCCTAATTGACTTTCAATAGAAAAATCAAGTAAAATTTTATCAAAATTATTATAAAGTTCAAAAACGAAAGACAAACTTTTTAATTCTTCGTAAGATTTTTGCATCTTTTTATTTATTATTAAACTTTTCAATTTTTTTAAAATATCTTTATAATTTCCAGAAAGTTCAATAAATGATAAAATATATTTTTTATATTTGCAATCGACATTTTTATTTAATAATTTTTCCAAATCATGCTTATTTTTTAAATATATATTATTAAGAATTTCTATTTTTAAATTTTCTTCTAAATTAATTTCGTCAAAAATGGCGGAGATAAAATCTATATTTGAAATTTCCAAAATATAATTTTTATTTATCGATTTCAAACTTTCTATAGCCATACTTATAATTTCCAAATTAGAATAATTATTTAACTTGCCTATAATTTCTACTCCGACTTGCGGAATTTCTTCGTATTCGTTTGAAACTATTTTATAAATATCTTCTATATAATATATTTTTTGAGTTTCTTTTTCATTGTCTTTAAGAACTTTTTTTACTATCGATAAAGTTACATCGGGGCGAAGAGATTTCAAATTCCCGTTCAAATTCATAAAAGTTAAAATATGTTCCGTTTGAAGAAAATCTTTATTATTATTATATAAATTATAATCTTCAAATTTGCTTAATTTAATTTTTTTGAAACCAAATCTTTCGTATATGTTTATAAGATTCGATACTATAGAATTTTCATTTATTAAATTCGCATTCATTTTTACATTTCGGATATATATTTATAAATTGGATATTTTTTGCATAAAGCGTCAACTTTCTTTGCAACCGAATTAATAATTTTTTCGTTATCGTAATTTGTAAGCGCTTCGTCCATATAATTAACCAATTCTATAATATCTCTTTCTTTTAATCCTCTTGTGGTAATTGCGGGAGTTCCGAGTCTCATTCCGCTTGTAACCATAGGAGATTCGCTATCGTAAGGAATTCCGTTTTTATTTATCGTTATATGCGCTTTATCTAAAACCGTTTCGGCAATTTGTCCCGTAATTCCTTTTGAAGATTTAACATCAACCAATATTAAATGCGTGTCAGTTCCGCCCGAAATGATATTATAATTTTTAGATATAAATTCATTCGCCATAGTTTTAGCGTTATTTAAAACCTGCTTTTGATAATCAATAAATTTTTTATCCAAAGCTTCTTTAAAACACACGGCTTTTGCAGCAATAACATGCATTAAAGGACCGCCTTGAATTCCAGGAAAAATTGTTTTATCTATTTTTTTTGCAAGTTCTTCGTTTGTTGAAATAATATAACCGCCTCTTGGACCTCTTAAAGTTTTATGCGTAGTTCCCGTTACAAAATGAGCGTATTCTACAGGATTAGGATGCAAGCCCGCCGCAACGAGTCCAGCAATATGCGCCATATCGACTAATAAATATGCTTCGACTTCATCTGCAATTTCTCTAAATTTTGCAAAATCAATAAATCTTGGATAAGCGCTTCCGCCTGTCACTATTATTTTAGGGCGATGTTTCAAAGCTAAATCTCTAACTTCGTTATAATCTATTTGCATCGTTTCTCTACTTACGCCGTAATGCTCAAAATTATAAATCTTTCCCGAAAAATTAACTTTCTTTCCATGCGTTAAATGTCCGCCCGCATCCAAAGACAATCCCAAACAAGTATCGCCCGTTTGCAAAATAGACATATAAACTCCCATATTTGCCTGCGAACCAGAATGAGGTTGAACATTTATAAAAGGCGCTTTGAATAATTTTTTCGCTCTATCTATTGCAAGATTTTCTATAACATCCGCTTCGGCGCATCCTCCATAATATCTTTTTGCAGGATAACCTTCCGCATATTTATTTGTAAATATTGAGCCTTGAGCTTCCATAACCGCTCTAGAAACTATATTTTCGCTCGCTATAAGTTCCAATACGGATAACTCTCTTTTATATTCTCTTTTTATTGCTCCAAATATTTCTCTATCGGCATATTTTAAAGGAGTTTCAGAAACATAGTATTTTGTAGTCGCTATTTTTTTTGTATTTTTTGAAACAACTTTCTTTATAGAATTTTTAGCAAGATTACTTTTTTTATTGCTATTTTTATTAATAATTTTTTTAACTGATTTCTTAATTGTAGAAACCGATTTTTTTGATTTAACTTTTTTATTTACAGGCATATTATCTCCTAATTTTTGATAGAAGAATAATATACTAATATTAGTTTTTTTTCAATTACAATTATGATAAATATTTTATGAATAGACGCTATTTTGTAAACATTTTTATATATCTTTCTCTGTATTTATAAGCGAGTAGTTTTTTATTGTATAATTTTGAAAGAGTTTTAATTTCAGTTTCGTCCATATTATCCGTATTTATCGCATATATAAAATTTTCTTCTTCAAAACCTTTAATTATTATATCGATATAAGAGTTAAATTTTTGCTCTAAAAATATTTTAAAGAATATTATTGAAAATGTTAAGACGATAGAATTAACTATAATATAAATAAGTATAAACATATAGAAAGGATAAATAAATTGCTTTCCGCTTATCATAATAAAAAATCCGTTTCCTTGAATAATCGCTGCTTCAAATAATAAATGTTTGCTTTCAAATTCGTCCCAATTATCCGATTGATATTTTAATTCGTTATCGTAATAAAGCAAAGCTATATTTAGAGATTTTGCAAAACTTTCGTATTCAAAACCTTCAGAATTATGCTCTCTATAAAAAGTCGTATCGGCTTCGTATATAATTTCATTTTTTGTATTTTGATAAGATTTAATTATATTATTATCAAATATCCAATTAAGCACCGCATAAATTATAATAAATATAATCGCCATAGCCGCGGATATTATTATTATAAAATGCGAAGATATGCTTGAATAAAAACTTTTCTTATTTTCTAAAACGAATAAATAAAAGAAATATATTATATGCGTTATATAAAATATAAAAAGAAAATGATAACCGCGCGTAAGAAAAGAAGAAATTATATTTTCTTTCAAAAATACTCTATTCAAAGAAAAAAAGTTTAAAGCGTAAAATATTCCAAGTATCGACATCATAAAAGGAATTAAAAAAGTTATTAAATAAAAAAATAATTCTATTCTCGAATATTTTGAAATTCTATAAAAAAATACGCTAACAAAATAAAAAGAACATAGAAATTCTAAAATTATTAAAACTTTCATTATAACTGTATTTGAATTTAATATCATATAAGCTGACATTGATATTATAACTAAAGAAGATATCGCCGCCACTATAAAATCAATATTATATTTGGCTAATTTTTCCACCGTATTTCTCCGCATTTCACTTTATCATATAATTGTCTAATCATTTTATAATCAATTCCTAAAAAAGAAGCGTTATTTGTCAAATTATAAATTGCGCTTAAAAAAATTGGTTGCGTTCTTTCGCTATTGTTTTCACAATAAGGATAAGCGCCTATTATTCTAGATATATTAAATAAAATCGATATTAATTTTGACGAACTTGATAATTCATCGCTTTTTATAGAAAAAGGCAATATGCTTTTTGCGGCAATCGCTATAAAGATTGGGTTTATATTTCCTAAAGTCGATATATTATCTATAGAGTTTTCTATCATCTCTTTTGCTTTATCGCAAAATTCTTTTTGATTATATTTATATTCGTTGTATATCGGAAGAGAAGCAATATAACTTGTATGCATTATATCTCTTATAACTAAAAGTATAGATATATAATTTATTTTTTGATTAATATTAAGTTCAAATTTATCGTCATTAATAAAACTGTCTTTCATTCCGTTAGGTTTTTCCCAAGATAGAGATATAATTTGTTCTATAATATCGCTTCTTAAAAGAGAGTATGTATAAGAAATATAATCTAAAAAAGTATCGTTATTATCCGAATTTTTTATTAATTTTAGTATTGATTCTTTTTGTATTTTATAATCTTCTTCATATCCAGGTATTTTTGAAAGAAAATCAAAATTAAAATTATTTTCTATATATTTTACGAATCCTGAAAATGAATCTTTATCCAAAATCACTTATAATATCCTAAATTATAATTTCGATATAGTTTTATTATTTTTCGGCATAATTTACAAATATTATATAATTTTAAATTTGACTTATTATAAAAAAGATTTAATATATTATATAAAGGAATATATAAATGTCAAAAAGTATTTTGCCGCATGAAGAAATATTAAGAAGTTCTTTTTGGATAAGCAATTTTCTGATTCGAGAAGGCTATCATATAGATTATACTTTAAAAAGTTTATTAGAAATAGATAAATTTTTTAGCGAGAAATTAAATTTAATTTTAGAAAATGACAATAACAGAAATATTATATTTTCAATAAGCGCGTATATAGGCGAAGTTATTAGAATGAAATTTAAAGGCAAATGGGAATTATCTCGCTCAATAGATTTGGACGATGAATCCGTAGCAATAAATTTTAAGAATCATAATAAAGCTTATCCGCTTAATATAACTTTGGAGGTTATACAGAAAAAATATACAATGCGGCAATATTTGAAGGAAAAATTTAATACTGAAATTTGAAAATTTAAAATTTGAATAAAAATTAAAAAGAAGGTTATAAAATGATTTCATTAAAAGAAGTGTCTAAAATAATAGAAAGTTCTTATGTTTTGCTAAACTTAAAAGCTAAAAATAAAGAAGAAGCAATAAGCGAAATGCTGATTTATGCCGAATCGAAAGGCTTGAGAATCAATATCGACAAAACTATAAAATTTATGTATAAAAAAGAAGAAATAATAACAAGCGGTTTAGGTTATGGCGTTGCTTTTCCGCATGTGAGGACAAGCGAGGTTGAAGAAAACGAATTAATATTTGCGGTTTCTAAAAAAGGATTAAATTATTACGCTTTGGATAATAAGCCCGTTCATTTATTAACTATATTTTTAACTCCAATCGGTAAAAATGAAAAATATCTTAATCTGCTTTCTATATTTACAAAAGTCTCAAGATTTAGTATGTATGCGGTTTTACTTTTGGAATCTAAAAGCGAAGAAGAGTTTAAAAGCAAATTATATAAAATGGTAAAAGATATAATGGAGGAAAAATAATTATGCCTAAAACGGTGGCGATAATTCCCGCAAGATACGATTCTTCAAGATTTCCAAAAAAATTAACTTATGAATTATTAGGAAAGCCAATAATAATCGCCGTTTACGATAATGTTAAAGCGGTTTCGGAAATTGACGATGTTATAATAGCGACAGATTCAAAAGAGATAATGGATATATGCTCAAAAAATAACGCCAAAGCTATTATGACTTCAAAATCTCATACTTCGGGAACTTCAAGAATAATTGAAGCTGCAAAAAAAATCGACTGCGATATAATTATAAATGTTCAAGGAGACGAACCTTTAATTAACGAAGAGATACTTTCGCCGATTATAAAATGTTTTGAAGATGAAAAAGTAGATATTGCGACTATAAAATCAAAAATTGAAAACGACAGCCATTTAATAAAAGACGAAAACGCCGTTAAAGTAGTTTGCGATTCCAACGATTATGCGATGTATTTTTCAAGAGCGACAATTCCGCATAAAAGATTTGATAACGATATTGAAGTAAAATATTATAAACATATAGGAGTTTACGCATTTAGAAAAAATATTTTATTAAAAATTGAAAAACTTAAAGAATGCGACTACGAGAAAATAGAAAAACTTGAACAGTTAAGATGGCTTTATAACGGAATGAAAATTAAAGTTTTAGAAACGAATCAATTTATTCATGGAATAGACACGATTGAAGATTTGGAATTTGTGCAGGAATATTTGAGACGACATGCTCAAAGCGAATTAAATAACTAATATTTATATAAGAAAAATTATTAAATAAAGATAATCCTATTAACTAAAAAACTTTTCGATAACAAATTTTTAATATTTATTGATTTTATTTTTTAATTAAGAAATAAAATGAAGTTCTTGATTGTTTTTAAAATAGTTCTTATATTTAAAAAAAATTACGATTGGATATAAAAATATTGTAAAATTATTTTAAATGATATAAAAGAAGTTGATAAAAAGAATAGAAAAGATTTTGTAGGCATCATAGTTTAATATTAATATAACAATGTTAATAAAACTAATGTTAAGAAAACTTATAATTGTTGACGACAACAAAGAATAACCTATATTATATTACGATTTAAATATGGATTGGGAATAAATAAAAAAGACGACACATTTTCATGCATCGTCTTCTTAATTCGTTTTATCTAACTATTAGATTTTATTAATATAAACCTTTTCGCTGTGAAGCACTGAAAATGGAAGATTTAATATAATTTGATTTCCGTTTATAATAAAGCTAAATGTCATCCATGAGCCTTTAATAGTAAGTGTTCCATCAACTCTTTTTCCTACTTCCCATTTATCTTCTTTTCCACTGTCTACATATACTTTATAGAGCGTAACATTATCGCCGTCTAATACAGCTTTAAATTGGTAAGCACCTTTTCCATCGTTATTGTCATATCTGTATTGGCTTATATAACTGCCAGAATATTTAGAAAAAGTTCCCTCCGTTGGTTTAGGCACTTCAGGCGTTACAACTTCTTCAGAAGAACCTTCAGAAAATGAAGGCGCCGTTACTTTTTTCTTACAAGCTACTGATAATAACGCTATTGTCATTATAATAGCAAATAGACATAAAATACCTTTGTTTTTAATCATAATAACTCTCCTCGTTGGATTTAATCCAAACATTTTTTTATTTATTTTCTATACTTAAGATAATAAACTTTTTAAAGAAGTCAACAAATTTTTTTAATTTTAACAAGTATTTAAATGATAAATATCTAAATATTAATTTATAAAATTATGTCTATCGTATAAAATCTAATAAAATATTGATATATTTTCAATTATCTATAGATTAAATTATAAATTTGTATATACTTAATAATATAAGTTATTTTATTTTAAGGAGAATTTTATATTGATAATATTTTTTAAAAATATACTATAGTGATTATAAATAAAATTAATAAAAAAGCGCTCCGTTATAACAGAACGCTTTTATTTTCAACTTAATTATAATTAAAATTAATTTTCTACCCAAATATCAGGCGCAAGAGATTTTATATTGTTATAATCTACTATATCTATTCCTTTATAGTAGAATTTTAAAATATCTTCATAATCTTTTTTTACTTGAGACATTCCATAAGCGCCCCATTGACACATTCCGACTCCATGTCCGCTTCCTTTTCCCGTTATTATAATGCCGTTGTCAATTTTGTTTATCGTAAAATTAAGCGAAGGCACTAATTTTGGCGAGAGAATGCTTCTAAAATCTCTTGAAGAAATATCGTTATCGTCAATTTTTATATTTACGGCTTTGCCAGATTTTGGGTCCATAGTCATTCCTATAGAAGATTTTTCATCCGCATTAACCGAATAATTTGCCAAATCGTTATTGAGTTCTTTATAGCTTAAAGCGTTAGTCCAAGTTTTGATTTGAGCGTTACAGTAAGGACATTGAACGCCTTCCAAATAAGGCACTGCAGTTCCGAAAACATTTTTTGCGCTGTCAGTATGTCCTCCGCATAAAGCGCTAAAATATGTCGCGATAACTTTATTTTTATAAACCGCTATTTCGTATTTTGTTCTGTCAACCGCCTGTTCTACAGTCCAATTAATTTTTTCTTTTCCGTTATAAACTTGATATTTTGTAGTATTGTCAACATCGTAAGGAAGCTCGCCATTATTTTTTAATATATGAAACATAGCGTAAGTTCTCGCCGCAACCGCTTGAGATTTCAAAGCTTCGATTGGCCAATCGGGAGACATTTCATGAGGCAAAACGCCTTTAACATAATCTTCAATATTTAATTCGTTTATCGCTATCATATCGCCTTTATAAGGAATAAATTTTAAAGAACCGTAATATTCTTTTCCGTTTAATATAAATCCGTCCGCTGTTTCAAAAACTATTCCTTCTTTATAAATGCCGACATTATTTACTTTAAGCCCCAATCTATGCTCGACAACCATAACCGTTTCGTTTGTCAATGCCGATACAATTTCGCTTTCGTATTTGTAATTATAAGCTTTATAAGGTCCTTTAATATTAATCGTATAAGGCGCTTTCACATCGGTTAAATGAACTCTTATAGTAGTTGCAAAAACGGATTCGCTCGCAATAAATAAAAAAACTATGATAAGTAAGGATTTAATTATTTTCATAATATCTTAATACTCCAAAAATGATATAAATTTTAATATCAATATCGGAAGATTAATGATTTTTCTTTAAATAATATATCTATTATAAATTATTATTTAAAATATAATTATGGCTTTGCTTTGCTTTGCTTAACAAAATTACAGTATTTTTATTCATTTTTTTATAATACATTATTATTTAACTATAAATACAATAAAATATAACATAGATTAAAAAATATGTCAAGCCTTTATTTGAAAAAATTGATAAAATAGGCAGAAATTAAACAATTCACACAAATAAAACTATTCCATTAAATAAACCTCGCCCTGACGAATAACTTTTTTATTAATAGAATCGTATAAAGTCGAAGGAAGTTTTTTTTCTATTATTCCGCCGTTTATTATTAAATCTACTTTATCTTTAAAAATTTCAACTAATTTATCTCCGTCATATATAATGCCTTGCCCAGAAAGATTTGCTGAAGGAGCGACAATCGGCGAAGTTTCTTTTAGAATAATATTTATATAATAATCTTTTGGAATGCGAATAGCTACGGTTGATTTTAAAAAGCTAAATTTATTTTTTGCGCTTTCGGACATTGGCATAATAAAAGTTAACTCTCCAGGAATATTTTTTTTTATAATATTTGGAATTGGAATATCGCAAAAACTTTTTACCGATTTTTCATCTTTAAGCAAAACTAAAAAAGGTTTATCTCTATCTCTTCCTTTGATTTCATATATTCTGTTTATAGCTTCGTTATTAAAAGCGTTAGCAAGCATTCCATAAACCGTATCGGTTGGAGAGATAACGATTCCGCCGTCTTTAATAACTTTTATAACTTCGTTTGCTGCATATTTCACGCTTTCAATATCATTTTTATTAAGATTGATAATCATTAATTTTTATTGCCTTATTACCGTTGGATGAGTAAATACCGTTGCAAAACCTCTTCTTTTAGCGTTATGCAAAGCCAAAAGAGCGGGCGATATTTCTTTATCTACATTATTTTCAAAATGATAATTTTTCCTGTAAGCCGAATAAGAGATTCCCGCCGAGATTGTATATTTTATAACCATTCCGTTATAATCGAGTTCGTTTTTATTTACGAGTCCTTTTATCTCTTCTACTTTTTCATCGTATAATTTTATATCCATTCTCTTAAAAGCGACTATAAATTCATTATTGCTTAAACGAGCTATTAAATCTTCTTCTCTGCTTGCATTTTTTAAAACTTTTGTAAATTGAAGAATTATCTCTTCCGCCGCCATAATTCCAAATTCGCTTACTATATTATCGAGTCCGTCTATACAAAAACATGATAATATAATCGTGTCCTCATGCCGTACGCTTTCAAAAACCAATTTTTTAAACTGTTTATAAAATTCTTTTTTATTATTTAATCCCGTTTCCAAATCGTAATTAAGCAAATCGTCATATTTCTTTTGAGTTTCTTTATAAGATTTATAATGTTCTTCCGAAACATCTTTAAGATTATTTAATTCTTCAGTAATATCGTTATTTTGCTTAACTAATTTATTATTTTCAATATATAATTTTCTTAATTTTAATATTCCATTAACCGAAGCTATAAATTCCATTTCGTCAAAAGGCGTAAAAATTAAATCGTCAATTCCCAAACTCATAGCTTCTTCTATAAACTCCATTTTTCTATAAGGCGTGCTTAATAAAATAACTGGAATCTCTTTAGTTTTTTCGTCTTTTTTGAAAGTTTCAAGAAGTTGCAATCCTTGAGAATCTCCAATATCCGCGTCAAGTATTATCAAATCTATCGAGCCTTCATTAGCAGCCACTATTCCTTGAGAACGAGATTTTGTTGGAATCGGATTATAATGTCTTTCTTTTAAAATATCTACCACTTTTTCGATAAGTTCGTTTCTATATTCTACGACTAAAATATTTTCATTCATAATAAGCGCTTTTTATAATTTTATTAATTTAAATATCGTAAATAAATGAAATATATTAAATAAAAAATGTAATATTATCATTCCACAAAATTTATTAATTCTCCAATATTTTCTATATGACAAACTATTTTATCTCCCGACTTCATATATTTTGGCGGATTAAAAGACATACCGACTCCGCCAGGCGTTCCCGTAGCTATTATATCGCCCGCTTCTAAAGTCATTCCTTTTGAAATATCGGATACTAAATTATATATATCATGAATCATATATTTTGTATTTGAAGATTGTCTTACTTCTTCGTTTAATATGCTTTTCACTTCCAAATTGAAAATATCTTTTATATCGTCTTTATAAACTATGCATGGTCCCATTGCGCTATAATAATCTAAACTTTTTCCTTTATACCATTGAGAATGTTCTTTTTGTATAGTTCTTGAAGAAATATCGTTAAAAATGCTGTAGCCAAATATATAATCTTTCGCTTTTTTTACCGAAATATCTTTTCCTTTTTTGCCTATTATAATTGCAAGTTCGACTTCATAATCTAAATATTTATCCAAATCGAATCTCGCTTTAATCTTATCGCCAAGTCCTATTATTTCAATCGCTCTTTTAGAAAAATAAACGGGCTTTTTAGAATTATTTTTATCTATAAGTTTATTGCCTTCAATTTCTTTTAAGTGGTCGCTATAATTTACTCCAACGCATATTATATCATGAATAGGTTTTCTTATAGGCGATAATATTTGAATATTTTCTATAGAATAAGCGGGATATTTATTAAAATTTTCGCTTGCATTTTTTAGAGTTTTTAATAAATCTTTATTCATATTTTTTATTAATTTAATCATAGGATTTTCGCCATATTCAAAATCATGTATAATTTCTTTTATGGCAATTACTTTTTTATTGTCCTTGCTTACAATTCCTATAGCTTCCGTATTGTTCCATTCTGTGAAAGAAACGAATTTCATTTTATAAACCTCTATTCATTTACATTAATGTATTATTGTAATAAATTTTAATAAATTTTCAAGTTTAACTTATAATTACATATTGCATTTTTATTTGTAGTAATGTAAGATATTTCAAACAAAATTAATTTTATTTTTATGGAGGCAAACAATGCTATATAACAATACCCTCGAATTAGTGGGAAATACTCCGATTGTTAGATTGGGGAAAATAGAAAAAAAGTTTAATTTAAATGAAAAAATTAAGCTTTTTGGAAAGGTTGAAAAAAACAATCCAATAGGTTCTGTTAAAGATAGACCTGTCAAACAAATGCTGCTTGATTTATTTGAAAGCGGTAAATTAAAAGAAGGTTCTACTATAATCGAGCCGACTTCTGGAAACACGGGAATCGCTATGGCGGCTATAGGTTCTTATTTAAAGCTTAATGTCATAATAGTTATGCCGTCTTCTATGTCGCAAGAGAGAAGAAAGCTTATAAAAGATTATGGCGCTAAATTAGAGCTTGTTGACGGAGGAATGAGCGTTGCGGTAGAGAGAGCGAATCAATTAAATAACGAAATAAAAGATTCGGTTATACCTGGGCAATTTATAAATCAATCTAATGTTAAAGCTCATTATAATTATACCGCTCCCGAAATATTTAACGATATTCCCGATGTTGACTATATAGTCGCTGGAATCGGAACGGGCGGAACTGCAACGGGAATCGGAAAATATATCGTTGATAATAAAAAGCAGACAAAAGTTGTAGGAGTCGAGCCTGAATCTTCTCCTTTGCTTACAAAAGGCAAGGCTTCGCCGCATAAAATTCAAGGAATAGGCGCAAACTTTATCCCTGAAATTTTAGACCAAAAAGTTATAAGCGAGATAATAGATGTTTCTGACGATAACGCTATAAACACGGCGAGAGATATTTGCTTAACGGAAGGCTTGCTTGTCGGAATATCTTCGGGAGCGAGCGTTTACGGAGCTGTGGAATTAAGCAAGAAAATAGAAGTCAATAAAGAAATAAAAATAGTTTCAATTTTGCCTGACACAGGCGAAAGATATACTTGGAGTTAATTTTTTATTCTTATGAAATTAAAAACTTTTAGAGAATTGCCTAATAAAAAAGATATAAAAGATATTGTAAAATATATTAGAGATTATATTTTCCCCGATTTCTTTCGGGAGTCGGGGAATATTAATAACACTAAAAAAAATATATCCAAACTTTATTTAAAAATAGTTTCTAAAAATTCCAATTTGGAAGATTTTATAAAACGGCTGGACGAAATTAAAATAATCTTAAAAAAAGATTTGGAATTCTTTTTTGATTCGGACCCAGCTTGCAAATCTTATGAAGAGATTATTTTAACTTATCCAGGTTTTCGGGCGGTATTTAGTTATAGAATATCTCATATATTTTATAATCAAAAACAATATTTAACGGCAAGAATAATATCGGAATATACGCATTCAAAAACGGGAATAGATATTCACCCTGGAGCTAATATAGGAGAATACTTTTTTATAGACCATGGAACGGGAATAGTTATAGGCGAGACTACTATTATTGGGCATCATGTAAAAATATATCAAGGAGTTACTTTGGGAGCTTTATCTCTAAAAAACGGAAGAGGATTAGAAAATGAAAAGAGACATCCTACGGTTTGCGATAATGTTACTATTTATGCTAACGCTTCAATTTTTGGAGGAAAAACCGTAATAGGCTCTAATGTTATAATTGGAGCAAATTGTATAGTTTTAAAATCCGTAAAAGAAAATGAGAGAGTGACTTTAAGTTAAAACTATAATGAAAATATTGATTTATTTTATAACGCTTTTTATTTTTTCTACTTTCGCTTTTGCATGCGATAATAAAAATAGCAATATAAATTTTAATAAAGAAAATAAGGAAAATAATATGAATAATGATAATATGCCAAATAATCCTAAATATGCTTATTTTTCATCGGGATGCTTTTGGGGAGTGGAATATTGGTTTGAAAAAGCCGAAGGAGTATTTTCAGCGATAAGCGGATATGCAGGCGGACATAAAGCTAACCCGACTTACATAGAAGTTTGCACGGGATTAACGGGACATTTAGAAACCGTTAAAGTCGGATACGATGCCGATAAAACGACTTACGAAGATTTGATAAAATTATTTTTTGAAACGCATAATTTTACCCAAAAAAACGGACAGGGACCGGACATTGGCTCTCAATATTTATCAGCAATTTTTTATCAAAACGAAGAAGAAAAAGAGATTGCCGAAAAGTATATTAATATTTTGAAAGAAAAAGGATTTGATGTAGCGACTACTTTAAGAGAGTTTAAAAATTTTTACGAAGCCGAAGATTATCATCAGGATTATTATTCTAAAAAAGACTCAACTCCTTATTGTCATTTTTATAATAAGATTTTTTAGTAAATATAATAAAATCATTTTGACAAATTAAATTTATTCTGTTATAATATCATTATGAAAGAATTTGAATATTTAGAAAAAAGCAAAAACGAAATTATTACCATTGATAGTTTAAATAAAAAAAACGACTGCTTTATTCGTTATCTTTTTTCTGACGAAGGAAACGAAAATATTGTTTTAGACTTCATTAATGGAGTAATGATTGATTTAAATTTTCAAACTTTTAATAATGTTGTAATTCTTAATCCATTTAACCTTACAAAATATTTGGACGGCAAAGAATCAATTGTTGATGTGAAATGCATTACCGAAGACAATCAAACCGTTATAATTGAAATTCAATTACAAGGAAATCAATATTTTATTCGTAGAAGTCTTTATTATTGGGCAAATAGTTATAGCTCACTTTTAAATAAATCGGAAAATTATACAAAACTTTCGCCCGTGATTAGCATTAATGTTTTAGATTTTGTTTTATTTAACGATATTAAAGATTTTCATTCTTGCTATTTATTGAAAGAAATTAAGCATAATAAAATATTAACCGACCATTGCATGTTGCATTATATCGAATTACCGAAATTTAATTTAAATAACGATAAAGAAAAATTATCAAGTTGGATAAAATTTTTTAAGGGGGAGAATATGTCAAACTTAATAAAAGAGAATAATATTTTTGAAGAAGTTGAGAAGAGATGTAAAAGTTTTATCGATAGCGACCCATTGATAAACGCTTATAGGAAAAAGGAATGGAATGAATATTTTTACAAAGAAGAGTTATCAGGAGCTATAAAAGAAAGAGAATTTTCAATGGCAAAATCAATGAAAACTAAAAACCTGGACATTAACCTTATAAGCGAAATCACTGGCTTAACCATAGACGAAATAAATAAACTTTAATATCTCACTTTTAAAACTTTTAGATTAATTCATTTATTATAATCGTAAAAAATAATTTTAAAAAATATTCAATTAAAATAAATATGCAAAAATAAAGCGCCCTCTGTCCGCAACAAATGAAAGACGCCAAAATTATAGGAAATACAAAGGATTTGAGAATAATATTTTCCATATAAGTAAGAAATATTTGTTTGAAATATCATTTTTGAAATAACTATAATTAGCTAAGTATATTTTTTAATTGAATCCAATTTAAAAATTATACGGGCAAACATAATACTTTTGATATTATTTATTAAATATAAGAATAATTATATTTTTTATCTTCTATGTTTTTCTATTATTTTTTGTATTTTATCGCAGAATATTTCTGAAAATAATTCATTTCCTTTTTTATTTAGATGCAAACCGTCTAAATAATATTCTTTGTAATCTAAATTATTATTTAAAAAATGTTTTCTAAAAATATTAAAAAAATCTATTACATCTATTCTAAATAAATTAGAATATTCTATAATCCAGTCTTTATAATTATTAAGCAGACTTATACTATAGTTAAAGTCTATAAAGTCTTTATAAATATCCGATATATCATCAATATAAAATGGTATAGGAGTAGCTATAATCGGAAGTATTCCGTTAGAAAAAGATTGCTGAATAATTGATACTAAACTTGATTTTATATTTTCAAAACTATTAGATAATAATATATCGTTACTTCCGCCCATTAGGAACATTATATCTGGATTTTCTTTAATGACATCTCGCTCGAATCTGCTTAACATTCCTATAATAGTATCTCCGTTTATTCCCTTATTTGATATTATAAAACCCGTTTTTTCTTGAGATAAATGAGTCCAAGTATCTTTTCTATTTAAGGAATATCCATATGTTATGCTATCTCCTATACAAACTATTTTCATTATATTCTTGTATTCATTCTTTCTTCATAGATTTTAGATAAGCAGCAATGGTCTTCTTCAGAACATCCTTTTTTTTCCATTTCGTTCCAATAACCTAAAGTTATTTTAGAAATAGGTATTTCCACTCCCATAGATTTTGCAAGCTCCGATGCATTTTTTAAATCTTTCTGATGAACAGCCATTCTTGCATTTGCAGTAAAATCATGAGCTATCATTTTTGGCGCCTTGATATTTAGCATATAACTTCCAGCTGCACCATCTTTTATAGCATTAAATAAAGTAGTAGTATCGATACCAGCTTTAGACGCAAATGCCAAACCTTCGGCAACAACCGCAATATTGCATCCAGCTATTATATTATTAGCTAATTTAGCTATCTGTCCATTTCCTGAAGCTCCCATATAAGTAGCTTTAGAACCCATATATAATAGGAAAGGTTCAACTTTATCAAATATTTCTTTATCTCCGCCAGCCATTATAACTAATTTGCCTTCAATAGCTCCGACATCTCCTCCGCTAACGGGAGCATCTATCAAAGCTATTTTTTTAAATTTAGCCTTTTCATAGATTTCTTTTATAACTAAGGGAGAAGTTGAACTCGTGTCCACTATAATGGTATTTTCTTTTGAATTATCTATTATCTCTGATAAAATTTTTTTAACAAGTTCATTGCCAGCTAAAGATATAAATATAATATCGCAGGAATTAGATATTTCTTTAATGTCCGCTGCTATGATTCCTCCTTTATCCGAAAATAGTTTATTTCTTTCTTTAGAAATATCAAAACCTATTACTTCCTTTCCGCTTTTATTCAATAAATTCAAAGCCATAGGAAGTCCCATAATTCCAAGTCCTATAAATCCCAATTTCATAAAATTACTCCTTGTTTATATTATTTTTTATTTGGAATATGTATAGCAATTTTATCAGAAGAGAGGGCAGCCTCAAATATAGCCTCAGATATAGTAGGGTGAGCATGTATAGTAGATATGATATCCTCAATAGTAGCTTCCATTCCTAAAGCCAAAGCACATTCTCCTATTAAGTCAGTAGCTCTCGGACCTAATATATGAACGCCCAAAATATCTTTATATTCTTTTCCTACTAAAAATTTAACGATTCCTTTACCTCCATTCATAATTAATGATTTTCCATTTGCCATAAGAGGAAATTTACCTACATAATATTCTATTTTTTTGGCTTTACATTCTTCTTCAGTTAATCCAACAGAAGAAAATTCTAAATCTGTATAAACGCATGATGGAGCCGTCTTTTGATTATATGAAGTGTGATGTCCCATAGAGTTTTCCGCAGCAACTTCGCCCTGTTTGGACGCTATATGAGCAAGCATAATCTGACCCAAACAATCCCCTATCGCATATACATTCTTAAGATTAGTCTCCATTTTTTCATTTACTTTTATTTTTCCTCTATCATTTTTAATACCTGCAGCATTAAGATTTAAATCTTTAGTATTGGCTATTCTACCTACGGCGACTAATATATTTTCGGCATCGAATATGTCAATTTTACCTTTACTTTCAACTTCAACTTTTTCTCCGTTTATTTTTTTAACTTTAGTATCCGTAAGAATTTTTATTCCAGAATATTCTAAATAAATTTTTAACTGTTCGGAAAGTTCTCCGTCCATTAAAGGCAATATTTTAGGTAAAGCTTCAATAACTGTCACTTTTGTTCCGAATCTGTTAAAAGCGCACGCAAATTCTATGCCTATAACCCCTCCGCCTATAACTATTAAACTTTTAGGAATTTTATTTAAAGATAAAATGCCAGTAGAGTCTATGCAATGAGGATTATTATTAATTCCTTCTATAGGAGGTATAGCAGGTATAGACCCAGAAGCTATTATTATTTTATCCGCCCATACATTTTCTGTTTTACCATCTTTATAAGTTAATTTTATTTTTTCTTTAGATATAAATTCTGCTTTTGCGTTTATAACTTTTATATTATTGACTTTCATAAGCCCAGAAACTCCGTTTACCAACTGATTAACTATTTCTTCTTTTTTATTCTGCACTTTTTGAAAATCTATAGATATATCTTTAACATTAATTCCATATAAAGATGCTTCATTTAAAGTAGAATAGATTTCTGCGGAATGTAGTATAGATTTTGTTGGTATACATCCTATATTTAAACATGTTCCGCCTATTTTATCTTTTTCAATTAAAGTAACTTTAGCTCCAAGCTGAGAAGATCTTATAGCGGCTACATATCCGCCCGGACCTCCGCCTATAACTATAATAGATTTTTCAGACATTTAAATCTCCTTAAAAATAATTTGCATTATATTAATATACTCATAGGTTCTTCTAATATATTTTTTAAAGTAAGCTGAAATTCGGCAGCTACAGAACCATCAATTAACCTATGGTCATAAGTAAGCGATATTCTCATTATATCGTTTTTATATATGTCGCCTTTATCGTTTATATATAACTCTTCATTAATACCGCAAACTCCCAAAATAGCGGCATTGGGCATATTTATAATAGGAGTGAACGATTCTATTTGATACATTCCCATATTTGAAACCGTAAATGTAGAACCGCTGTATTCGTCAATATTTAATCTGTTTTCTCTCGCTTTAATCGCAAGTTCTTTAGCTTGATTAGACAATTCTTCCAAACTTATTTTATCGACATCCTTTATAACGGGAACTATCAAACCATCGTCTAAAGCTACCGCCATACCGATATTTATACGAGCTCTTTTTATAACTTTATCGCCGTCTATGCTAACCAATAAAGCCCTATTAATTTTTAACGCTTTTCCAGTCGCCTTTAATAAAAAATCGTTAACCGAGAATTTTAAATCTCTATTTTCATTAAGTTCTTTTCTAAATTTTAATAGTTTAGAGACATTTATCTTCATTGTCTGGGTAACGCAAGGTATTTCATTATGAGACTTTATCATATTACTTGAAATAGCCTTTCTCATAGCGGATAATTCTTCAACGATATCGCCTTCCATTAAAGCAATATTTGACTTTAATGTAGCCTGGTTAATATTATTTTTATTTGAATAAGATTTTGCATTTAATATATCGTTCTGTATTATTCTTCCACCGGGACCTGTTCCAGTTATATTTGTATAATCAATTGACATTTTTTCAGCGGTTTTTTTTGCCAAAGGAGATATTTTTATTCTGCCGCTATTTTTAGATTTTTCGGCTTTTATATTAAATTCATTTTTTAATCCTTTTGATTCTTCAACTTTTTCTACGGGCTTTTCCATTTTTACAGATTCCGATATTGAAGATTCGTCAATTTTTTCTCCAACATTTCCTATTATGCATAACAATCCTTTTACAGGAATATCTTCTCCTTCCTTTGCCAATATCTTTAATATAACTCCGTCTACTTCGCTTTCTAATTCGTTGGTAAGTTTATCCGTTTTTATTTCAAGAATAACTTCGCCTTTTTTAACGGCATCTCCTTCAGATTTTAACCATTTCTCTACTGTGCCCCATTCCATAGTTAATCCTAATTGGGGCATCCTAACTTCTGTAGCCATTTTAACCTCCTATTTATTTAATAACCTTCTAACGGCATCTATAATATCCTTAACTTGAGGAAAGCCCTCGTCTTCAAGCGCGGGACTAAAAGGCGATACTATATTTAATCCAGCCACTCTATACGCCGGAGAATCAAGCTCATCAAACAATTCTTCAGTTATTTTAGCAGAGATTTCAGCTCCTATTCCGCCTCTCTTTACGCCTTCCTCAACTATTACAACATTATGAGTTTTAGACACAGATGTTTTAATAGCTTCAAAGTCCAAAGGCACTAAAGTTCTTAAATCTAAAATTTCAACATTTATGCCTAATTTTTCAAGCTCTTTAGAGGCATCTAATGCAAAATATACCTGTCTTGACCATGTAATAATAGTTACATCTGTTCCCGCTTTTTTTATATCCGCTTGTCCTAAAGGTATTAAAAAATCTTTTTCATCAGGAACTTCTTCTTTTTTTGCGTATAATAATTTATGCTCCAAGAATACCACGGGGTCGTTGTCTCTTATAGAACTTTTTATAAGTCCTTTAGCATCTTTAGCTGTTGACGGACATACGACTTTAAGCCCAGGTATATGAGTGAATAAAGCTTCCAAGCATTGTGAATGCTGTCCCGCATTTCTTCTTCCTGCTCCCATAGGCGCTCTAAATACTACGGGTATGGTTATTTGTCCTCCTGTCATATATCTTAATTTAGCGGCTTGATTCATTACAGGGTCTAAACAGCAGGTTATAAAATCATTATACATCCATTCAACGACTGGTCTTAAACCTCTCATAGCTGCACCCACCGCTATTCCCGTAAATCCGGCTTCGCTTATAGGAGTATCTATTACTCGCCATTCCCCGAATTCTTCCAAAAAACCTTGAGTAATACCAAAAACGCTACCCATAATTGCCATATCTTCTCCAAGAACTATTACATTCTCATCTCTTATCATCTCTTCATGCAAGCCCTCTCTGATGGCTTTACTTATACTTAAAACGCTCATACTAATACGCTCCTTTCGTTATCTGAACTATATACATCCGTTATAGCTTCTGATTTATCTGGATATTCAGAATTATTTGCAAATTCATAAGCTTTTTCAATTTCTTCTCTTATTTCATCTTCTATCTTTGCTATATCTTTTTCTTCTATTTGATTATTTAGAATATAGTTTCTAAAATTTAGAACTCCGTCTTTTTTAAGTGCTTCTTCTAAATATTCTTTTGGTCTATATGAAGCTGGGTCTCCGCAATAATGTCCTTGTTGCCTAAAAGTTTTACACTCTATAAGTGAAGGTCCTTTTCCGATTCTTGCATATTCCACGGCCTCTTTTACGGCTTCATATACTTCCAATACATCGCTACCATTTACGGTTTTACCAGGAATATCGTAAGCTTTTGCTCTTACAGATATATCTTTTGTATTTGTAACACTATGTATTTCTACAGATACTCCATATTCGTTATTTTCACATATATAAACTACGGGCAATTTCCAAGTAGCGCCCATATTTATAGCTTCGTGAAAGAAACCTTCGTTTGAAGCTCCGTCACCAAAAAAACATAATGTAACATCGTTTGAACCTTTAATTTTAGAATATAAAGCGGAACCCGTAGCCAAAGGTATTCCTCCTCCGACTATTCCGTTAGCTCCTAAAATTCCAAGACTAACATCGACTATATGCATTGAGCCTCCTTTTCCTTTGCAATAACCTGTTTTTTTACCAAATAGCTCCGCCATCATCTTGTCAGTTTTGGCTCCTTTAGCTATACAATGTCCATGCCCTCTATGAGTCGAAGTTATATAATCGCTATCTTTTATAGCATTAATTGAACCTACGGCAACAGGTTCTTGTCCTATGCATAAATGTATATTTCCCGCAAGCATACTTTTAGAGAAACAATAAGCGGCTTTAGTTTCAAACTCTCTTATTCTAAACATTTCCGCATACAATTTTTTTAAAAAATTCTTATCGTATTTCAAAATTACCTCCTTAAAAAACGATATATTTATTTTTAATTATATAAATTTTATTTTAGTTGTCTTTTAAAATATTATCTTTTTTATTGTTAAAAATTATTATCATTAATTTTATATAGATAATTTTTAACAATAAAAACATTAATAATATCAAGGAAAAATGTATATTAACGACTATACTAATATTATAATAATATTAATTATTAAACATATTGTTTAAGGATATTTTATTTTAATATTAAGTGCTTTAGGAATTATATTAGGTTTTAGAATATTGATATTAATAGCTTATAAAAATATAAATATGCTCTTTGATTTTAATATTAATGGAGGTAATTGAAATGATATATTTTTACAATATAGATTCTATAGACCCGTATTATAATCTTGCATTTGAAGAATATATATTAAAAAACTATTTGAAAGATTCTTATTTTTTACTTTGGCAAAATGCAAATACTATTGTTGTAGGATTGCATCAAAATACTATAGAAGAGATAAATAGAGAATTTGCAGATAAAAATAAAATTAACATTGTAAGAAGAACTACAGGAGGCGGTGCGGTATATCATGACCTTGGAAATTTAAATTATTCTTTAATAACCGATTATAATGAAAGAGAGCATATATCAATGAATTTTTTTATTAACCCTATAGTAGAAGCTTTAAAAAATATGGATATTAAAGCAATTTCAAGTGAAAGAAACGATATTTTAATAGATGGTAAAAAAATATCGGGAAGTGCCCAAAGGCTTTACAAAAATAGAATATTGCATCATGGATGCATATTGTTTGATTCCGATTTATCCGTTTTATCTAAATCGTTGAAAGTTAAGCCTGAAAAATTTCAGTCAAAATCGGTAAAATCTGTTAGAAATAGGGTGGCAAATATATCAGATTTTCTTAAAGAGCCTAAAAATATATACGATTTTAAAAATTATATTTTAGATTCTATATCAAGAAATAACGAAATAAAAAATTTAAATCTAACCAAAAAAGACATTGAAAATATTAACAAACTTAAAGAGAATAAATATAAAACATGGGAATGGAATTATGGCAGGTCTCCAAAGTTTAATATAAACAATTCTAAAAAATTTGAAGGTGGAATAGTTGAAGTATATTTATTAGTAGAAAATGGATTTATAGAAACTTGTTCAATATATGGAGATTTTATGGCTCTTAAACCCGTAAGCGACATTACTAATAAATTAATAAAATGTAAATATGATGCAGACGATATAAAAGATATTATATTACAATTTAATATAAAAGACTATTTTGGAAATATATGCATTGACGATATAGTCAAACTTATATCTTGTCTTTAGAATTTATTAATTCTTTTGGCGTTACTCCATATACTCTCTTACAAATTGTTATAAAGGATTTTACATTAGGAAATCCAGCAAGATAAGAACTCTCAATAACGGTTGAATTTGAATTTCTTAAATTATCTATAGCGTAATCTAATCTCACCATATTTAGAAATTGATGGAAAGTATAATTTGTCTTTTCCTTAAAATAACGACAAAAATAATTTGGATTTAGTCCAACTATTTTCGATATTCCAGAAATATTAATATCTTTATCGTAATGATTTCTAACATATTCTAATACTATTTTTATATAAGTCCAATCATTATTATAGCTTCTTATATTGATTTTGTCGTATGGATTTCTATGCAAGCATTTTTTTAATACTTTGTATAATATGCTATATGCTAAATATTTTATTTTAGTTTTGTAAAATATATTATACTCATAATTTATAAATACATTAAATATTTCTTTTAATCTCTTTTTTATAAACTCATATTCTTTAGAGTTATCATTTGATATTTTTATTCTATAATTATCTATATCGGCAAATTCTTTTCTTAAAAAATCATAGGATATATACATAGTCATCATTTCAAAATGGTTTAAATTATCTATATACTTTACAAAATGCGGTTCGGAGCTATTAATAAATAATAAATCTCCGCTTTTGAGTTCTTTTGTAGTTCCGTTTACATTAAAAACTATATTTCCACATAGACAATAACTAAATTCTATGCTTCTATGCCAATGATTTTTATAACTTAAATCAGAATTATTTATATTTTTATAATTTAATATTTTATAGAAATTATCTTTATAATCAATTAATTTATAATAAATCTTCATTATTCATTTAACTACCTTCATCATTACAAAATCTGTTTCTTCATCATATTCTCTTATAATATTTACATTAGAAACTTCACATAAAACAAAATCTAATGTAGCCATTACTATATTTCCTCCTTTTGTTAGGTGTCCACCCACTATAGTTCCGTCTTTCCTTGCCATATGATAATGAATGTGAGAAGCGTAATCTCCGTTTTCTAATCTAAATATAGTACCTTGCATTCCAAGAACTTCCGCTCTTTCATTAACTATTATAGGGTCTCCGTATACTACGCCTAATTTTTTATTTTTATCGCTGTCTATAGGTAAAAGATACGAAGCCTGTCTTAAAAGTCCGAGTCCGCAGGATACAAAAGCGACTTTAAAACCGTTATTTTTAGCTACGATTTCAATGCCTGTCATAATATCGCTTCCTGGTTTAAGCCTTCCAATTGCGACTCTTTTAATCTCGCCTAAAGCGGAATCAAATCTTATTTCATTTTGCATATAATTTTATCTCCTCATATTAAAAATATTATATTTTTATAGCAAAAAATTATCATAATGTATTTCAATCCATAAATAATTACACATTCTTATATTATCTCCTTAATAAATTTGGAAGAAAATAAACTATTTGAGGTATATATGTTAATATAAGTAAAACTGCTATAGATACTATAATAAAAGGTCCTATACTCAAACATATTTCTTTTAATGAAATTTTTGATATGCCACAAGCGACATATAGATTAACTCCAACAGGAGGAGTAAACTGTCCTATAGCCATATTAACTGTCATAATTATTCCAAATACTAAAGGGTCATAATTTATAGCCTTTATAATAGGAAGCAATATAGGAACAAATATATAATAAGCTGAAACGGCGTCTACAAAACACCCCACTATTAATAGCAATATATTTATTAATAATAAAATTAATATAGGATTGCTACTCAAACTTTTAATTAATTCTCCAGCTTGATTAGCTATATTTGCTGTTTGTATAATCCAAGAAAATACACTGGCTGCAGCGACTACTATTAAAACCACTGCGGAAGATTTAGCCGATTCTACCAAAACCTCTTTAAAATTTTTAAAGTTAATTTCTTTATAAATAAATATACCGATTATTAATCCATATACAATTGCAACGGCAGCCGATTCTGTAGGAGTAAAAAAGCCTAAATATATGCCTCCTAATATTATTACAGGCGTCATTAATCCCCAGATAGCATCTTTAAAAGAAATTAGAACTTCTTTAAGAGATGCTCTATTCATTTTAGCTATTTTTAATTTTCTACACATAATTAAACTTACTGTAATTAATCCTATTCCAAATAATATACCAGGAACAATACCTGCCATAAATAAATCTGTTATTGAAATTTCGGCTATAACGCCATATATAACCAATGGTATACTTGGTGGTATTACAATGCCTATAGAACCTGCAGAGGACATTAAAGCAGACGACATTCCAGATGGATAATTATATTTTATCATAGCAGGAATCAATATAACTCCTAAAGAAGCTACAGTAGCGGGACCAGAACCAGAAATAGCGGCAAAAAAACAAGAAGTTATAACCATACAAATAGCTAAACCTGCAGGTAAATGTCCAACTAATTTATTTGCAAAATCTATTAATCTTTTAGATATGCCTGCTTTTTCCATAACTATTCCAGCGGTTATAAAAAATGGTATAGCTAATAATGTAAATTTTGCTATAGATGCATACATAATATCAGATACCAAAGTTAAAGGAACTCCCATAATAATTAAAACTGCAATACTAGACAATCCCAAACTTATAGCTATTGGTACATTAATCATAAGTAATATACCAAAAATTAAAAAAATTAGAACGCCTTCCATAAATTTTATTCTCCATTTACTTAATTTATTTTTTCTTAATTAAATCTATTCCTATTTGAATAAATCTTATTAAAATAATAAATGAACCCGCCGGAACAGATAAGCTAAATAACCATTGTGGCCATCCCAAAGCGGGAGTCATTTGTTTTAATCCTATTTGAGCCTTAACCGTGTTAATGCCTTCATAGCATAAAATACTAAAAAAAATTATGACGGCTATTATAGAGATAAGACTCAAAATTTTGGATATTCTTTTAGGTAAGATGTCCACCAAAATAGATAAACCTAAATGGGCATTATATTTAGCGGCAACCGAAGCTCCTAAAAATACTATCCATACCAATAAATTAACGGTTATCTCTTCTGTAAAAGCCCAAGACATATGTAAAAATTTTCTTGAAACTACATTTCCAAATGTAATGACAGTAATAATAACCATCATAATCGATATAAGTATCTCTTCCGCTTTATCTATAATATTTAATAATTTTTTCATTTTAATAAAATCCTATTTAATTTTAATTAATCTAATTTCTAACGAATAAATCTACTAAATCTTTGCCCATTAGAGGCTCGTATTTTTGATATATTGGTCTAACAGTTTCTCTGAATACAGATATTTGTTCATCCGTTAAATAAGTTACCTGTATAGTAGGCAAAGCTTCTAACTGCTTGAATTGTTTTTCAATAATTTGCCTATTTAAACTTTTTTGCATTTGAGCAGCCTCTAAAGCTGAATCTCTTATTATTTGTTGATATTCAGAACTTAAAGAATCCATTTTCTTTTTATTTATGCCTAAAATTAAAGCATCATAACAATAATTCCATGCCGTTAAATATTTTTGAACTTCCTCTATTTTGGCTGACATCATAACATCCAATGGGTTTTCTTGACCGTCTATAGTATTTTGCTGCAAAGCGGTAAAAACTTCAGACCAATTCATTCCAACAGCATTAGCTCCCAAAATCCTAAACACATCTACAAGCATACCTATATTTGGAACTCTCATTTTTATACCAATCAAATCTTTTGGAGTTAATATAGGTTTTTTATTATTACTAACTTGTCTAAAACCGCTTTCGCCAAATGCCAAACACTCTACGCCTTTTTCTAAAGTTAACTTTTTTATAGCATCTCCCGCCTTTCCACTCAATACAAGTTCAGCTTCGTTTTCATCTTGATAAATCCAAGGTAAAGATATTACACCAAATTTAGTATCTATAGAAGCCCAAATTAGATTAGAATGCCAACTTAAATCTGTAATGCCACTTGAAAGCATCTCTATTCCTTTAGATTGGTTACCACCCGATAGCTGTTCATTTGGATAAACATCAATTATTACTTTACCATCCGTTTTTTCTTTAACAACTTCAGCAAATTTTTTAGCAGAAATTACCCAAGTTGAAGTTTCACTAGTTGTAACACTCATTTTTAATCTAACGGCATCTTTACCTCCTCCAGAACATCCAATATTAATTAATATGGAAAGCAAAGCTATTGTTGTTAGAAAAATCTTTTTCATTTTCTCTCTCCTTTTTAAAATTTTTTTTGATTTTTCGTATTAAATAAAAAATCCTTCAAATTATCGCAAATGCAATAAATACGCCAAAAACCATAACAAGAACCATTTAAAGAATTATAATTTCCGATTTTTGACAAATTATAATTTTTGCTTTCAATGTTTACAAAATCGTAATTAAAAGATTTTACGAAATTGCAATTTTCACCGAATGCAAAATTATAATTTTCATTAACCGAAGAATTATAATTTTTTAGATTATTCTCATTATGATTAAAGCCGTAATTATAGCAAAAGCCATAATCTAAAAGACTTATTATTTCAAAATTATTAAAATTAATTTTTTTAAAAGTTGATTGCCAAGCCTTAAATTTTTTAAGCCCGCAATGAATTACATTAAAAAATAACTGAACTAAATTATATAAAAATTTTGCAAAGAATAAATTTATCTCATGTTGACGGTTGACGGTTGACGGTTGACGGTTGACGGTTGACGGTTGACGGTTGACGGTAACCCAAACTATAAGATAAATATTTTACTATCATAACTCTATCAATAAAATTAATATTTAATTAAATTATACAATATTAAAAAAATTAGTCAATAACAATTTAAATATTTTTTAACTAACTTTTAATTTATACAATAAGTTTAAAAATTAGTCAATAGTTTATTTAAATTTTTTTTCAATATTGATTAATTAATTTAATTTAACAATATTTTATAATATTTAAAAATTTTTGTCAATAATTAATTTAAATATTTATTAACTATTATACAATATTTAAAAATAATGTCAATATAAATTTAAATTATTTATTAATTAACTTTTATTTTAGATATTTTTAACAATTTAATAATACATTTCATACATATTTTTAATTTTATAGAAAAATTATTATTATAACTTTATCAAATCGTCATTTATAGTGATTGAAACGAGCTAAGCAATCCATCTTTAATAAAATTCATTTACTAACTAAACAAAATTTTTAAAGTTAAATTTTTTAAATCTATATTACAATGTCTTACGCTATGTTCCTATGGCAACACTCACAATGATAATATTTTTATAAAATATCAATAAACACAGAAAAATCATTACTTAAATATTCGTCCGATATATTCAAATTATATTTTATATTTAAAGATTTTAGTATTTCTTCTGTCGCTTTTAATATATCTTCTTTTTTGTAATAATAATATTTGTCTCCGTATTTTTCTTTGCCTGAAATATCGAGCAAATTAAAACAGACTCCTTTTCTTGCAGCCGTTAAAAATAATTTAATAGCGTCTTTCAAAAATTTATCGTTATTTCCTAAATTCAAATTAAAAATCCCCGAAGAATATATATAATCGAATTCTTTTTTTATATCGTTTATATCGTTATTATTGAAAAAATCTAACGACATAAATTGCGGATTTATATTTTTAAAAGTTTTCGTTTTCGCTCTTTCAATCATTTCGGGCATTATGTCGATTCCGATATAATAAAGTTTTATATTTTTATTGTCTAAATATTCCGCCAAATTTCCAAGTCCGCAACCGACATCGAGAAGTATTGAAGATTCCATATTAAAATGTTCGATTAAAGCTTTAAATCTCAATTCCTGCGCTTCTTTCGATTCCCAATCCAAAACCTGATATTCTGGTATATTAAAATTTTTTACTCTGTTTATATAATGTTCTATTATTGCAGATTTTTTATTTTTCATTTTTCAACTTTCTAAACATAATTTATATATTGTCTTTTGATTATATTCTTCATTAGCTTTTAATATTATATTAGGGAAATGAATAAAATTCAAAGCGGCTGGCAAAAATTCCGTTTCAAAACAAAAAGCGTTATGTTTATTTAAAATCGCTTCTCTTGTCTTTATGCCGTTAAGCATATTTCCCGAATAAAAATGCATTGCTGGTTTTGTAGTATAAAGCTCCAAACTTATTCCCGTTTTTTCGCTAAATGCTTTCGCTCTCAATTTATTTATATCTTCGCTATCGAATATAAAGCAGTTGTCATAACCTCCAACTTTTTCAATATCCGCTCCAATTTTTTTTGTTTTATTAAAATCGAAAGGAGTATTTTTAGTTTTTAAAATTTCTCCCGTTGAAACATATTCTTCGTTTACGGGCAGATAAAATTTTGAATCTATAAATAAATCATGTTCGTATATTAATCCTTCGCCATTTAAATTCCAATAAGAATGATTCGTTAAATTAATCGGAGTAGGCGAGTCGGCTTTTGCAAAATATTTTATTATTATTTCGTTATCTTCAGTCAAAGAATAAGTAATTTCTATTTTTAAGTTTGCAGGATAACCTTCTTCTCCGTCTTTAGAAAGATAAGAAAATAAAACCGTTCTATCATCCAAATTTTTTGAATCAAATTTTTTAAAAGATATTCCTTCAATTCCGCCATGTAAATGATGTTTATTATTGTCGTTTTTGGCAAGTTTGTAGATTTTATTATTGAGTTTAAACTCTCCGTTTATAATTCTGTTTGCAACTCTGCCAACCGAAGAGCCGATATAATCATGCGCTTTCAAATAAAAATTATAATCATCGCTTCCAAAAGAAATTTGAATTTCGTTATTATTTTTATCTTTCATAAAAACTCCCGAAATTGAAGCGCCAATATCGGTTAATTTTAATATAATTCCGTTTTTATTTTTTAATTCGTATAATAAATATTTTTCGCCAAAATTTTTAATTTGCATAATTTTCCTTTTTTATAATTTTATTTTTAATTTACTTAATTTGTTTAAGTTTAATTATAATTATAAACCGCAATTAGTCAATGAAAACGCTTGACATATTTTCCAACTCATGCTACAATTTATAAAAATTATTAAATTTAATAAACAATAAGGTATAAAAATATGATAAATAACAAATACTGTAAATTTGTTAAGCAAAGCAAAGCAAAGCAAAGCAAAGCAAAGCAAAGCAAAGCAAAGCAAAGCTATTATTATATATTTTAATTTATAATTATTTTAACTTTTTATTTCAAAAATATTTTTTAAATTTAGTTAAATCTTTTTTAACTTTAATCAAATTTAATTTTGATAGCTTATCAAGGAAAATAAAAATTTCTTGTTTAGTTATAAATAACTTAAAATTTTAAGGAGAATAAAAATGAACGAAGTAAATAATACTCAACCCTATCAAAAACAATTAGACGAGGTTTTTTGTAGCTCTTGTGGGAAACCTATTAAAAAAGAAGCCGAAATATGCGTTTTCTGTGGCGTTAGAGTAAAACGATATGGAGGCGAGAATACTTCCGATAAAGATTGGACTACTTGCCTACTTTTATGTCTATTCTTGGGAGCTTTTGGCGGGCATAGATTTTATGTCGGGAAAACGGTAAGCGGTATATTATATTTATTTACTCTTGGCGGATTTATAATCGGAGCGATTATAGATTTAATTTGTATAATTAGCGGAACTTTCAAAGATAATGAAGGTAAACTTATAAAATTAAAAAACGATTAAGATTTTATAAAATTTTTTTAATATATTAATTTTAGGAGAATAAAAATGAACGAGTTAAATAATACTCAACCTTATCAAAAACAATTAGACGAGATTTTTTGTCGCTCTTGCGGGAAGCCTATTAAAAAAGAGGCTGAAATATGCCCTTATTGTGGAGTTAGACAAAAAGCGGATAAAAAGAAAAAATCAAAAAAGAAAATATTTATAATAATAGTTGCATTAATATTTATTTCTATCGTTATAGGAATAATAGCGGGGGAAGAAAATAATAATTCATCAAGTTCGTCTAATTCAAATTCAAAAGAAGATAGAGAGGCAAGAGAAAATTCAAGGATAGTAGAAATGAAAGGAGCTCTATCGGAATTAAAAGATGATTATGATGAGTTTAACCAAACAATATTTTATAGTCAAAAAATATTTACCGCTTATAGAAACGCTAATCATTTTGAATTGAATTTAGCTATATCTACAGATTATAAACTTAAATCGGTTAGCGTTAATTCCTGCATAGTTTATAAAGATACTATACTTGGTATTAGCGAATTGGTATTTTTATACGGAACAAATACTTATAAGTTTAATACGGGCTTTCAATCGTTTGACGCTGGATTAACTCCCGATTGGAAATACTATTCATATTTTGGCAAAACATTAATATTTGAGGAAGAGAAGTTTATTAACTATCTCGAAAATTTTTCTAAAGCAAATACGGCAAAAATTCAATATAGAGGTTTAGGAGGTATGCGAACTGAAAGAACCCTAACAAAAAATGAAAAATTAGGACTACAAGATGTAATTAAAGCGTATAAAAGAATAAAAGAAATTAATAAAGAATACGGTATATAAATTTTTTAAGGAGATTAAAAAATGATTAAAAAATTAAGTTTAATTGGTGGACTAATGATAATGTTATCATTAAGTAGTTTGTATGGACAAGGTGGACGGTTATCTATTCATCTGAATTCAGCACAAGTTCAAAAATTTAATAGTATTACCAATAACTATAAAGTTGAAAAAGATGCATTTGGTAATACATATTCCATTACCTCTAAAATAGATTTAGTTAAAGACATGGCAAACGGTATAATCGATAATAAACTTTTTATATACCCTCAGACTTTGTATGGAACAGTGGACGGTATTGATAATGTTTTAGCTTTTAAGTTAAATATTTTTCAATTAAATACATTTAATACAGGTGCTTTAAATATTAATTATATAATTTTTTCAGATGGTTCTAATTATATAAAATGGGAATTAGGGACATTTGGAGAAACAGGACAATATAAAAACATGGGAAGTTCGTCTTATGTTATAGTTCATAATTTATTTTTACCAATACAATATATAGAAGGGTTATATAACATTTTAAGAACATTAAATGTCCCCCCCTTTTTAGTTCGTATCGGTTCAAGTGTAGGTGGATTTGATAGTAAAATTGAGGGTAGTGCGGTTCAATCGATACGGGATGTTTTAGATATTTATATGCAGATAAAATAAGGCGGTTAAATATATTAGAATTAATAATAATAAAATGTATAATAGCTATACGACATTAATAATAAAAATATATTTACATCAAAAAGGACAGTTTTTATAAATATTTGTTTAATTGAAAGATTATGAATAATAAAATATTTTATTAATAAAAATAAGCTATACAGATTGTAATATTTGTATAGTTTATTTTTATATAATTTGAAAATAATAAATATATTGAATTTTTTATATTATAAATATAGAATATTGCAATATTTTAATTTAGTTTTTATAAGGAATAAAAATGAAAGATTTATTAATTGAAATTTTAGTTGAAGAAATACCCGCGGATTTCGCATATCCTGCAAGTTTGAGTTTTAAGAAAATTATTGAAAATACATTAAAAAATAACGGACTTAATTTTAAATCGATAACTTCTTTTACGACTCCAAGAAGATTGTCTATTTTAGTAGAAGAAGCGGAAGAAAAATCAAAAGACGATATTATAGAATCA
The DNA here is from genome assembly GCF_008016455.1 of Brachyspira aalborgi. Classification (NCBI taxonomy): domain Bacteria; kingdom Pseudomonadati; phylum Spirochaetota; class Spirochaetia; order Brachyspirales; family Brachyspiraceae; genus Brachyspira; species Brachyspira aalborgi. Next base: position 2,332,452 of record NZ_SAXU01000001.1, on the reverse strand, counting down.
AAAGGTCCTTTGCTTGAAAGCGCGATTAAAGACGGAGTTTTAACAAAAGCGGGAGAAGGATTTTTGAAAGCGAATAATATTGAAATTAAAAATATAAAAGATATTGACGAAAAAGAATCTTTTGACAAACCTTACTTAAAAGAATTAAACGGTAAAAAATATATTTATGTCAAAAAAGAAAAAAAAGGAATAGAAACAAAAAAATTATTTGAAGAGAATTTAGAAAATATAATTGCAAATATAGATTTTAAAAAGAAAATGCGTTGGGGCGATAAAGATTTTGCTTTTGTTCGCCCGATAAGAAATGTTGCGGCTTTATTTGGAGGCGAAATTATAAAAACTTCGGTTGCTGGAATTGAAACTAATAATAAAATCACGGGACATAGATTATTATCTCCCGAATTTGTTGAAATAAATAATCCGAAAGATTACGAGGAAATTTTATCGAAAAAACATGTTATAGTTTCGAGAGAAAAAAGATTGGAAAATATAATTAATCAACTTGAAAAAATCGAAAAAGAAAATAATTTTGAAGCCGTATCGAAAAATAAAGTTTCGGAGATTGTAGTCGATTTGGTTGAAGAGCCTTATTTACTTACGGCGGAATTCGATTCTAAATTTTTGGAAGTTCCTAAAGAAGTTTTAACGAGCGAAATGATAGAGCATCAAAAATATTTTCCATTAATGAAAAAAGACGGAGATTTGACTAATATATTCGTCATAACGGCAAATCAGCCGAAAACTCCTCAAATAATCGCGGGAAATATTAGAGTTTTGACGGCGCGACTTTCAGACGGAAGATTTTTGTATCAAGAAGATATTAAAAAAGGAATGGACGAAATGAATACTCGTCTTGCAATGTTAATGTTTAGAAAAGAATTAGGAAGCGTTGCGGATAAAGTAAAGAGGCTTGAGAAAAACGCTGCAAGTTTAATTGAGGCTTTAAATTATAACGAAAATAAAGATAATATTTTAAAAGCAATAAAATATATGAAAGCCGATTTGGTTAGCAATATGGTTTATCAATTTCCTGAACTTCAAGGAATAATGGGTTCTTATTTTGCAAAAGAAATGGGATTAGGCGAAAATATAGCGACTGCGATTAAAGAACAATATAAACCTTTATTTGCAAATGACGATATTCCTTCAAACGATACGGGAAAAGCGATTGCAATTTTAGATAAAATTGACAACATAGTCGCTGGTTTTTATGTCGGCGATATTCCTACTGGTTCGCAGGACCCTAACGCTTTAAGAAGACAAGCGCTTGGAATAATAAATATTTTAGTTAAATCACAAAAACATTTGAGTTTGAAAAAATTAATTGAAGAGACAATTAACTCTATGCCGAAAGAATCGAAAAATAATAAAAGCGAAAATTTGATTAATGATATATTCGACTTTTTTAAATCTCGCTTTGAAAACGATTTGCATTTTTCTAAAGATTCTATTTCGGGAGTTCTTTCAACAGAAATTGACGATATATATGACGCTTATTTGAAAATTTCGGCAATAGACGAATTCAGAAAGAAAAACGAAGAATTATTTTCAAATCTTTTGCTTGTATTTAAGAGAGTAAAAAATATTATAAAAACTTCTAATACATTGATTTTTGAAGAATCTATTTTAGAAGAAAAAGCGGAGAGAGAATTATATAAAATCTATAAAGAAAAAGAAACTCAAATAAAAAAACTTATAGAAAATAAAGAATATCAAAAAACTTTTTCAATGCTTTCAAGTTTATACGAACCTTTAGATAATTTCTTTAAAGAGATTATGGTTATGGTAGATGACGATAAATTAAAAAATAATAGAATCGCTTTGCTTTCTTTGGTTGATAAAATATTTAAAAATATGCTTGATTTTTCAAGTTTGATTAAATAATTTTTATATATCAATCTCAAGCAAAATATTTTGATTAGTGTCAAAATGGTCCGACAAAAAAATATTATAATTTTCTCTCTTTATTACCGAATAAGGTTTAACTCTATTATGTCCGACAATTTGATTATAATTTATCCAAGCGTCTTCAATTAAATCTTCAGTATCCGCCCACAAAAGCCCAGCAAAATTATTAAATCCGCCTCTTCTAAACGAAACAATATTGCAATCTTCTTTATTCGATGCATAAACTTTATTAACTTCTTCCTCTAAATTATTTATCGTTATATTTTCTACATTATATTTTTTCTTTATAAAATCAATCCAACCGTTAGTTATTCCCGCATGAGAGAAAATACAATTATTTTTTATAAATATTATTTTAAATAATTTTTCGTTTTCGTTAAATATTTGATGCATTTCTTTTGCATAAGTTTCTCTGTATCTGCTAGCCGTAGGATAGCCGACAATATATTGAAAATCATGATTTCCAATTAATAATTCTACTTTTTCATTATATTTTTTCTTAAAATCAATTACTTCTTTCAAATTAGAAACAATCTCTTTGTCGGTAAATGTAATCCAACTATCATCGCTATAATCTCCCATAAAAATAATTTTGTCTAAAGAATCAATTTTATCTTTAAGTAATTTTTTCCAGCAATTTTTACCATGCAAATCGCCAATAATTGCTATTTTCATTTTAACTCTCCTTTTTTTATTTTTTAAATTGTTTTCATTTGTGTCGAAACAAAGTGATTCGAAAACGATTTTTCATTTTCGCAATTTCCTCTTTCGAAATTTCCGCAACTACTTTGTCATCTAGACAAAGACTATTGATATTCTTTTCGATAAATTTTTCAATCTTTTTTATCTTTCGGTAAAAACGAATACTATCAAACAAAGAACCAATTATGTATCCTTTTACAACTTTAAACGCTTTGGGTTTAAACCATCTCGGTAAACAGTCGGTTCTACAATATTCCCTAAGATTGTGAACCATGCGTCGTCCGATTATACCAGCTACATAATAGTCGTATACAAATAGAAACAAATCCTCTTTTAAAAGTTTATCTTCATCGAGACATAACGATTCTTCTCGATATTCTTTTGAAATTGCTTCGTACACATCACGACGTGTTATTTCCATTTTCAATCCTCCTTTTTTACTAATATAAAATTTTTAATCTTTTTTAATAAATCTATCAATATTAGTTAACTTTACATCCCTACTTCCGCAATTAGGGCATTTTACTTTTTTAAATAATCTTGCCAAAATTCCGTTATTATCCGAAATAAATAATTTTCCGCAAGTATTACATTTATAAAAATAATCCGTTTTGTCAAATTCATTGTAAAACATAAATATCTCCTTAAAAATAATTTTATTAATATTCAGTCGTTAATAAAATTTATTTGCTTTTTTACTAACGACTAAATATTATATCATAAATTTAATTAATCGGGGTTTTTATAATCTTCGGGTTTCTTTCCGCTTTTATAATAATCGGTTGCATATTTTTGAACCATATCTCCAAACATTTTCATTTGCTCTTCTATATTTTCGTTTCCGTTAAGAACGGACTCGTATATTTTATAGCAAGAAATATTAACCGCTTCTCCCAACGCCGAAGTTAATAAAGTGGCAACTCCTCCGTTTATCAATCCTTTTACTAAAGTTCCAATACCTGGTATGAATGCCAATATATTTACGGCAAGCGTTTTTCCAAGATTCGATATTAATTGTCCTATTATTCCTCCTCCAGCTCCGCCTTTAAGCATATTTTCCAATCCGCCCAAATCGTAAATATATAATATTCTCGCTATCATTCCCATTTGATTTGCAACCAATATCGGAGCGTCTGAAAAAGGAATAGGATTGAAAGGCACGGCAAAAGCTATAGCTATATGTTGAAGTATAGCTCCATGCGCTCTGTTCCATTTTTCATCTAAACTTATTTTTTGAGCCGAAATAAAAGCGTCTCTTAAAATATCGGGAAGTTTCTTTATCGCATCCGAAATTAATCTTTGCAATTCTTTTGTATAGAATTCGTCTTCTACAGTAGAGGACATTTCATAAATATCAATTTCGCCAATCCTTTTATCAATTACTTCTTTTAATTTTTTTCGTTCTTCCTTTGGTTCTAAATCGCATTTTGTAAAAACTATACTTACGGGTAAATTATTTTCTCTGAATTTTTTAATCGTCTCAATATCATAATCGGTTAATCTATTTCCAGAGGCTTGAATACAATACCAAACCAAATTAACGGCTTCTTTTTTCTTAATATCGATAACCTCGTCCTCAAATTGTTTGACTTTGTCTACTTCATAGCCCGGGCTATCGTATAGAATTACGCCCAAATCTTCGCTTTCAAATTTTTCTATTAAAGAAGTGACAGGTTTTCCAATTTCTACTTTTGCCACATCTCGCCCGAAAATCTTATTGATTAGCGAACTTTTCCCAACGCCCGTGCCTCCAGCAAGCAATATGCTCGGTTTTTTCAAGTTGTTTTTCAACTCCTCGAAAGATTTTTGAAGTTTTTCGTTTAATTCTTCAGTATTCATTTGTTTCTCCTTAAAAAATTTTAATTTAATTTAATTATTTTTTTATCAATTTCATTCAAAGCGTTTATAATAATTTTTCTAATTTCGCTCTCAAATTCTTCTTCGCTTATTTTATCTATGATTTTTTGGCTTACTTCGTTTATAAACTCGTTTATTTTGTCAGATTTTTTTATATTGAAAGCTATAAGTGAAATTAAATCGAGCAAACCACTTACTATAGTAAGTGGAGCTAATAATAACATAAGAACTATGTTTCCTATACTTTCAAGCACGCTAGAATCAAAATCAAATGCACTAAATATATATGTAGTATCATCTATGCTTCCATACATATTTAAATTAGATATATCTATATTTTTACTTGCAACAAGAATATCTTCAGTAATTTTATAATATTTTTCAAAATTATCTTTTACATGATTTTGAACTTTTTCTTTTACTACATTAATAAAATATTTTTGTATTTCTTTAGCCAATTTTTCTAAATCTTTGCCTTCTTTTGGAGCGTTAGATTTTGAATTTTCTATATCTTTTTTCAATTTCTCTATTATATGAATAGGAATTCTATTTATAAATATTTCTCTCCAAGATATTAAAATAGCCGCTTTATATTCTTCAATCCCATAAGGTTTTGGAGCTTCAGTCATATAGTCTAATTTTTTGGGAGACGCCGATACCGAAACGACTATAATATCGTTTTTTGCATCTTCTTTTTCTATTTCTTTTTTTATTCTTTCTTTAATTTTTTCTGTAAATTTTTCTCTATCCTCTTTACCCATTTGTTCGGCTTTCGTTAAAGCTACGATTACATTATATTTATCTTTTATAAATTTTGTTATTATCTTTGCATCAAAATCTTCAATTCTATTGCCGCCAGCTTGTATGCAATATGTGACACTATGAAACCAATCTTTAATATCTTTATCAATTCCTTTTTCTTTTAATTTTTTGTTTATAATATCGTCCCATATATCTTCTTTGCCGACTTCCATTCCCCAGCTATCATGTATAATGATTTTCTTTCCGTCTATTTCAGCGGAATATGGGTATATATCTTCTGTTTCAGGTTCGGCATCTCCTACTTTTGCTACCTCTTCGCCGACTAAAGCGTTTACTAAACTACTTTTGCCAGTTCCCGTTTTTCCTAAAATTAATAAGTTTAATATTAATTCATCGTCTAATTTATCTACTATAGCCCAACTTATACTTTCAAAATCTTTATATTTTTCATCATCTCGATTTTCTTTTAAGTCTTCTTTTAATTCAAATATAATTTTTTTCGCTTCTTCTTCGCTTACATCTTTATTAAATACTTTTGCCAAAGATATAGTCATGTGTGTGATTTCTACATATTGATGGGCTGATTGTAAAATACTGAAAATACTACTAAAAGGATTTGCTAATAAACTAATATCAACATCTCCAAGTTTTGATTTGTAGGAGTTAATAATCTCCTCGCACTTCTTTTTTTGTTCTTCTGTCATAATTTTCTCCTTCGCCGTATTTTCTACGACATTATTTATTTTATTTGCTTCTTTATTGCCGTTATCAAAATAATTGGCTATTTTCCAAAATATATCTTTATAATAGGATTGACTCATTAGATTTATTCCTATAGGTAGAAGTATAGCCTTAGCCTTAACGCAATTCATTTTACCAATATTATTAAAAATATTATCAAAAATTTCTCCCGCTTCTTCTTCGGTTATGTTTTTATTAAATACTTCCGCTAAAAGCATGGCAATTTTAACCCATCCAAATTTAGGTAAAAAAATAGGTCTAATTTTAAGAGGAAAATCAATATGTAAATTATATATTTCCTCGCATTTTTTCTTTTGTTCTTCAGTCATAATTTAATCTCCTTAAATAATAAATTATTTATATAAAAATATTTTGAAAACAAAAAGAAATTAATTTTTCTTTTAATAATATTAAATATAGACTTAAAATATTTTTTAGAAAATAAAATATAATATTTATTAAATAAACATAATGTTGAAAAAAATTTAAAGGTTTGCTTTGCTTTGCTTTGCTTTGCTTTGCTTTGCTTTGCTTAACGAATTTACAGTATTCTTAATTATCATATTTAAATCTCATTTTTAATATTTTTGATAATTTATTTTAAAATAATTTTAACATAAATTAAAAAATATATCAACTATATAATTAACTATTTGTATTAATATAAACAGTCCAAGTATTGTCAGGTAATTGATAATAAGTATTATTTATAAGTCTTTGTATATTTCTTCTATATAAAGCCAATTCCACTTCTTTTATATTTGCCATAGTTAATTTTGGGTCCGATAAAATTAAATATTCCGCTATCGTTCTTCTGTCGGTATTTTCTTTTTCCATTATCTCTTTTATATATTTTATTCTCTCTTCTCCATATTGAGTTTTTGGATTTGATATTTCAAATGCAATATACGAAAGATATCCTTTATTATTTTCGCCTATATAAGAATTGGTTTTATATAAATTAATTTCATCTTGATTAAACATACTTCTAATTAAAGCCTCTTTATAATCGGTAGCAATCTCCTCTGAAATATTTGTGCTTACCATAATAAGACTTAAATCTTTTTCGCTCGATAAAGTCGATATTTGATAGGCGCTTTCGTCTATTTGTCTATATCTTCCCAAAACTTGCGCCTCGATTAAAGTTTTTCCTCCCAAAACTCTCATCTCTGGCTCTCTAACAAGTATTAATTTTGAGCAACTTAAAATAAATATAAAAACTATTATAATTAAACTATATAATTTCATTTTTTAATCCCCTACAAATTTTTAATTATTTCCTTCTAAATAAGATATTACATCCGAAAAAGGCATTGGCTCTAAACCGAATTTATCTCCTTCAAAGGCTATAAGTTGTTGTTTATGCTGACTCGCTTTATCCAAATTTTGGTCTCTAAAATAAAAAGTAGTAAATACTTTATTTGCCGAAATGCTAACTTCAACCGCGTTTGCATCATAACCAAATTGAACTATATTCTCAACCGTAGATATTCCAGGGTTAATCGGTCTTATAAGTTCTATTAAAAATTTTGAAAATTCCGTTGACATTTTGCTTATTCCTACAAAGAAAGTCGCGGGTTTTATAGCGCTTAAAGGATTAATTCCAATTCCCGAAATATCGCCCGTAAGATTAACCAATAATTTATCATCGTCTATTTTGCTTCTGTTTTCGGGCGAAAGCAAATACTTAAAATTAATATCGCTTGCCAACATACGCATATCGTATTTTATACTGCTTGCATTAAAACTTCCCAAATCTAAATTAAGCCAAGGCAAATGAATCGCTCCTCTTCTTGGCGCGGTTTCATTAGATATTGACGCTAAAAATAAATTGTCGTCAAATTTTTCGCCTCCAATATATAAAGAAGATTTTAAATCCTGTATTGTAAATCCATGTCCTTGCACTTTAACCGCCGAAGAAAAATCGGTTATTCTTATACTGTCGTCTATAAAAGGAGCTATTTTCAAATAAACTCGTAGCTGCTCAAAAAATAGATTCGGAACTTGACTAACTAAAGGAGTATATCTCGCCGCTGTCGATATTGCTTGATTTGTAGTCGGAGTTAAATCAAAATGATAATCTATATTCGATTTTAAGCCTTTCAATACTATAGACATTTTATCTGAAGAATCCATATTAACAAAAAATTTATCCGTTATAAAATCTCCGTTTGCTATATTGTTTTTTAAATTTCCAATCAAACTTAATAATCCTCCAATTTCAACTCCGAAAGGAAGATATAAATTTTCCGTGTTTAATCCTATTTCATAATTTAAATTTGCATTTTTTATTGTTGGCGTAAAATATCCATCAACGCTAACTTTTAAATTATTAGTAGGACTTTCCAAATTAAATTTTCTTATATTGGCATGCAAATTTTCTCCAAAATTAACATCCGCATCGGCTTGCAAAAAAATATCTTGAAGTTTATATTTTTCTTCAGTCGCGTAAAAAGTGCTATAATTTGTAAAACTTGCAAAAGTATTTTCTAAAGATAAATTATAACCTAAAGCGCTCGTTATACGAACATCGTCATCAAAAGGCAAATTTTCAAGCAATTCTGCAAATTTTGGCGAAAGCCATCTTTTCATTGAATAAGGCGCTATTCTTAAAGTATGGATATTAACGAAACCTTTTTTTAATCCCATTCCTCCCAAATCAAGATGCGATTTAAAATTCAAAAAATTATCCAAATCTAAATTAAGTTCTGAAACTTTAATTCTTTGAGAGAGCAAATCGGCATTTGCTAAAAGTTTTAATTTTGCTTTTGCCGTAGAAGAAACTTCTCCCGATAAATTATAAGAAAAATTATTTACTATAGCGTTAAGGTTTGCGTCAATATCGTTTATCAAATCTCCGAAAATATTTAAATCGGCATTCAAAGAACCTCTTGCAAGTCCTCCGCTTAAATTAGCCAAAGGAAGAGTTTTAAGATTAATATTTAAATCGGTTGGTTCGTCAAATTTTACCTCTCCGTTCATAATTATATCGGAGGAATTCATATATTTTGTAGAAATATTATCGACATAAATAATAGTATCCGATTTTTTATTGGGATTATTTATAGCGGGAGCGATTTCCAAAAGTCCGTTTAACGAAGAGATAACTCTAAAAGTTAAATCGGTATTATTTATCATATATCTATTTAATGCAAAAACTCTATCAATCGTTGTATTATGATTTATTTTTATATCGTCTCTTGAATTTTTATTTTTGTTATAATTATAATTTATTTTTGTAAGAGAGTTTAAATTATTTATAGCTATTAAATTAGACATTGATAAATTTATTTTTTCTAAAGATATATTAACATTATTATCAATATTATTTATAGTTCCCGCAGTTTTATCGGCGTTTGCATTAACTAAACCGCTCATATTCAAACCTAAAGAAGGCATAAATATTGAAGTTAGGCTATTAACTTTTTTCAAATCTATTTTTGCATATAATGTCTCTAAATTAATTCCAATATTATCTGAAAATATTTCCGTTGCGGATGCTATGATTTTCAATATTTCGTCATTTAAAAGTTCCGAAGAAATATTATCTATATAAACGGTTTGATTTGTTATATTATATCTTGCAAGCAAATTGAAAGCCGTTTGCATATCTTCTTTTTTAATTCCGTTATATTTAAAATTTGGCTTTTCTATTTCAAAATCAAATTTTAATTCAATTTCGTCTTTATTATTTTTATTATCAATATTTAAATTAAATAGCGGATTATCTTTAAATAAAGTTTTGCTGTCGTTATAAGTCAAACTATCGCTTATAAAACTTTTTATATCAATATCTTTCAATATTTCGGGAGCGTAAACGCTAATCGCTTTTGATAATTCAAATCTTTTTGTATGAACATCCAAATGCAAATTAAAATTGCTTAAACTTGCGATAAGTCCGTTATTCGGTTGATTTGTTATATAAGAAAAACTATCCGCTTTAAATGACAAATTATTTATTCTTATATTTTCAATATTCGCTTTTAATTTAAGAAAATCCAATTTATGAAAATCGAAAGGCTCTTTATTAGTTTCTTTAATTTTTTCAGAAGGAGGCAAATCGGGCAAATTCCAATTTCCGCTTTCATCCGTAAACATATTAATATATAAATTGTCTATTGAAAATTCTTTTATATTTAATTTTAATAAAAATAAAGAAAATAATGAAAATCTTAATCTCAAATTATCTATAGAAATATTTTCAGCTTCGTTAAATTTTGTAGAATTATAAAGCATAATATCGCTAGCTTGAATATTTGGAAATAAAATAGAATATTTAAAATCTCCAATTTCCAATTTTCTATTCATTGAAGAATAAACAATATTTTCTATTAAATTTTTTACTCTTTCGTTATTAAAATATATTCTCGCTCCGATTATTCCGATTATCAAAACGATTAAAATAATTAAAGGAATATATCTTTTCTTGAATTTTCTTTTAGCGTTATTATTTTTAATTTGATTATTATTAATATTTTCGCCCAAATGATTTTCGGCATTTGTTTCATTTTCTTTTTTTTTCTTTAAATTTTTAAATAAATCTTTTATCTTCATAATTTATAATTATATATTATATTCTTTATAAATAAATTGATATAGTAATTTTTTAATATTCGTTATAATAATCATAATTGTTGCTTTCATCTTCATAATAATAGTAATAATAATCAGAATTATAATCTTCTTCAATCTTATTATTCGTATCGTTAAAATTATTTTCTAAATTTTCTTCAAATTCTTTTTGGCTTTCTTCATTATAGTAATAATAATTATATTCGTCTATATTTTCCGTTTCATCCTTATAATCGTAATATCCGTAATTATAATCCATACTCATTTCATTTGAAACGCTTAAATTGAATTCATAATTTCTCGCTTTTGAGATTCCTTTTTGCCAAGCTTCTTTGGTTAAATCTCTTTCAAAAATTAAATAATATTTTCCTTGAGGCAAACTAAATATATTTTCATCGTCCGTTTGTGGCATCGTTTTTATTTTTCCGTCAATATTATTTGAAACGGATATATTAACCGCTTGAGAATCGATTAAAAAATATTTTAATTTTATGCTTGATTGAATCGGAATATTAAAAGAAAAATAATCTCTATCAAAAGAATAATCTATAGCTCCTTTATAAGTTTTGTTAAATTCTATATTTTGAGCTTCTTCAGGTTTATTGTTAGGCTCGTTTTCCGTATATTTATCATAAGGTTTAGCTATTATATTTAATCGATATGGAATATTTAAAACAGTATTATTTGCCGATAAAACAAAATAATATGAAGAGTAGGGATATAATATTAATTTATCAATCGTCTCTCCGTCTCCCGTATTATTTATATCTTTAATAGTTATCCAATTTCCTTTATAATCGTATAATCTTAAACTTGCGTCAATAGAAGGCACGCCCGAAAGTTCTATTGAAATCGAATAAATATTAAAAGAACCATTTGTAATTTTATAAGCGTCTATTTCCATATTTTTTAAATCTCCCGAAGTTAAAGCGGGATTATAAGTTTGACTATAATATCCTTCTATCGTGTATAATCTATTATCGCTGTTGACTTCAATAATTTGAGCGTTGCCTATTTTATCGTTTGGCTCTTTTTCATCAGTTTCTTTATATTCTCTTTTTTGAAGTATTAAACTATATTCCGTTTTTTCTCTTGATTCTATTGTTATATAATATTTTGGAAGCGTTGAAGAAAGCATATCGTTATGTTGTTCAAAATACATTCCTTTCATAATTTGAATATCTTTATTTAATTTTATCATTTCGTTTGTATTTGAGGCGTTTACAATATAATCAGGTTCGCTTATAACTTTTATAATATTTTTTTCGTTGTCGTATAAAGTCATAGCGATATGAGATTTTGTAGAATTTGAAATATAAAAATCTATAATTTGAGTTTTTTCAATACCAAAATAATAATAATCTTTTTTTCCCGCTTCAATCTCTCCGTTTATCCCGTCTTTTGAAATATATTGAGCCGTTTCAAAACTATAATTTTTTTCGTTTTTATTTTCTAATTGATATTTAACTTTATTGCATGAAACAAATAATATAAAGGTTAATGAGATTATTAATTTTTTATTCATTTTTATTATTATATATTATAAAAATATATATGCAATAAAAAAATATAACTTTTATAAGTTTTGGAATTATAAAATACTTGAAAATAGATAAATTTAATATAATATTTATTTATGTTTATTCTAAAAATGAAATTCAAAGGCGATAAAGTATATATAAAAGTTTCGGGCGGAAGCGTTTTTAGTATTCCAAAAAATGGAGTTTATGAACTCGATATATACGAAGGAATGGAAATCGAATACGAAGAAATTCCGCATATAAGAATGAGAGCTTATGAATCTTCCGCTAAAAAATCAGCCGTCAATATTCTAAAAAGAAGTTTTGTAAGCGAAAATATGCTTAAAGAAAAACTCGCTCAAAAAGGACATAAAAAAAGATTTATAAATTATGCGATTAAATATTGCAGAGATTATGATTTAATAGACGATAAAAGATTTACAAAAATAGCCGTTAATTCGTTAAAGCTAAAAGGAAAAAGCAAAAGATTTATAATAGATTATCTTAAAAAATCCAAAATAAAAAATTCTTTAATAGAAAGAGCCTCAAACTCAATAAGTTATAGAAGCGAAAACAAAGCCTTAAAAAATGCAATAAGAAAATATTATAAAGTTTATGAGGATAAAGAAAATAAAGAAGAATATATTATAAGAACCTTAATGAGAAAAGGTTTTAAATATGACGATATAAAAGATTTACTTGAAAGATATATAAAAAATAAAGAAAAATAATTTTACTTCTTTAATTTGTATTAAATTCTACTTGCAAAATGAACAATTTAAATATATTATTAATAAGCTAAAGTTATTTAATTTTTTAGAATATTGGAGCTATTATGACACATTTAGAATTAAGGGAAAAATTTAAAGAGTTTTTCAAGAGCAAAAAACATGCTATAGAAAAATCTTCTTCCTTAATACCGATAGACGACCCGAATTTATTATTCACTACGGCGGGAATGCTTCAATTTAAACCTTATTATGCGGGAATAAAAAAAGCTCCATATTCGAGAGTAGCCACAATACAAAAATGTTTTAGATTATCCGATTTGGAAAACATAGGAAAAACCGCAAGGCATCATACTTTTTTTGAAATGTTTGGGAATTTCTGTTTTATGAGCGATTATTTTAAAAAAGAAGCGATAGAATTCGCTTGGGAATTTTCAACCGAAGTTATTAATTTGCCTAAAGAAAAAATATATGTTTCCATTTACGAAAAAGATGACGAAGCTTTTGAACTTTGGAATAAACTAATAGGAATTCCAAAAGAAAAAATTGTTAGGCTTGGAAAAAAAGATAATTTCTGGGGACCTGCGGGAGATTCTGGAGCTTGCGGACCTTGTAGCGAACTTTATATTGATATGGGCGAAGAAAAAGGCTGTCATAAAGAGGGCTGTTATGTCGGTTGCGATTGCGAAAGATATTTAGAATTTTGGAATTTGGTTTTCAATGAATTTTTTCAAGATACTGACGGAAAATTATCTCCTCTTCAAAATGTCGGAATCGATACGGGAATGGGACTCGAAAGATTATGCTATATTATGCAAGGAGCGGAAAGCAATTATCAAACCGATGTTATGAAGCCGATTGTAGATTCTATAACAAAAAAATTAAATATAAAATACGAAGATAAAAATAAAACTAAAATAAATTTAATAGCCGACCATTTAAGAGCTTTAGTATTCGTTATAGGAGAAGGATGCATTCCTTCAAACGAAGGCAGAGGTTATGTTTTAAGAAGACTTTTGAGAAGAGCTTTGAAAACGGCAAACGATTTTGGTTATAAAAACGCTTTTCTAAATGAAATTACGGATTCGGTTATAAATGTTTACGGATGCATATACGATAATTTGCCTAAAGAAGAAAATAATATAAAAAGAATTCTAAAAGAAGAAGAAAATAAATTTATAAATACGATATCGGCTGGAATCAATAAACTTTATTCGGTAATGGAAGATTCTAAAGATAAAATTATAAAAGGTTCTGACGCTTTTATGCTTTTCGACACTTATGGATTGCCTTTAGATATAACGGAAGAAGAGGCAAGCGAGCATGGTTTTACGATTGATAAAGAAGGTTTTGAAGAAGCTATGGAATCTCAAAGAAATAGAAGCAGAGGAATTGATAGCGATAAAAAATCTAAATTTGATTATATTGAAAACTTTGAAACTAAATATACGGGCGAAGATTATGATTCTATTATAAACGGAGTCGATGCAAAAATTGTAGCCTTATACGAAAACGGAAATAAAAAGGAAAGCGTTTCAAATTCTAAAGCTATTGTTATAACCAATATTTCGCCTTTTTACGGAGAGATGGGCGGACAAGTCGGAGATACGGGTTATATTGAAAATTCAAAATTAGAAAAAATTAAAATCATTGACGCTCAAAAAAAAGAAAATACGATTATTCATATTGTCGATTGCGAAAATTATTCTTTGAAAGCGGGTGAGGAAATAAAATTATTTGTCGATTTAGATAGAAGAAACTCAATTAGAAAAAATCATACGGCTACTCATATTTTACAAAAAGTATTGGAATTAACTTTAGGTAGTCATATAAATCAAGCGGGAAGTTTCGTCTGCGAAGATTATTTAAGATTTGATTTTACTCATCCCGATTCTATAAACGAAGAAACTTTAATTTCTATAGAAAATCAAGTTAATGAAATAGTATTTAAATCTATGCCCGCTGAAATAAAATTTATGCCAAAAGAAGAAGCTATATCTTCGGGAGCGAAAGCTTTATTCGGAGAAAAATATCCCGATACGGTTAGAATATTAAATATTGGAAACGGTTTTTCTGTGGAACTTTGCGGAGGAAGTCATTTGACAAACACGGCTCAAGTCGGTTATTTTCATATAGTCGGCGAAGGTTCGATTGCAAGCGGAGTTCGTAGAATAGAGGCAATAACGGGAATTAAAGCGGCAAAAGAGGCTACAAATTTGTTTAATAAAGTAAAGAGTTTAACTCATATACTTGGAGCTTCAAAAATAGACGAACTTAATATAAGAGCGGAAAATTTGCAAAATGAAATAAAGAAACTTCAAAAAGAAAATAAGAGTTTAAAAACTTCAGGCTCTTCCTCAAGTTTGTTTATGGAGAATTACGAGGACTTAAACGGAATAAGATTTTACAATTTGGAGTTTAATGAAGATATAAAAGATATAAGATTATACGCGGATACTATAAAAGAAAGAGTAAAGGATTCTGTCTCTATAATGATTAGCAAAATGGATTTGTCAAATTCGATACTTGCTCAAGTTACGGGAAAAGCCTTAAAAAATATATCGGCTAATTCCATAGTAAAAGAGATTATTTCGGCTGCGGGAGGACGAGGAGGCGGAAAAGACGCTTTCGCTCAAGGCTCGATTGAAAATATTGATAAAGCTAAAGAAGAGATAAATAAAATAAAAAATAAATTATTGTAGGATTTTTTAATGAAAAACAATTTTTTTGTATTTGCATTATTTATATTATTTTTAATTTCATGTTCTCAAAAAAATGTGACGCTACGAAGAATCGAAGATATAAATAGAGCGGAAAGAAAATTGGCAAAAAATCCTAAAAACGAAGAGGCGCTTTTGGAAGTTTTAAACGCAGCTCAAAATGGAAATAGAGAAGTGCGAGCGGAAGCTATGTGGGTTTTAAGCAATTTGGAAACTGAAATTGCATATAGCGATTTCTTAAAAGCTAGCGTTGAAGACCCTGATTTTAATGTTCGATGTATTGCCGTTATGGGACTTGGAAAACTCGCGGCAAGCAACCCAGAAGCTATCGACAGCATCAAAAGAGCGATTTCAGACACAGATTTGCAAGTTCAAATGGAAGCCTTAAAAGTTGCGGGAAATATAAACGCTCCCGAACTTTTAAATCCGATTTTAGATAGTTTATCGAGTAAAAATAAATGGGTTAGAATGACTGCTATAGAATCTTTGAAAGATTATAAAGATGCAAAAGTCGATAGAGCTTTAAATTTATTATCTTCGGGAGACTCCGATTATGCGGTAAAATCGATAGCGGAGCAGGTTATAGAATATAGAAAGGGAAACGCGTATGAATAAACAAAAGAATAAAAAAATACTTAAAAGATTATTTATATTTTTTATTATATTAATTATAATATCATGCGCAAATATGAGGAAATCTTATGTCGTTGTCGACAATATTATAAGCAAAGAAAGAAATATTGTTATAGCTTCGTTTACATTTCCTAAAGATATGACTAATCAATATTTTGATAAATTAAAATATTTGAATACGGAAATATACGCCGATTATGTATTAGAAAGTTTTATAAGCAATTTTAACTCTCAAAACGAATTGGTTAAACTTATAACTTTAGAAGAAGCTTTAGGAAAATCGGAATTTTCAAAATTATCAAATCATTCTATATTAGGAGCGGATTATGTCGCGGCTACGGGAACTCTGCCTTCGGGAATATCGGACGAAACCGCGATAGAAAAAATATTTAACGATTATGACGGAATAATGTATGCAAACTCTTATATGTCTTTTTGGTCTCAAAATATTATAGTAGATTTTAGAATTTATGACGCTAACGGAGAATATCTTTGGGTTGACACTTTAAGTGGAAAATCCTACCATATAATAGGCGATACGGGTTCGCCGACAAAACAAACGGCTTATGAAATAGTTATTGCCGATGTCGTAAAATATCAGCAAAGACATGGCGAGGAACTTTACACTATAATAAATCAGGCTATATCCAACGGTATAAGAGGGCTTAAAGAGAGAATTCCTTACGCTTTTAATACCAACGATATTCCTTTTACTCAAAAAACATTTAGTTTGACTAATGAAAATTATTCAAAAAAGGCGGGTATATACTAATGGCTAGAAAAAAATTAGAATTAAATTTTAACGATACGGACGATTTTCATTTTAAAACCTATTTAAGAGGCTATTTAATTGAACTTGAAGACGGAAATTATTTAATAGTAAATGACGATTTGGCTATAAGAGCGAGCGGAAAAACTCCAAAAGAAGCGGCGGAAAATATAAAAGAGCAGTTTATGTTTTTAGCAAATGAAATCGTTTATAAATCAAAATATGCGGCTTTAAGCGAGAGAGAAAGAAAAAAGTTCAATATCATACAATCTATATGCGACATTATATAAATCGTATATAGATTTTTTAATTTAACGGGAATTAATATGATTTTAAACGAAGAGATTAAAAAAAATATTTTAAAAAAATTCCAAAATAAAAAAATTGCAGTTCTTTACGGAGGAATAAGCGAAGAGCGAGAAGTTTCTTTAAGAAGCGGAGAGAATGTTTATAAAGCTCTTACAAGTTTTAACGAAATTAAAGATAATTGCATTTTAATCGATGTTAAAAATCATTATGAGCTTGTGGAAATTCTAAAAAAAGAAAAAGTAGAATATTGTTATAATATTTTGCATGGTTCTTTCGGAGAGGACGGCTCAATTCAAGGGCTTTTAGATTGTCTTAATATAAAATATACGGGAGAGAATACTTTGGTAAGTTCAGTTTGTATGAATAAAGTTTATACTAAAAGAATTTGGCAATCTTCTAAAGTTCCGACTGCGGATTTTATTTTGCTTAAAGATATTGTTAATGAAAATAATAAAATAGATTTTCCTTTAATATTAAAACCTATATCAAACGGTTCAAGCGTTGGAGTTTCTTTGATAAAAACAAAAAAAGAATTTGAAGAAGCTATAAAAAAAATTGAAAAAATTTCGGATTATTTTATCGAGCCTTATATAAAAGGAAAAGAGATAACGGTTGGACTTGTAAGAGAAAATAACGGAATATTTACTTTGCCAATACTTGGAATAAATACTAAAAACGAAATATACGATTATGATGCAAAATACACGCCAGGAAAAACGGAGTTAGAAGTTCCCGCAAAAATAGATAAGAAAACAGAAAAAAAAGTTATTGAAATTTGTTCTTTGGCTTATGAAGTTTTAGGATGCGAAGGACTTTGCAGAATTGACGCTATAATAGACGAAAATAATAAAGTTTATTTAATGGAAGTTAATACGCAAGGCGGAATGACGAACACATCCGATATTCCCGCTATGGCAAAAAGCGTAAATATAGAATTTGAAGATATAGTTTTATATGTTTTGAATTTAAGTTATTAAAATTTAATTAAAAAATAAGGCATAAATTATGAATAAAATAAATAAAATATATATAGGCTATCCGCCTTTTGAAAGCGATAGAGGAGTGGCTCTTTTATCTCAAAATAGACAGTTTCAATGGTTTAAAAGTCCGACTTATATTTATCCTGTAGTTCCCGCGACTGCGGCTACAATGATAAAAAATGCGGGATATGAAGTCGATTTTATTGACGCTATCGCAAGAAATATGAGCGCTTCTCAATGGTATCAATATTTAGATAAAAATACTCCCGATTTATTATTTTTTGAAGTAAAAACTCCCGTAATATATAAGGCTTGGAAAATAATAAACGCCTTAAAAGAAAAATATCCTAAAACTATAGTAGTTATCGGAGGAGACCATATTACGGCGATGCCCGAAGAGACAATGCAAAAATCTAAAGTCGATTATTTATTATGCGGAGGCGATTACGATTTTCTTTTGCTTAATTTAATTGAATATCTTAACGGAAAAAGCGAACTTGAAAAAGGAATATATTATAGAGAAAACGGAAATATAAAAAATACGGGAATGTTTGAATTGAGACATGATTTGAAAACTTTGCCTTTTATCGACAGAGATTTAACTGATTGGAAAAGATACGCTTACGATAACGGAAATTTTAAGAGAATTCCTGGAACTTATATAATGGCTGGACGAGACTGTTGGCATCATCGTTGCACTTTCTGTTCTTGGACGGGAATATATACTAACTTTAGAGTTAGGACGGCGGAAAATGTAGTAGACGAAATAGATTTTTTATACAATAAATATAATATAAAAGAGATAATGGACGATACGGGATGTTTTCCGATAAAGAAATGGCTAAACGATTTTTGCAATATTATGATTGAAAGAAAATTAAATAAAAAAGTAAATATAGATTGCAATATGCGTTTTGGTTCTGTAAACGAAGAAGAATACAGATTAATGAAAAAAGCGGGATTTAGATTTTTATTATTCGGATTAGAATCTGCAAGTCAAATTACATTAGACAAATTGAAAAAAGGAAATAAAGCCGAAGAAATATTAACTTCTTGCAAAGCGGCTTCGGATGCGGGACTTTCTCCTCATATAACCGTTATGTTAGGCTATCCTTGGGAAACGGAAGAAGATATTGAAAAAACTTACGAGCTTACAAAAAAACTTTTGCTTAAAGGATACGCGAAAACAATGCAGGCTACTATAATAATTCCATATCCTGGAACGGAATTATTTAATAATTGCAAAGCGGACAATTTGCTTCTCACGGAAAATTGGGAAGATTACGATATGCGTCAGGCGATAATGAAAACGGAAGTAGGCGAGCAGAAAATAAAAGAATGGATACAGAAACTTTATAATTTGAGTTTTACCCCGAGATTTTTGGCTCATAAAATTTTATCTATAAGAGATTTGGACGATATTAAATATTATTTGAGAGCTTTTAAAAAAGTTTCAAAAGGACATTTGAAAGATTTCGCTTAAATTATCTTATTTTTAATAATATATTCTGGTCTCTTTTTTACTTGATTAAACATATTAGCCAAATATTCGCTTATTACGGATAACGATATTAATTGAACGCCTCCCATAAATAAAATTATTATTATAGTAGACGCCCAACCTCTAACTAATTCTGCAGAAGAAAATAAATATAAATAAAATACTCTTAATGAAAAAATTACGGCTATCAAAATTGATATTATTCCAAAGTATAAAGATATTCTCAAAGGCTTTACTGAAAATGATAATATTCCCGTTAATGCCAATCTCAACATTTTCTTTAAAGTATATTTTGTAGTTCCCGCAATTCTAGATTCTCTTTTATATTCGAAAGCTTTCTGCTCAAATCCCATCCAACTTATCAAACCTCTTATATATTTTGGATTTTCGCTAAAACTTTTATAAGCCTCAATTACTGTTTTATCTATCAATCTAAAATCGCCCGTGTCTACGGGAAATTGAACTTCCGAAAGCAAATTAATTAATCGATAAAATATTGAAGCGGTTAATTTTTTAAATAAACTCTCGCCTTCTCTCGATATTCTTTTTCCGTAAATAATCGGGCATTTGTTTTTTTCGTATTCTTTAATCATATCGGGAATAATTTCAGGCGGGTCTTGTAAATCGGCGTCAATAATAATTGCAATATCGCTTTCGCAGTTATGTATTCCGCAACTAACGGCAGCTTGATGTCCGAAGTTTCTTGAGAATGAAAATAATTTTACTCGATTATCATTTTTATTTAAGTTTTCAATAATCTCTTCGGTTTTATCTTTGCTTCCGTCATTGATAAAAATAAACTCGCATTTATAATTATTTAATTGATTTGCAACATTATTTAATCTTTGATATAAGATTGGTAAAGATTCTTCTTCGTTATAGCAGGGTATAATAAAACTAACTTTTTTCATTTTCATTCCAAAATAATTTATTTATAAGATATTATTGCGATATTCCAACAGTATCTTTTTAAAAATGGGAATACTTTTTTAAAAATATTATCAATCTTTTCTAATCTACAATATAATTTTTCTATATCATGCGCGTCTTTTATTATCTTTTTCCAATATCTTTCTTCATTTGGATTAACTTTATCTATAAAATAATATTTAACAAATATAAAATTAGTAAATAACCAAAAACAATCATATTCAACATTATTAAAATATTTTTTGAATAGTTTTAATTCGCTCATTTTAATAGGATGTTCGTCTTCGGTTCTAACTTCTTTGGCTAATTTTCTATAAATATTAATTGCAGGATTATGCGCTAACGGGTCCATAGAAACGAATTGCCCCCCCCCCCACGCAAAATGCGATGAATTTCTTTTATAGTATCTTCTAGATTAACATGGTGCAAAATATTACCCGCATAAATTACATCGTAAGAATTATCTTCTACGGGTATTTTATCCGACTGACATTTTAATGTTTCTATATTAACATTATGTTTTTTGGCTAATCTCAAAGATAAATTCAACATTTCCAAACTAATATCGCTCGCCGTTACAATAGCGCCTTTTTTAGCAAAATAAACAGACGATTCTCCTAAACCGCAACCTATATCAAGCAGTTTTTTACCTTTCAAATCTCCTAATTTATTTATTATGTATTTATTTTCAGGCGTTGTGCAACTTTCAAAATATTCGTCTACTAATATATTATCTAAATCGGTTTGTTTAGCCCAATTATCGTGAAAATCTTCTTCTTTTTTTAATATCGTTTTATCCATCGTAAAAATCCTTATTAAATTAATCTTCTACTCTAATTAATATTAATTTTTTTGTATAACCGTAATATAGCATCCAATTAGATATATATATGTTTGGCAGTTCCTCGCTATAATTTTTTATATTGTGAGATTCTAAACTTAAATTTTTTATATCCTCTTTTGTTAATATTATTTCGCTATTTCCTAATTTATCAGCTTCAATAAAAAGTTGAAGAAGTTTATAATCCGATTTACCATCTTTATAAAATGAAGATTTAAAATGATTATCATAATCTATATAAACTTGCATCCCCATTATTATAATTAATCCTATAATGATAAAGGAAGATATAGCATTCCATATAGTTTTATTATTTATATTTTTTAATAAAATTAATAATAAAACTATAAATATTAATAAAAATTCTAACAATATATTAGAGGTTGTTAGTTTTATAGCGGAAAATCCAAATATTCCTAAAAGAGCTACAAATAATACAGAGAAACAAATATAATCAATTTTAGATATTTTTTTTAATTTGATAAATTTACTTATTAAGAAAATTATATATATAACGGCAAATAAAATAAGAAATTTTTCAAATATGCCGAAATCTGCAAAAGCGTTTATAATATTATTAATAGGTGAAGAATTATCTACTACTTTTATTTGAGTTTGTCCTCTACCAGAAAATAAAGTTAAAAGAAATGCAATAACTGTTGATATTATAAATAAAATCAAAAAGAAAATTATATATTTTTTAGGTTTAGAAGAATGATTTTCAGCAAATATTTTTTTATCTATGTTTATATAATATATCAAAATAAATAACGATAATCCCGATATAGTAAGAGATGTAGGTTCAATAGTAAAAGTCGCAAAATATATTAAATAAGTAAATATAGAATAATATAAAATTTTATTTCTACCTAAAATAAATTCTTTCTCATAAATGAAATAATATAACATAGGTAACCAAATTAATAATGCTATTCCAGCTGACGCTATATAAGCTGCTAAAAATGTCCAATTGCCTTTAAGTCCTGTAAGACATAGCGTAAATAAAAATGTAGTCAACCAAGTCAATTTATAATTCCTTTTGTTATTTAATATCCATATAAATAAAGAAACGGATATTGATATTAAATAATAATATATTAATATAAAGACAGCATTTGATATTTTTAATGCATAAAAAGGTTCGATACCAAATGATATTAGTATATTTCCAAAAGGTCTCATACTCAATGCTATTAAAATTTCTACAAAATGCCTACCTCTATGCCAAAAATATCCGTAAAAATTATAAATATTATAAAGTCCCCAATTTGAAGAATAGACCCAGTCATCAACAGTTATAATTGTAAATAAATTCGATGATAAAATAATTATTGACAGCAATATAATATAAATATAAAAAGCAATATTTAAAATTTTATTTGTGAAATTAAAATTATTATCATTAAAATCATTTTCTATTAGAATATTTGCTATTTCTATTAAATATGGCGATAACAAATATATACACAATGTAGTCAATATTATAACTGCCAAAATTATAATAAAGTTAATTTTTATTTTCAAAATATAATTAATATTATCAATTTTCTTTTCAATCTCTTTTTTGTCAGAAATAAAATTTCCGTAAGGACTACCTCCCTCGTCCATTTCTGCATTTTTCATATAATCAGGCAAGTTTGATAAATCGGGATAAACTCCGTAAATATCGCTGTTTCTAAAAACTTTATCATAATATCTAATTCTAAAACCATAAATACAGTTTGTTATACTATCATTAGTTAATAAATAATTTTTAAATCCTTCTTCGGTAAAACTGTATATATTTAAATTATTTAATTCTAAAGTTTTAGCAACATTTAATTTGAAGTCGGTTAAATATCCAACTCTCTTTTTAGAACCCAATATTTGTAAAACGACTAAAGCGATAATCGTAACAATCACAAACGGAATATAAATTTTTAGAAATAAATTTTTACTTTTAGATTTCATAGAGTTATCTCCTTGATAGTTAATTTTTGTAGACGCCAAAAGTAGCGTTTAAATGTTTCAAATAATTCTTTAGTTTTGCAATGAAAAAACAGCCAAAAATTATAATAATGGCTTGTATTGTATTGTATTGTATTGTATTGTATTGTAGAATTTACATCCGCTCATTTTTCATGCTCTCCTTTTTCGACAATTACAATCAATTTTTTAATATTATACATGTTTTATAAAAAATGTCAATAGCATAAGTCATTTATATGATAAAAAAACCGATAATATTACAAATGGATAATATGGAATCTCAAATAATTCATAAACCTGTTATGATTAAAGAAGTTTTAAGTTTTATTCCCGAAAATTCAAATATAGTCGTTGATGCAACTTTGGGAGAAGGCGGACATACTAAAGCTATGCTCGATTTGAATCTTGAGGTTTATGGTTTTGAAAGAGATAAAAATATTTTGGAGATAGCGAAAAAAAGATTGGCGGACTATAAAAAATTTTATTATTATAATAACACTTACGATAAAATGATTGATTCGCTTCCAAAAAATATAATTGGAAATGTAGATTTTATTCTTTACGATTTGGGAGTTTCAATGTTTCATTTCAAAAAAGCCGAAAGAGGATTTTCTTTTAACGAAAATAATAAACTCGATATGCGACTTGGAATAAATAAAATAAACGCTTATGAAGTAATTAATAAATACGAAAAAAAAGATTTGGAGAGAATATTTAAAGAATACGGAGAGATAAAAAATTCTCCAAAAATAGCGGACGCGATAATAAAAGAAAGAGAGAAAAAAAATATAGAAACGGCAAAAGAATTGGAAAATATTATATTTCATAATTCTGATAAATCTAAAAAATACGGAAAAATTAATCCCGCTACTTTAATATTTCAAGCTATTAGAATTGAAGTTAATGACGAACTTAATATATTAAAAAAATCTATAGAAAATATAAAAAATATTTTAAAAAAATACGGAGTCGTAGTTATAATAAGCTATCATTCTTTAGAAGACAGAATTGTAAAAAGATTTTTTAAAGATAATGAAAAAACAAAAAATAAAGACGGAATATTTAAACTTTTAAATTCTAAAGTTTTAAAACCGACAAATGAAGAGATAAAATTAAATATTGCAAGCAGAAGCGCTAAATTGAGAGCGGCGCAATTATTATAAATAGAGGTAATCATGAGAAAAAGATTAAAAGAAAATAAAACAAAAATCGAAAATAACGAAATTAAAGAATCAAAAACTTATTCTATAGGTTCGCTTTTTATAGTTATAATATTATTCGTTATAATTATAAGCGTATTTACATTTATAAGAAATATAAAATCGGATGAAATTTTAATGGAACTTTCAAGGCTCGATAAAGAAATCGAAAAACTTGAAAAAGAAGTTAAAGTATTAAACGCTGAAGAAGTTAAATTATCTTCTCCAAATAGATTTATAGAAACTGCGATAATAAACGGATTTAGTTCGGCTGCAAGCGATAACGATATAATTTACTTAAAAATAAAATCGAATTAACATGAAATATTTTAAAGAATTAATTAAAGGTTATAATAATTTTGATTCAAAAAATATAACAAAAGAATGTTTTAATACAAAAATTAAAAATATAGCTTATAATTCAAAATTAATTAAAAAAGATTATATATTTGTTGCGATTAAAGGAACTAAAGACGATGGACATAAATATATTGAAAATGCGATTGAAAATAAAGCGAATATTATAATATACGATTTTCGATTTGATAAAAAAAAAATAAAAGAATTAAAAAATAAATATAATAAAATATTTTTCGTATCCGCTAAAAATCCAAGAGAAACTCTCGCTTTTATTTCGGCAAAATTATTTAACGAACCTACAAAAAAAATAAAAACAATCGCAATAACGGGAACTAACGGAAAAACTACAACGACTTATTTATTAAAATCGGTTTTAGAAAATAATAAAAATAAAACCACTTTAATTGGCACTATAAAAAATATGATTGGCAAAAGAGAGATAAAAACGAATCTCACTACTCCCGAATCTATAGATTTAGAAAATATATTTAATAAATCTCTCAAAAAAAATATTTCTAATATAGTTATGGAAACTTCTTCGCAAGCTTTGGCAATGAATAGATGCGATTATTTGCAATTTGATACGGCGATATGGACGAATATAACAGAGGACCATTTAGATTATCATAAGAATATACGAAATTATTTGAAAGCGAAATTAAAACTTTTCGATTTATTAAAAGAAAGTTGCAAAAAGAAAAAATTAGCTATAGTAAATATCGACACGGATTATTTTAAAGAAATTTCAAATTATATAAAAAAATTAAATTTAAAAATTATAACTTACGGATTAAACGAAAAAGCGGATTATTACGGAAAAATTATATATTTAAACTCAAAATCTACCGAATACGAATTTTATGCAAAAGGAAAATTTATTTCAAAAGTAAAATTGTCGATGCTTGGAAGATTTAATATATTAAATTCTCTATCCGTTTTAGCTTATGCTTGCGAGTATAAATTGGATATAAAAAAAGCGATAAAATCAATAAGCAAAGTTCAAGTTGCGGGAAGATTTGAAATAGTGACAAATGAAAAACATGATTTTATAGTCGCAGTCGATTATTCTCATACTCCCGATAGTTTGAAAAATATTTTAATAGAAGCTAAAAAATTAAATCCAAATAGAGTAATAGTAGTTTTCGGATGCGGAGGCGATAGAGATAGAAAGAAGCGTCCGATAATGGCAAAAATCACGGCAAAATATTCTGATGTTTCAATTCTAACTACAGACAACCAAAGAAACGAAAGCATAGAGCAGATAATGTCGGATATTGAAGTTGGTTTTAAAGGATTAAATTTTAATTATAAAAAAATTATTGACAGAAGAGAAGCAATAAAAGAAGCGATAAGAGAAGCGAAAAAAAACGATATAGTTATAATCGCTGGAAAAGGACATGAAACTTATCAAATATTTCCAAATAGAATTGTAGATTTTGACGATAGAAAAGTAGCGAGAGAATGTTTGAGGGAAATTTATTATAATAAAAAATAATAATTAGCGATATATTTATTCTACTTCATTTTTATTTATTAAATTATTTATCAAAGCTATTTTAATATCTTTACTTCCGCAATTTGGACATTTTAAAAATGGATTTATTATTTTTCTTATATTAAATATTTCTAATATCGGATTAACTTTAATTTTGGAATTAAAAATTTTTCCGCAAGAATTACATTTATAAAAATATGGCGGTTTATTTGGCAACATGAATACTCCTTATAATACATAAAAATAAAGCTATTCCAATTCCCGCAAACGCTCCCGTGATAACTCTTCTAAAATTATTGCTTTCTTTTTTATATAAAAATTGGCACATATAATCTATTGTAGTCGGCGTTATAAAAATTAAAGATAAAATAAAAGCGATAATATAATTTATTTTTAAATTAATAAATATAAAATAAAAAATTATCATTGAAAAAATTATCGAAGAACATCTACAACATAAAGGAAAACAAAAACCTTTTATAAAAAATCCTCTCGAAGCTATTTTATTACAAAGAGGCGCTTTTCCAAAATATTTTATCATACTGATTAATTACCTTGAATTTAAATAGGAAAATATACAACATAATACAACAACTATAACCGCTATTATAATAATTACCATAAAATACTCCCGAAAAATTAATTATAAGCGAACTGATTCCATTCTTTTTCTAAATCAATTCCCATATTAAAAGTTTTATTTATAATATCAATTTCATCTTTCAAATCTTTTTCGTTTATATCGGCGGAATATATATCCGTAATTACATTAAAAATTTCAAATTCTGTTTGTTCTAATATTTTATCAATATTTTTATAAGTTTCATCTTCTAATTGTTGTAATTGCTCTCTGTATTCCGCTCTTCCTTCTTCAAATATTTCTTTAATTTTGGCTACCATTAAACCGTATCGAACATTGAATATATCCATTTTTTGTAATATAAGCATAACTATATTAGTTGTAAGTATAGTTATAATTACTTGCAAAGGGTCGGTAAAAGGTTTTAAAAAAGGAAATTGAACTTCAAGATATTCTATTATAACATTAACGGCAATAGAGGAAATAGTTATTCCTAAAGTATTAACTATTGCATCCGCTTTTTCCGCAGCCGTTCTATTTTTATCTCCTAAAATTTTAATAGAATTTACAAAAGACATAACCACTTCTTTTATCATTATAAATATTTTTTTAACGGTAGCTTTAAGCAAATCTATTATTATATAAAAGAAACTTCTTAAAAAACTTTTTAACGAATTATGAGCAATATTTGAAAACATATTCGATAACTTGCTTTGCATATATTCAATAATTCTCTTAAAGGCTTTTTGCAATTTTATAAAAAAATTATCTAAATCAACATTTCTATTTTTTATGATGCATTTAGTCTCGTAAACTATTGGCGGAATTCCATAATACATAATCTGTCCTGCAAATATTTTTGGAAAAGATGCGGCTGTGCTTTTCATGGCGGTTTTTCCTACGGAATGATATTTTATATTTTTTAGAATAACTCTACTTTCTTCATTCATAGATT
>NZ_SAXU01000001.1:2000884-2004324 GCF_008016455.1 Brachyspira aalborgi | reverse complement strand
GATGAGATGAGATGAGATGAGATGAGATGAGATGAGATGAGAATTTCTCAAGAGTTTTTATTATATTTATAATATCTATCATTATAATTTATTTTACAATATTTTATATTTTTTGTCAAGCAATAATTATTAAATATTTTTATTCTTCTTTATAAGAATATTCGCAATTTTGATAATTTATACAATTTTCGCATTGCTCTTTTCCCGAAACGGCGATTAATTTATCTTCAAAAATATTTTTAAATATTCTCTCAAAATAATCGTTTAAATTAAAATCTCCGTCTTTATAACCGCAAATTGTTAAAAGAATATCTTTATTGTCAAATATAATATAATCTTCTTTATTTACAATATCCGCTTCTTTATAAATTGCAAATACAACTTCGCATTTTTCAACCAATTCGTCTATATTAAAATTATCGCTTTTATTAGGTTTTATTATATATTCGTCTATAGCGTATCTTAAATATAAAATCGGTTGTAAATACGCGTTTATAATTTCTTCCATAGTCAATTTCGATAAATATTTTTTTAATTCTTTCGGATAAACATTTGCCTTATAATCGACTATTCTTATTCCGTTTATTTTATTATCGTTTGAATAACTAAAATCTATTCTGTCGATTCTTCCGCTTATCTTTATATTATGATTATTGTAAGAATATACTTTAAACTCGTTTATTTTTTCTTCAAAATTATTCGGAATATAATCGCTATTTTTAGATAAATCAATTTCGTATTTTATAAAAGAATTCATAACATTATTAATTTCTTCAATCATAACTTCTTTATCGGCTTCGTTATAAATTTTAATTTCTTTTTTGTTAAAATATTCTTCTATAGTTTCGCTTGCAATATTTTTATAAGAATTAAATTTATCTTCTTTCAATTTACAATTATTATTAAATTTTTCTTTTATTTTATTGTAAAAATTTTCAAAAATCTTATGGTAAATTGTTCCTTTATCCATTCTATTTATTCCCATAATTAAAGAATCTATAGAATCTCTTTCAAATAATCTATTATAAATATATTTTATCGGACATTCCATTATCTCTTTTATTTTGCTTACAGAAATTGTATTTGATAAATCTTCTTTCAATATTGAAATAAAATTTTGAGGATTTGTATAAACGCTTTCTTCATTTTTATTATAAACTAAATTAACTATATTTTTAATATTTTTATCAAAACTAATATCGTTTGGATATTCGTAATTTTCTTTATAAAAAAACAGACTTATTGTATTTTCTTTTTCAGAATGAATATTATTTCCTTTCGGAATATAATTTTCTCTAAATATTAAACCGTTTTCTTTTAAAGTGTCGAATTTAAAATCTTCGTTTCCAAGTTCTAAAAATAAATCTTCTATATAGAAAAAAGGAATTTCCAAATTTCCGTCTTTATCTTTTAATCTGAAAGAAAAATAAACTATTCCGTTATCGTAGCATGACGAAATAATATTTAAAAATAACGCGTAAGAAATATCGCTTAATAAATTTTGAGAGCTTAAAACATATTTTTTATATTTATTATTTATAGATTCTCTTAATTTATTGCTTATAAAAAATGTGTCGGGTTTTCTATTTATAAAATCGTTATTCGCTCCAAGTATAAATAAATATTTTGCTTTTAGTCCTCTCGCATCGTATAAATTGCTTATAGTTAAAGAAATTTCTTTATTATTGTCGCCTCTTAAATATTCGTCTTTTATTAAAATATTTAAAGCTTCATGAAAATCCATAGGCGAAATTTTATTTTTAGAATTATCATTAGCCGTAAGTTTTAAAACAATTTCTACAAAAGACGCCAAAGAATCGTTATCTCTGTAAAAAATCTCGTCTTTTTTTATATAAACGGAATTATAATATTTTTCTTCTTCTATATTTTCTTCAAATATCAAATCGATTTTTAAAAATTTTAATATTTCAATATAAGCCGAACCTATTTTAGAATAAGTATCTGAAGACATAAGTTTTTTTAATAATTCTATTAATTTTATTATTGAATTTGAAATTTCTTTATGTTCTTTATTATTTTCAATATTATATAAAAAATCGCTTAAAGGCATTTTTTTAAATATTCTAAAATCTTTTGAATATAATAATTCTCTTATATTATAAGGATTTATTCCGTCTATATTTGTTAAATAAGGCGAAGATAATAATTTTATTAAAGCGTCAATATCTATTTCTTTTCCTCTCTCTATTATAAAAAATATCGAAGTTAAAACGGGAATAAGAGGCATTCTCCAAATAAAATTTCCTCTTCTTTGATTAAATTTTATATTGCATTCTTTCAATCTTCTTGCTACAGCTTCTCTATATTTTTGAGTGTCGGAAAAAATTAAAGCGATATCGCTTAAAGGAATATTAGAATTTTTAAGTTTTATAACTTCGTCTATTACCGTGTCGATTTCTTGATTGATTCCAAATCCAGCTATTAATTTTATCTGTTCTTTATATTTATTTAAATCTTCTTTATTATTTTTATTAATTAAGGTTTTTGAGAAATCTGATATATTAGAATATTCAAAATTATTTATTCCTTGATAGAAGTCTTTATAATTAGAAAAAATTTTATCAATATTATATGGCATAAAAGCTTTTATATTGATATTATAATTTTTATTTATCGCCTCCAAAAATATTGAATATCTTAAAGGCACGCTTTCAAAATTATAAATTTCTATTTCCTCATATTCTTTAAAATCGTATATTTCTTTTTTATTTATAGAGTTTATAAATAGTTCAAAAATATCGTTATCGTCAAATAAATTTTTTGCTTTGTTATTTGATTTATAAATAGAAACTATTTTTTTTATATCTTCCAAATTATTATTTAAATCCAAATCTTCATTATCTTTGCCGATTATAATTTTTGCAAAAGTAATCTCTTCAATAAAATTATAAATATTAGCGGCGAGTTCGTAATTTTTATTTTGTTTTGATATTATTGAATCTTTATTTTTATTTGTAAATTCAATTAAAGCTTCGTATATATTAATTATCGCAGTCGATTCTTCCAAACGAGAAACATTATTTTTTATAGAAAAGTTTTTAAAAAATTTATCGATTGTCGTTCTATAGAATTCAAATAAAGTTTTGTAATTTGTTATATCGAGAGAATAATAATTATATCGGCTATATAAATAATAGTCTCTTGATTTTGAGTTTGGAAATAAAATTAATTTAGACATTTTTATCCTATTTATATTTAACAATATTTTATTAAGTTATATCAAAAGAGTAAATATTTGTCAATAAATTTAATATAATTAATGCTTGACAAATTTTTTTAATGTTGTATAATTTAATTGTAAAAATATTTGCCGAGAAATCGGTGAGGAAAGTTTGATATGAAAATCACAACAAATAACAATACTGTAAATTTGTTAAGCAAAGCAAAGCAAAGCAAAGCAAAGCAAAGCAAAGCAAAGC
>NZ_SAXU01000001.1:1800000-2000785 GCF_008016455.1 Brachyspira aalborgi | reverse complement strand
TTAATTGTAAAAATATTTGCCGAGAAATCGGTGAGGAAAGTTTGATATGAAAATCACAACAAATAACAATACTGTAAATTTGTTAAGCAAAGCAAAGCAAAGCAAAGCAAAGCAAAGCAAAGCAAAGCAAAGCCATAATCTTTTAATTATTCATTACTATATAAAGTATTTTAAAAATCTTTTTTTATATTTAGTTAAATCGTTTTTAATTTCTTTATTTAATTATTTTAATGTTGTAAAAATAATTATTTTTAATTGCGAGGTTAATAATGATTAAATTAAAAAATATCTCAAAAAGTTTTTTCGGCGTTACCGTGTTAAAAGATATTTCGGTTGAGATTTATCCTAATGAAGTTCATGCTTTATTAGGCGAAAACGGAGCGGGAAAATCTACTCTTATGAAAATATTATCGGGAAACTATATTCCAGATAGCGGAGAAATAGAGATAAAAGGAAAAATAATAAAAAAATTTACTCCAGCGGAAGCTAAAAAATTAGGCGTTTGCATTATACATCAGGAGCTTAGCGTTATTGATGAATTATCCATAGCCGAAAACATATATATAGGGATATTGCCGTCTAAAAAAGGAATAGTAGATTATAAAAAACTTGAAATAGGCTCTAAAGAAATATTATCTAAAATAGGTTTAGAATTAGATATTAATACGCCTCTTAAATATCTTACAACGGCTCAAAAACAGATGATAGAAATAGCGAAAGCGTTGGCTCTAAAATCTGATTTAATAATTATGGACGAACCTACGACTTCCTTGACTTCAAAAGAAATATCAAAACTTTTTGAAGTTATAGAAATGTTAAAATCTCAAAATAAATATATCGTCTATATTTCGCATAGATTAGAAGAGATAAAACAAATAGGAGACAGAATAACCGTATTAAGAGACGGAATAAAAATAATTAGCGAAGTTCTTAATAAAAATTCAAAAGAAGAATTAGATAAACAAATGGATAAAATGGTAACTTATATGGTTGGCAGAGAGATAGTAGACGATAAAATATTGTCTAAATACGAAATAGATTATACAAATAAACCCGTATTTACTGCTAAAAATATAACTAGAAAAGATTATAAAGTTATAGATATAAATATAGATATTTATCCTAATGAAATATTAGGAATTGCAGGATTAGTTGGAAGCGGAAGAACGGAATTTTTAGAATCTATTTATGGACTTTCCCCTATAACCGAAAAAGGTAAAATATATTTATACGGAAATGAAGTTAAAATAAAATCCCCTTATGATGCTATAAAATTAGGAATGGCTTTTTTAAGCGAAAATAGAAGAGAAAGCGGAATATTTCAGAACTTTGCAGTTTTGCAAAATATAGCGATTATAAAATCATTAATAGAAAGCAAGCTTTATTCTTTAATAGGATTTATAAATCGTAAAAAAGAATTGGAAGAAAGTTTAAAATATAAAAAATCCGTAGATATAAAATGCGCAAATATAAATCAAAATATATCCGAACTTTCAGGCGGAAATCAGCAAAAAGTTTTAATATCTAGATGGCTTTCGGCTAAATCTAACTTTTTTATATTTGACGAACCGACTAAAGGAATAGATGTAGGTTCAAAAAGAGAAATACATAATATGATGCGCGAATTATCTGAAAACGGAATAGGCATTTTAATAGTATCTTCCGATTTACCCGAGCTTATAACCGTATGCGATAGAATAGCAGTTTTTAGCAACGGATGTATTAGCGGAATATTGAAAAATAAAGAAGCTACGGAAGAAAATATAATGAAATTGGCAATATCTTAATTTTAGGATTATAGAAGGATTATAAAATGAAAAACTTTAATAAATTTTGGACAAAATACGGAATATTAATGATACTTGTATCACTTGTAATAATATTGGGTATATTATCGCCGAATTATTTTTTAACTAAAAGCAATTTGATACAAGTATTTTTGCAAAGTTCTATAACAATTGTGGTAGCATGCGGAGAATTCTTTACTATATTAATAGCGGGAATAGATTTGTCAGTCGGCTCTATAATGGCTTTGGTTGGAATAATAGCTGGCAAACTTCTAATAACGGGCATAAATCCTATTGTCGTAATCTTAATATCTTTAATTTTAGGCATAATGCTCGGTTTAATTAACGGGTTTTTGGTAAATAAAACGGGCTTACATCCTTTTATAATAACGCTTGGAACTCAATCCATATTTAGAGGAATAACTTTAATAATATCCGATGCCAGAAGCGTTTTTGGTTTTCCTATAGCCTTTAATCAGGGACTTGCGGGTTATTTAGGACCTATTCCGATTCCTGTTATTATAGCCTTATCTCTATCTGGTATTTTGGCTTTTTTCACTAATTACTGCAAGGCTGGACGGAATATTTACGCTTTAGGAGGCAATAAAACATCCGCATGGTATTCTGGGATTAATGTTAGTTTATATACTTTAATCGTATTTATGATATCTGGATTCTGCTCGGGCTTGGGAGGGATATTAACGACTGCAAGATTAGGAGCGGCTGAACCGTTAACAGGCGTAGGTTTTGAATCTACCGCTATTGCAGCTACAATAATAGGAGGAACAAGCTTTTTTGGAGGAAAAGGAAAAATATCTGGAGTCATAGTCGGAGGATTGATAATAGGAGTTATTGGAAACGGAATGAATATTTTAAGCATATCGGCATTTTATCAGCAGATAGTTATGGGAAGTTTGATTATAGTGTCGGTATTTTTTGATAGATTAGTCGGACTATTAAAGTCTAATAAATAAAATTTTTTTAAGGAGAAAAAATATGAATTTAAACTTATCGCCGTCTCTTATGTGTATGAACT
Organism: Brachyspira aalborgi; assembly: GCF_008016455.1. Classification (NCBI taxonomy): domain Bacteria; kingdom Pseudomonadati; phylum Spirochaetota; class Spirochaetia; order Brachyspirales; family Brachyspiraceae; genus Brachyspira; species Brachyspira aalborgi. The sequence goes on along the minus strand of NZ_SAXU01000001.1, from coordinate 1,997,962 downwards.
TAAAAACATTTGCTGACGATATAAAATTTTTAGATAATAAAATAGATTCTTATCATATAGATATTATGGACGGGCATTATGTAAAAAATATAACCCTTTCTTCATGGTTTATTTCGCAAATCAGAAAAATATCTAAAACTAAAATTTCAACTCATTTAATGATGACAAACCCTGAAGATTTTATTATTGATTGCATAAATGCGGGAAGCGACACTATTTGTTTGCATACGGATGTGATAGAAAAGCAGGCGTTTAGATTAATAAATATAGTTAAAGATAGGAGAAAAGAATTTGGAATAGTTTTAAATCCCGCTACTATAATAGAAGTTATAAAACCATATATACATTTACTTGATAAAATAACTGTTATGACTGTAGACCCTGGATTTGCAGGACAAAAATTTATATCGGAAGCGGTTGAAAAAATTAAAGAGTTATCCAATATCAAAAGAGAAAAAGGCTATAAATATAAAATAGAAGTTGACGGTTCTTGTAATAAAAACACATGGAAAACTCTATACGATGCGGGAACTGAAATTTATATAGTTGGCTCTTCTGGTTTATTCGGATTAGATTCAAATGTTGAAAAGGCTTGGGATAAAATGCAAAATGAAATTAATATTGCCATAGGAAATTAATTAACGGATTTTATTATGTATATTTTAGGAATAGATATAGGCGGAACTTTTACCAGAACAGGTTTTATAGATTCTAATTATAATGTATATAATTTTAGAAAAATAGAAACGAAAGAAGTTATATCTGATAATTATGGCATAGATAAATTTTTAAATATGATAGATGTTGTAATAAAAGAAAGCCAATTATTTGATAAATCTTTTGAATCTTTAAAAGCTATATCTATAGGAGTTCCTGCAACGATTAATAAAGAAAAAAATAAAATAATATCCGCCACATATTTGCATTCTTTAGAAAATGTTGATTTAGTTGAAGTTATTAAATCAAAATTCGGCAATATTGAAGTGTTTTTAGAAAAAGATGTGAATTTTTTATTATATAAAGATATGTATGATATGCAATTATATAATTATCCTATAGTTTGCGGAGTTTATTTTGGAACTGGAATAGGAAATTCAATTTATATAAATAATGAATTTATATCTGGAAAACATGGAACGGCAGGAGAATTAGGACATATACCCGTTTACGGAAACGATAGAGTATGCGGTTGCGGAAATATAGGATGCATAGAATCAAAGGCGAGCGGAAAAGCTTTGCAGTATATAAACGATGAAAAATATAAGAATAATGATATATCAGAAATTTTTAAGCATTATAACGAAGATAAAGAACTTAAAGATTTTATAGATGTTCTATCAATGGCTGTGGCTACGGAAGTTAATATATTAGACCCCGATATATTTATATTTGGAGGAGGACTTCAAGATATGAATAATTTTCCAAGAAAGGAATTAGAAGAAAATATATATAAGCATTCTAGAAAACCTTATCCTGGCAAAGATATTACAATATTATATACGGGAAATACGCAAAATAGCGGAGTTATCGGAGGCGGAATATACGCTTTCGATAAATTAAAAAATAATAAAATAGCAAATAATAAATTAAAATAAATTTAAACAAAGGAGAAAAAATCATGAAACAATTTATTATTTCTACCATTATGGTATCACTACTAATCATAGGATGTTCTGGAAGCGGAAACGGAGACGCTAAAAATGTGTCCGCATCGAATTCTGAAAAATATCTTATGATAATAAAAACCTTAAGCAGTCCGTTTTGGATTAATTTAAAAAACGGCATCGAAGAAGAAGCTAATAGGCTCAAAGTAAATGTGACAGTTCTTGCGGGAAATTCTGAAGACGATATTCAAGGACAGTTAAGATTATTTGAAGAGAATATCGGCAAAGATTATGCGGGAATAGGATTCGCTCCTATTTCGCCTGTTAATTTAATATCCGCAGTTTCTCTGGCTTATTCTAGAGGCATTTATTTGGTAAATGTTGATGAAAAAATTAATATGGAGCAGCTAAAAGCAAATAAGGCTAATGTCGAAGGATTCGTAAATACCGATAACTTCAAGGTTGGGGCATCCGCCGCTAAATTTATAGTAGAACAAATAAAAAGCGGAGATGTCATTATTATAGAAGGAAAAGCGGGAACTACTTCAGGAGAAGATAGAAGAACTGGAGCTGCAAGCGTGTTTACAAATACTTCAGGAATTAATTTAGTTGCCTCTCAACCTGCCGACTGGGACAGAACGAGAGCATTGGATGTGACATCTTCATTACTTCAAAGATATCCTAATATTAAAGCTATATATTGCTGTAACGATACTATGGCTTTGGGAGCTCAGCAGGCAGTTGAAAATATTCAAAAACAAAATTCTATAATAGTTGTTGGAACTGACGGAACTCCAGAGGCTTTTCAAAGTATTAAAGAAGGCAGACTAAAAGCTACTATGGAACAGGATTCTAAACAAATAGGCGCTCAAGGTTTAAGATTGCTTGTTGAAGCCGTTCAGCAGAATAAAGGACTTATATCCGTAGACGCTGAACCAAAAGTTATAGGATTAGAAGCTATATTGGTTACGCAAGATAATGTTGAAGAGAGAATACAGAATAATAAATAATGTGGAAGGAATACAATGAAAATAGCTATCGGTTCGGACCATATCGGAATTGATATGAAAAAAGAAATCGTTAATTATTTGCTGGAATTAGGGCATGAAGTTAAAGATTTTGGCGCTTATTCCAAAGAAAGAACGGATTATCCTATATACGGTAAAAAGGTTGCGGATGAAATCGCCTCTGGAAGATATGAAGGAGGCGTTCTAATCTGCGGAACGGGAATAGGAATATCTTTAGCGGCAAATAAAGTTAGAGGCATAAGAGCCGCCGTATGTAGCGAGCCTTATTCGGCTAAACTTTCAAAAGAGCATAATAATTCTAATATAGTAGCTTTCGGAGCGAGAGTAGTAGGATTGGATTTGGCTAAAATGATTGTAAAAGAATGGCTTGATGCAAAATATGAAGGAGGCAGACATTCTAACAGAATTAATATGATTTCAAAAATAGAAAACGGAGAGGATATTATTTAAGGAGAAAATTATGGGCTTATTTGGAAATAAAGAAAAACAAAAAGCAAATAACGATAAAAATATAAAAACTATATCCATTATAACTATCTGCGGAAACGGACTTGGAAGCAGTTTAATGCTTGCCACAAACATCAAAAAATTATGCGAGGAAGCTGGTATAAAAAATGTGAATGTGGAAGCTAAAGATTTTAGCGGGGCAAAACAAAGCGAAGCAGATTTATATGTTTCCGTTGAAGAATTTACATCTCAACTAAATGTAGATTCTTCTAAAATAATCGCCGTTAAAAATTATCATAAGAAAAGTGATTTAAAAGATTCTAAATTATTGGAAGCTATAAATAATTTAAGAAACGATAACTAAAAAAGGAGTAAAAATGTTAGAAAATATTTTAGGTATTATGAAAGATATTATTATACAACCAGCTTTAATATTGGGGTTAATATCTTTCATAGGACTAGTGGCTTTAAAAAAGCCAGCACATTTAATAATGCAAGGAACTTTGGGACCTATTTTAGGATATATTATGATGAGCGCAGGCTCTGCCATAATAGTATCGAATTTAGACCCTTTAAGCAAATTAGTAGAAGCGGGATTTAAAATTAAGGGAGTAGTTCCTAATAACGAGGCTGTTGTCGCAGTAGCTCAGCAAACTTTAGGAATGTCAACGATGCTTATTTTGGTATTGGGTTATATATTTAATATTATAATAGCTGGGCTTACAAAATATAAATATATATTCTTAACAGGGCATCACAGCTTTTTTATGGCTTGTTTATTTTCCGCCGTTTTAAGCGCGTTAGGTTTTGAAGGAGTTATTTTAGTAGTATTAGGAGGTTTCTTTTTAGGAGCTTGGAGCGCTTTATCTCCAGCAATAGGACAAAAAATAACCAACGAAGTTACCGACAGAGGCGAGATAGCTATGGGGCATTTTGGAAGTATAGGTTATTATTTAGCGGGATTTATTGCAGAAAAAGTAGGAAATAAAAATAACGGGACGGAAGATATAAAAATTCCCGAGTCTTTAGGCTTTTTAAGAGACACCACAATATCAACCGCTATAATAATGCTTATATTTTATTTAGTTCCGACTTTTGCAGCTGGAATGGAATTTGCATCTACGCTATCAAACGGAACAAATCCCGTTGTTTTTGCAATAATGTGCGCTTTGCAATTTGCCATAGGAGTTAATATAGTTTATTCTGGCGTTAGAATGATAGTAAGAGATTTAGTGCCAGCTTTTCAAGGCGTTTCAGAAAAAATTATAAAAGATGCAGTGCCTGCCGTAGATTGCGCGGTATTTTTTACATTCGCTCAAAATGCGGTAGTTATAGGATTTATCAGCAGTTTTATAGCTGGAGTTATTTCGTTATTTATAATGGGAGCTATAGGGTGGGTTTTAATTATACCTGGATTAGTGCCACACTTCTTTTGTGGAGGAACGGCTGGAGTTTATGCAAGTAAAAAAGGTGGTATTAGAGGTTGCATAATAGGTTCTTTTATCAATGGTATTTTAATATCTTTCTTGCCCGCATTACTGCTACCCGTTTTAGGAAATTTGGGATTTGCAAATACTACTTTCGGAGATGCCGATTTTGCTCTTTTAGGCATTATAATAGGCAAAGTTGGAAGCAGTGCGGGAGAAATAGGCGTATATGTTATAGCCGCCGTATTTTTGTTTATATTGATTGTTCCTAATTTTATAAAAACAAAAAGCAATGTAATAAATAACGATTAGTATTTTATAACTTAATGACAAATATTTTAAGGAAGATTAGCTTTTATGCTTGTCTTCCTTATTATATTATTTATATTTATTTCCTAAAATTTTCTTTTATCTTATCAATAAAAACAGCCGCTATTATAACACAACCTATCATAACCTCTTGTAAAAATGCCGATACTCCCATTAAATTTAAACCGTTTCTTAAAGTGCCTATTATTAAAGAACCGACTAATGTCCCTGCAATTATTCCTTCTCCTCCGCTTAAACTTGTTCCTCCAATTACGGAAGAAGCTACTGCATATAATTCGTATCCTGAACCCGCTGTTGGCTGTCCTGATAAAACTCTCGAAGCAAATACTATTCCCGCTATCGAAGCTAATAAAGCGGAAAATATATATACTAATAATATAGTAATATTTGTATTAATTCCCGATAATTTAGCCGCTTGTATATTTGAACCCGAAGCATAAATATGAAGTCCTAAAGGCGTTTTTGTTAACATATAATGAAAAAGAAATGTCAATAAAAGCATAATCCATACGGGTATAGATAAACCAAGCAATGAATTTCCTGAAACAATTAAAAATTCTTTAGGCAAACCAGAAACGGGAATTCCGTTAGTTAATAAAAGATTAATTCCTTTTACAATGCTCATAGTTCCTAAAGTTACAACAAACGGAGGCAGTTTACCGTAAACTATTAAAAGCCCGTTAATTAAACCAACAGAAGTTGCAATTAAACAACCTAAAATAATCGCCATAGGAATCGACATTCCATCAACCATAAAAAGAGAACTTACCATACCAGATAATCCTATTACAGAACCTAAAGACAAATCTATTCCGCCAGTAATTAGAACTAGAGTCTGTCCTATTGAAATTATCGCTATTATTGAAGATTGTAAAGCTATTGTGAGTAAATTATTTTTAGTAAAGAAGTATTGAGATGATATAGAAAAAACTATTATCATAACTATCAATACTATCATAATTGAAATTAATTGTTTTAATTGGTCGTTATTATTTATATAATTAAAAATTTTTCGCATAGTTTATTTTTCCTTTTTTTAGATTTATATATTAAAAATCATAATTTATAGTCGCATATCTTAATATCTCTTCTTGAGTCGTTTTTTGAGGATAAACTTCTCCCGTAATTCTACCGCTTGAAACTACGACAATTCTATCGCATATTCCTAATAATTCGGGAAGTTCGGAAGATATTACCATTATTCCATGTCCAGATTTTTTAAGTTCGTTTATAATATTGTAAATGCTTATTTTAGAGTTTACATCTACTCCTCTTGTCGGCTCGTCAAAAATAAATAAAAACGGATTATTTAATATCCATTTTCCTATCATAACTTTTTGTTGATTTCCGCCGCTTAAAAATTGAACTTTATCTTTTGGATTTCTCATTTTTATTTTTAAATCTTCTTGAAGTTTTATTAAAGATTTAAATAATTTTTTAATTTTAATAAAAATAGGATTTGAAAACCGATTCATATTAGGCATTATATCGTTTTGCCAAATGCTCATTTTTAAAGCTAATCCTTCATGCTTTCTGTCTTCGGGAATATAAACTATTCCGCTTTTTATAGCGTCTTTTATATTTTTAACTTCAATTTTATTGCCGTTTAAAAATATTTCTCCCTTTTGTATTTTAAATACGCCAAAGAGCGACTTTGCTATTTTGGTTCTGCCAGCTCCGACTAAACCAGCGAATCCTAATATCTCGCCTTTTTTAACTTCAAAACTTATATCTCTAAAAAACGGTTCGCAAATAATATTTTTCGCTTTAAAAATCGTCTCTCCAATTTCAACATTTATTTTAGGATATTTGTCCGTTATAGTTCTTCCAGCCATAGCCGAAATAATCTCGTCCATATTAGTGTCTTTATATTCTTTGCTCATTATAAAATTTCCGTCTCTCAATACGGTTATTCTATCCGCTATATATTCCAATTCTTCAAGTCTATGCGATATGTATATTATTGATATTCCTTCAGATTTTAGATTATTTATTATTTCAAAAAGTTTGTCGGTTTCTCTGTTTGATAATGAAGATGTCGGCTCGTCCATTATTAAAACTTTAGACGATAATGAAACCGCTCTCGCTATTTCTACAATTTGCTGTTTTGAAATAGGAAGTTTCTTTATAACCGAATCTATTTCATTTTCCATAGAGAATTTTTCTAAATATTCTTTTGCTTTTTCTCTCATTTTTTGTTTGTCTAAAAATAATAAATTTTTTCTATATTCTCTTGCAAGAAAAAGATTTTCCATTACGGTTAAATGAGCGCACATATTTAATTCTTGATGTATTGTAATAATGCCGTTATTTATAGCGTCTGCGGCTTTATTAAAAACAACTCTTTTGCCTTCTAAAAATAATTCTCCGCTATCGCATTCGTATATTCCTCCTATAATTTTTATAAGAGTAGATTTTCCCGCTCCGTTTTCTCCCAAAATTGCATGAACTTCGCCTTTATTCATATCAAGATTAATATTTTTCAAAACGGGAATTCCGAAAAAAGATTTTGAAATATTTTTAGCTCTAAAAACTATATCAGCCATTAAATCTCCTTTTAATTATAATTTATTCATTGCAACCGCCAAAGTAGAATAATCGCCTATTTCTTCTTTGAAAAATGAAGCCTCTATACTGCAAAAATCGGCGCTGTATTTTAAGGCTTCCTCTTTAATTACGGATAAAACTATATTCTTAAAAAACGATTCCATTCTTGCATATATTCCGCCTATTATAATTTTATCTAAATTCAAAATATCTATTAATATAGAAAGTCCTTTTCCCAAATAAATTGCGCTTTCTTTAAATATCGATATTGCAAATTGATTATTAGATTGAACTGCATCGGCTATAGTTTTAGCGCAAAAAGTTTTATCTTTTATTAATTCAATAAACTCTTTAACGCTTTTATCTTCGCTTTTTTCATGCATTCTAATTTTGCAAAGCTCCGCTATTCCTCCTCCGCTGCAAAATCCTTCAAAAGAACCCGCTTTATTATATCCTATCGGTCCCGTTTCATTTAATCTTATATGTCCTATCTCTCCCGCCATATCCGAAGAACCTCTATACAATTTATTATTTAAAATTAGTCCAGCTCCTAATCCTGTGCCAAAAGTTAAAAAAGCCATATTGCTTGTATTTTTTCCCGCTCCCCATAAATATTCAGCCATAGCGCAGGCGTTTGCATCGTTTTCTAATTTTGTTGGGATATTTAAATTATCAGAAAAAAATTTAACTATCTCGATATTTTTCCAATCGGGCAAATTTGGAGGACAAATAATTATTCCTTTAGAACTTGAAAGCGGACCTCCGCAACTTATCCCTATATTCGATATTTCGCCGTATTTTAATTTATATTCTGTTATTATTTCTAAAATTTTATTTAGAGTATTTGAACTCGATAAAGTTTCAAATTTTTCTTTATGAAGAATATTCAACTTATAATCGCTTATAATAACAGAAGTTTTTGTTCCGCCTATATCTATGCCAATAATATTAGACAAAATTAATCCTTTATTATTTTTTTAAATTAAATTTAGTTAAAGCGTATAGAATAATATTTATCCTATACGCTTATTTTTACTATTTTATAATATCAATATTTTCTAAAGTCACCACATTTACGCCCGTGTCGATTAACCTTTCAACCTTTTTTCCGTTTAGAATATCAAAAGCCATTTGAACTCCGTCAAATCCCATTTTATAAGGATTTTGAACAACAGTGGCTTTTAATGTTCCGTTTTCTAAAGCTCTTATAGTATCTTGAGATTTATCGAAACCTACTAACATAACCGTATCTTTTTTGCCCATATCTTCTATTGCTCTTGCTACTCCTATAGTAGAACCTTCATTTGATGTAAAGAAACCAACCAAATCTGGATTTGCCGTCATTATATCAGTGGCTATATTTAACGCTCTAGCTTTATCGCCGTCAGAATATTGAACGGAAACTATTTTAATATCTGGCGCTATTTCTTTTATCTTTGTTTCAAAACCTTTTCCTCTCGCTATAGCTGTAGAAGCGGCTGGTTGCGCATGAACAATGCCTATTTTACCTTTTCCATTAACCAATTTTGCAAAAGTCTCGCCCGCTAGTTCGCCCGCAGCTTCGTTATCGGTAGATAAAAAAGCGTCATAATCTTCGGTAGAAATGGCGGAGTCGATTAAAATAAGAGGAATATTTGCCTCTTTAATTTTAGCCGCAACGGGAGATAAAGCCGCAATATCGCTTGGAGCTAAAAGAATAGCATCAGCTTTTTGGTTTATCGCATCTTCTGCCATGCGTGTTTGCTCGTTAGGGTCCGTTTTACCAGCAGGCGCTCTAAAGATTAGTTCAATATTTCCTAATTCTTTAACCTTATCTTCAGCTCCTTTCTTAACGGATAACCAATGCTCGTCTATTGAATCCATCGTTATTAAAACAAATTTTTTGGATGCATTTGAGCTATCCGATTTTGTTTTACCTTTGCATGACAATATTAATGTCAAGGCAAGTAAAATAGTTAAAAATGAAATGATTAAATTAAGTTTTCGCATAACTTAACTCCTTTAAAATAATTTTTTTATAATAAGCGCTTAAAGAATAAACGCAGATTATCATTGAAATAAAATATATTAATGACTGATTAATTAATAAACATAATGTATTTTTTAAAATGCAAAAGTTAGTGGAGTGGAGTGGAGTGGAGTGGAGTGGAGTGGAGTGGAGTGGAGTGGAGTGGAGTGGAGTGTCACAACTAAAATTTATTAAAGCCATATTAAATATTCCTATATTTTATATATATTATTATAGTCTATAATAAATAATTTGTCAAGCGTTTTCTTTAAAAAATTATTATTATTTATACAATTTTTACTACTTAATATACGAATAAAAAAATCTTCTTATCTCTAAAGTATCAACAAAAACATCTTTCAATTTAGGATTTTGCATAGAAGACGCCGTATAATGATATAATGGAATTAAAGCCATATCCTCGCCTATAAGCATATCTTCAGCCTTATGCATATTAGCCATTCTTATATTATTATCCATAGTAGATTGCGCTTCTAAAATAAGTTTATCATAATTGACATTGCTATAGCCGACTCTATTGCCAGCTCCGTTAATCGTAAATAATTGAAGAAAAGTCATAGGGTCTAAATAATCGCCTATCCAATCAGCGCGGCATAAAATATAATGTTTAGTTTGTCTATTCTTTTGAAATACCGCCCAATCTTCTTGAACTATAATCATATCAATATTTAAATTTTCTTTCCACATTTGCTGAACGGCTTCCGCTATAATAACGCCCGAACCTGGATTAGTTTTAAACTCTAACACGGGAAAATTTGCGCCGTTAGGATAGCCCGCTTGAGTTAAAAGATTTTTAGCTTCTTCGATATTATTTTTATAATCTCCTTTATCCGCGCTAAAATATTTAATTCCGTTTTCTCTAAAATCTCCGTTTATATCTTTAAGTCCGTAAGGCACGAAAGCTATCGCGGGTTTTTCTCCGCCTTTTGTAATATTTTCAACTATATAATTTCTGTCTATGGCAAGCGATAAAGCTCTGCGAACTCTTTTATCTTTCAAAATAGAATTCGTATTATTTAAAGCGTAATAAGAAGTGCCAAGCGAAGGAGTCGTTATTAAATATCCTTCTTTTCTTAAAGTGTCTATATCGCTGTTTGGTATTCTTGAAGAATAAAGTAAAGAACCTTCTTTTAAAGCCGCATAAGCCGTAGACAAATCGGAAAACATAATAAAATCTATTCTATTAGCTTTTATAGAATCTTTATTCCAATAATTTTCGTTTATTTCTAAAGATATAATTTCATCGGGTTTTCTGCCTATCATTTTATAAGGACCGTTTCCTATATATGTGTCGGGCGAGAAAGTCCAATTATCGTTTCCTTCAATAAATTCCTTACGAAGAGGAGAGAATATCGGAATACAAGCAAGCTCTAAAAAATAAGCGGTAGGATTTTCAAATTTTATAATAAGAGTTTTATCGTCAATCGCTTCTATTCCAAGCTCTTCTATATTTAATTTTCCAGCCATTATTTTATCTGCATTTTTTACGGGCGAGATTAAAAAGCTATAAGAAGACGCCGTTTTTGGATTTGCAAGTCTTCTAAAAGAATAAACAAATTCATCAGCCATAACGGGTTTTCCATCGCTCCATTTTGCATTATCTCTTAAATTAAATATTATACTTAAACCGTCTTCGGATATTTCCCAACTTTCCGCAACTCCTCCTACAACATTATTATTTTTATCTTTAGTCGTAAGTCCTTCAAATATATGAACTGCATAAATCATACTATCAACAGCCGATAAAAAAGAAGGGTCTATACTTTGAGGTTCTGCTCCAACGCTCACTCTTATTATCTCGTTTGATTTTTTATCAGAACATGAAAATAATGTTAAAGTTAATAATATAAATAATACTTTCTTCATAATGATTACCTCGTTTTTAATATTTTAAATATTTATTAAAGTTATATCAAAATAGTTGATATTTGTCAATAATTTTATTTAAGATTTATTAAATTATTATCGCTTAATATAGTTTTTTAGTTCTTTATTTTATAACATGCAAAAGTCGGGTAGATATAAAAATTATTTCTTTTTATAAAAAATGCAAAATTCTTCTTATTTTTTACTAACAAAAAAGAATAGCATAAAAAAACGGTTTATACAATTAAGTATAAACCGCAAATCAAGTGTATTAGAATTTATATAAAAAATTTTGAAAAAGATTTTGCTTTATGCTTTTGGTCCAAATTTAAAGCCTAACTCTACGCCGACATCAAAACTGCTTTGAGTGGTTTTTGCAGTTACGCCAGCAACGCTAACTTCTTGTTTAGCAATATCTCCGCCCAAATATAAGCCTACATTTAAAGCCAATTTTTCCGTAAAGAAAATAGAATAATCAAAAGTGGCTTTAACATAACCTATAACAGGAGGAGTTAACATAGACAATGTATCAGCCGTAGTCAATTTAATAGAATCTTTTGTGTCTCCAATTTTCATAGTGTATTTTCCTCCAAGTGGAACTTTAACGCCTCCGCCAATTCCTATTGAAAACGCGCCAATATTGAATTTAGGAAGCAAACCAATTTGGAAGCTGTCTAAAGCATAGCTCTCGGATACCTTAACTGTTCCTGAACCAAGTCCTAAACCAGCTCCTATCGTACCCAAGTCGCCTTCAATAGAAGTTCCGAAATGGTCATGAGCGTAGCCCAATTCAACCAATGCGCTAATTCCGAAACCGTTTACCACTTGGAACATATATCCCAACTGCGCTGAAACTCCAGCCTCAAAACCCGCCGTGCCTTTAAATCCAGCGTCTTTCAAATCTTTGTCTGGAATAGATATACCTACTCCGAGAGGCACATTTAAAATAAACTCGAACCCACTTGCCGCAAATGCCGATACGCTAAAAATCATCGTCATTGCAATTGTTAGAAGAAATTTTTTAATTTTTTTCATTTTATTATCTCCTTTTATGAAAAATTTTTTATTTATAACAAAATCGGGTTTCTTCTTTCCCGATAAGTTATCGCGATTAATGTATCCGAAAGAAACGGACAAAATTTTAATAATTTTTTCGATTGATTTATTTTTGAAAAGTTTAAACTTATGGTACTGTACTGTACTGTACTGTACTGTACTGTACTGTACTGTTCAACATACTTACAATGTTTTTAAATCTCATATAAATTTTCCATCACTTTTTTTATTTATATTTTAAATTATACAATATCTAAAAAATTTTGTCAATAACAATTTAAATATTTTTTAACTAACTTTTAATTTATACAATAAGTTTAAAAATTAGTCAATAGTTTATTTAAATTTTTTTTCAATATTGATTAATTTAATTTAACAATATTATAAAACATTTAAAAAATTTGTCAACTATTTATTTTAATTAATTTAGTAATATTTTACAACATTTAAAAATTTTTGTCAACAAAATAATTAAATATTTTAATAATAATTTTATATTGATAATTATACACTTTAATGATATAATATTTTTTAAATATTTTAAGGATAATTAGAGATGGCAACAAAGAATAATAATAATAATAACGATAACGGGACAGAAGAGAGACAGTATTCCACTTATACGAAAGATATACTTAAAAGAGTAAGTCATATATCAATAGAAAAAGAATTACAAGAATCTTATTTAAATTATTCTATGAGCGTTATAGTTTCAAGAGCGCTTCCAGATGTTAGAGACGGTTTGAAGCCCGTTCATAGAAGAATATTATACGCAATGTATGACGCTAATCTTACGCATGATAAACCTTATAAAAAATCGGCGGCTACAGTCGGAGAAGTTTTAGCCCGATACCATCCGCATGGAGACGCTGCGGTTTATGGAACTATGGTTAGAATGGCTCAAGATTTTGCAATGAGATATTTGCTCGTTGATGGACAAGGAAATTTTGGTTCTGTGGACGATGACCCGCCAGCCGCTATGCGTTATACGGAAGCTCGAATGACTCGATTTGCCGAAGAGATGTTAAACGATATAGAAAAAGATACGGTTAAATTTGTTCCTAACTTTGACGATTCCAGAACAGAACCGTCAGTTTTACCCGCTACACTTCCTCAACTTCTTGTAAACGGAAGTATGGGAATTGCAATCGGTATGGCTACGAATATGCCTCCGCATAATTTAAGAGAAGTTATAAATGCAGTTTCTTATTATATAGACAATAAAAATGCGGAAATAAAAGATTTAATGAAATTCGTTCAAGGTCCCGACTTCCCAACCGCGGGAATAATATACGGAAAAGAAGGAATTAAAGAAGCATATACTACGGGAAAAGGAAGAATAAAATTAAGAGCGCGACTTGAAATAGAAGAATTAAAAAAAGACAGAGAAGCTATAATTGTTAAAGAACTTCCATATAATGTTGTGAAAACTACTTTGCATGAAAAAATCGCCGAATTAATTAAACAAGGCAAAATTGAAGGAATTTCGGATATTAGAGACGAATCAAGCAATAGAGCGGGAATAAGACTCGTTATTGAACTTAAAAGAGGAGTCGCCACTCAAATAGTTTTGAATCAATTATTTAAACATACCGATTTGGAGACAACTTTTGGAATAATAAATTTGGCTTTGGTAAACGGAGAGCCTAAAGTTCTTAACTTAAAAGAGCTTATTAAATATTTCGTAGAACATAGAGTTGAAGTTATAACCAAAAGAACTCAATATGATTTGAATCAAGCTAAAGCGAAAGCTCATATTTTAGAAGGACTTTTAATAGCTCAAGCTAATATAGAAAAAGTAATTAAAGTAATAAGAGAGAGCGAAAATACGGAATCGGCAAGAAACACTTTAATGAAAACATTTAAATTGTCCGAAAAGCAAGCGCAAGCTATACTCGATATGCCGCTTAAAAGATTAACCGCTTTAGAAAAATTAAAAATTGAAGAAGAATTGAAAGAATTGAAAGAATTTATAGCATATTGCGAAGATTTGCTCGCTCATCCTAATAAAATATTGGCGGTAATAAAAAACGAACTTCAAAAAATATCCGAAAGATACGGAGACGATAGAAAAAGCGAAATCATCGGAAAAACCAACGACACGGAAATAGACGAAGAAGATTTGATTCATGACGAAGATGTAGCGGTTTCTATAACGACTCAAGGCTTTATTAAGAGAGTTCCCGCTTCAAGTTATCGCACACAGGGAAGAGGCGGAGTCGGAGTTCAAAGCGGAAAATCTCAAGGTGAACATTATATAGAACATTTATTTGTAGCTTCAACTAAAGATTATTTATTTATATTTACCGATAGAGGAAAAGCTTTTTGGTTGAAAGTGCATGAAATTCCAGCTTTGACAAAATTGTCGCAAGGAAAAAGCATTAAATTTATATTAAATCTCGCTCCAGATGAAAAAATTACAAGCTATTTTACGGTTTCGGAATTTGATTCTAAACAATCTATTATAATGGTAACTAAAAAAGGCACTATAAAAAAGATGGAATTAAAGCATCTTGAAAACGCTAAAAAACGCGGAATACTTGCTTTAACTTTAGAAAATAATGACGAACTTGTCGCGGTTTCTGCAGTTCAAACAGGAGACGATTTCATTATGACTACAGACTCTGGACTCGCTTTAAGAATAAACGAACAGAAGGTTAGAAATATGGGAAGAGCCGCTGGCGGAGTTAAAGGAATAACTTTATCGGGAGATGATATTTGCGTATCTGGAAACGGAATACATAAAGGCGAATCTTTAATAGTTATAACCGAAAACGGAATAGGCAAAAGATTATCTTCAAAACAATTTAATGTTAAAGGAAGAGGCGGACATGGACAGATTTATATTAAACTTGACAATAGAACGGGAAGAGTTGTAAGCGTAAAAACTGTTGGCGATAAAGACGAAATAATGGTTGTAACAACGGACGATATGACTATTAAAATAAAAGCGAACTCTATACCTGAACTTGGAAGAAATGCGAAAGGCGTTAAAATAGTTAATATATCCGAAGGAGCGAGAGTTAGCGATTTGGCTGTAGTTCCCACTTCGGAAGATAAATAAAAATTATTATTAGAGAAAAAATATATTTTAGTTTCTAATAAATAAAAAATTAATAAAGTCGATAAATTGGAATAATAAATTTTTAAATTAAAGTTTATATTCAAAAAATGATAATTTAAAAACTAATTATTCCGATAATTAAATAAAAGTTTTATTATTAATTAATTTATTATTAACCTAACTATTATTTATGAAGAAAATATTTTTATTATTGTTAATATTCTGTTTATCTATTTATTCGCAGACAAACGAGTTTAATGCAAATTCTTATCGTTCAATTAACGGAGAGAAATTAGAGCCTGCTTGGGTTTATATAGGCGAAGCTAAAAGAGCGATAAAAAATGGCGACACATCTTACGCTTTATATTTAATGAATAAAACTATAATGTATTATCCCGATAATGCGGACGCTCATTATTATTTGGCGGTTATATACGAAAAAGAAGCGGGCGAACCTGCAGAGCAAGGCGGAGCGGCGAGCTATAGATTGGCTATAGAAGAATATAAAAAAGCGATTCAATTAAATAAAAATTTAAATGTCCCCGCTTATAAATTAGACGCTTATTTTAGTTTGCTTCATATTTATGAAAAATTAATTGACGAAGAAAATTACGCTATAACCGAAAAAGAAATTATAAATATGGCTGAAAACGGAATGAATAGACTTGAAAGAGGAAGAATATATTTTAAACTTGCCGAACTTTACGATAACAGAAATAGAAATTCTTCGGCGATAGATTTTTATAGACAATCTTATTTAAACGGATACAGACAAAAATTATCTTTATTTAGAATATCGATAATATATAGAAAAGCGCGAAATTATACGCAGGAAAAAGAATATTTGATTCTTGCAAATAAATACGAATTTGCAAATAACGAACCTTCAAATTACGAAGTTCAAAAGTCTATAGTTCAAAGACTCGAAGCGTTGAAAAATGTAAAAATACCTAAAAAATTAAATTAATATTATTTAATTAATTTCTTCAATACTTCGGATATATCGGCGTCTATGCATATAGAACGCTCTTCAATATCGCTTGCGCTGTAGCATTCTCCCAAATTAATAGAAGCGTAAACGGATTTTTTATTATTTAAAGTCATTCTCCAAAAATTATATTTTATTATAGAAGGCGTATTGAAACCGACTCCAAGTTCCAAAAACAAAATTTTTGAATTGTCGGAATTTTTTAAAAAATTTTCGTATTTTGATTTTTGTTTGTCCCAATTTTTATCTTGAACGAAAGTGGAATCCGCTCTCAAATTCATAGACATATTTTCTCCACAGTATGGACATTTTGGAATAAGCTCGGTAGGTATTTTCATTTCTTTTTTGTATTTAATCATTTCTCTAATATATTTTTCATTATAAAAAGTTTCTTGCCTGCAAGGTTTTGAACATTGAAAAAGCGAAAAATCTCCTTGAACCGCAAAAATTTTATCTTTATCAAATTTAGAATCTGCAAATCTGCCGTCAACATTTGTAGTTATGACGAAATAATTTTTATTTTTTACTATATTATAAAGATTTAAATAAGTCTCGTTTTCTTCAATATCGTATCTGTTTATATAAACATACAAACTAAAATAAGCCCAATATTCCTCAAGAGTTGGAAAATTATAAAATCCCGCGCTATACATATCGGTAAACCCGTATTTTTTTATATAATCTTTAAAATTATCTTCAAATCTTTTTCCGTCATATAAAAATCCCGCCGAAGTAGAAAGTCCCGCTCCCGCTCCTATCAATATATACTCCGAATTTTCAATTTCTTCTTTTAATTTTTGTATTAATTTATTTTTATCCATTTTTTATTTTCCTACAATTTTTTTATTATATAATTCATAATCAATATCTTTAAAAACATTGAAAACTATTTTTATATTTCGTTTTTTATTTTCTTTTAAAAAATCGTTTACCGAAAATAAAGCTATATCGACAGCCAAATCGTTTGGAAATCTAAACTCTCCTGTGGATATGCAGCAAAAAGCCACACTTTCTATATTATTTTCTAAAACCAAATTCAAACAAGATTTATAGCATGAATAAAGAAGCTCTTCGTCTTTTTTGCTAACTTTATCTTTTATTATTGGTCCAACCGTATGCAAAATATATTTACAAGGCAGATTAAAAGCAGGAGTTATTTTTGCATCGCCTGTTTCCAAATAACCTCCACATTGATTTATAATATCTCGGCAAAATAATCTGAGTCTTGTTCCAGCGGCGCTATGAATCGCGTTATCAATACATTTATGCATCGGATAGAAACATCCAAGCATTGCAGAATTAGCGGCGTTTACTATAGCGTCAATTTTTAAAGTCGTAATATCTCCTTTCCAAATATATAGATTATTTTTTATCGGTTTAAGATTTGCTATATTAGTAATAAGTTTGTTATTAAATTTTTTATCGAGTTCTTCTTTCAAAAATTCGTCTTCTACTTTTAAATATTCTTCGCTTATATCGTTCGGCGGACGAATATTTATAAGACTTCTAAATAAATTTTTTAATTCTATTTCGTTGGACGGAAGCTCGCCTATATTAATTTTATTTTCTTTTGCCAAATAATTTATTAGATATAATAATTTTTCCATATATTAATGATTTCTCTTTATTGTAATTAATATTATTACAATTAATATATAGTATTTTTATTTTAATGTCAATAGTTTAAATGCTTGAAGCGTTGAAAAATGTAAAAATACCTAAAAAATTAAATTAGAATTTTTTTAAAATGTTATAATTTGCATACAATTTAATAAATAGCCGAAGGAAAGAATTTCGGTTTAAGGATGTTTAACTTGAATAATCTAGAACAGAACAGAACGCTATTATTATCTTCTAAACAATAATTTAAATTTCTATATATTACAAATTTCAAAAGCGTTTAAATTTTTAAGCTCTTCAATTTTATTGCAAAAATTTTTATCAAATAAAAAACTAATATTTGGATTATCTCAATTCAATCAAAATTTTAATTTCGCAAGAAACATTTATTTAAATGTTTTTAATAAATATCAAAAGGAGAGTTCTATAATGAAAGAACAAAGAAAAAATTTTTATCTATTATTAATTATCTTATCTTTAATCGCGCTATTTTCAATAAGTTGCGATAATAAGGATAAAACAGGAGCGTAAGAAAGAACATTATCTTATTATGCTGGCGATTGGTGGGGACAACCTCAACAGTCTAAACAGAAGCATCTGGTTACCATAAATACTGACGGTTCGGTTACTATAAAAGGTGATAGAGTTGCTGATATTGTAGTTCCTTCGTCTTCTATAACAAGAGTTAGTGACACGACTTATATCGGTTCGTATAGTGACAGTAGCGATAGCATAAATTTTACTTTTATTTTTAGTAGCGATACTCAAGGAAAGTTAATAATGGAAGAAGTGGGAGGAATTACATTGCGTTTAGATATTACTAAAAAATAATTAAGATTAATAATAGATAAAATAATTAAAAGGCATCGTGTTAGTGCGGCGTCTTTTTTTAAATATAGCAAAACAAATAATGAAGAGCTATCATAATTGGCAAGAAAATAGACAATAATATAAAATTAGTCGTGAATGCTTTGAGTTGCATAACCTATTTATATAATTTTGATTATAGAGTAAATTAATATTTTTTTCTTCGTATATTGTATTTTAATAAATTTTATTAAAAAAATTGTTATAAAATAATTATTGAAGAAGCAAAAATATAGCTATAATTAAAAATATTTAGGAAAAATCAATATTATTATTTCTTATCATTTTTAAATTTGAAATAAGAAATTTCTTCAACCATATTCTCCGTTCTGTCCGACACTTCTTTGCTTGAAAAAGCGCTTTCTTGCGCCATATCGGAATTTTCCTGCGTTATATTATTTAATTCTATCACGGCTTGATTTATCTGATGTATGCTATCTTCTTCTTGAATAGACGAATTCGCTATTCCCGTTAAAACTTCTGAAACTTCATTTACGGATTTTTCTATCTCGCTTAAAAGTTCTGAAGATTGAGTTACCGATACATTTCCAACTTCTATTTTATTTACCGTATCTTCTACTATATTTGTAATATTGCTTGCAGCGTCATTAACCGTTTGAGCTAAAGACCTTATTTCGCTTGCCACAACCGCAAAACCTCTTCCTTGCTCTCCCGCTCTTGCAGCTTCAACGGCGGCATTTAAGGCGAGTATATTTGTTTGAAAGGCTATAGATTGAATCATTTTAGTTATATCGGATATTTTTTTACTAGATTCTGAAATTTCTTTCATGTTATTTGCAGTTTGTATTACGGCTTCGACCCCGCTTTTAGTATCCGAATAAGCTTTTTCGCTCATATTTTTCGCTTCGGATGCGCTTCTTGCAGTTTCTTTCAAAGAAGAAGATAAAGCTTCAATAGAACTTGCCAATTCTTCTAAAGCTGCGGCTTGAGAGTTACTTCTATCGGACAAATTAGCGCTTCCATCGGATATTTTATTTATTTCGTTATTTATAACATCTATACCTTGTTTTATTTTATAAATCACAGAACCTATATTTTTTTGCATATCGTCAATCGATTTTGTAAGCATTCCCGTTTGGTCTTTTTTATCTAAAAGTTTTTTCTCAAATCTTGCATTGAAATCTCCTTTTCCCATATCTTCCGTAATATTTATAGCTCTGTTTAAAGTTTCAGATAAAGGACGAACTACAACCAAAACTAAAATAGTTTCTACCGACATAAAAGCCACTACTACGATTATTAAAACTATTATAAGTTTTCTCATAAGACTATCGAAATAAGATGTAGTTCCATGTCCCGATATCATCCAAGGAACATTTTCTATATTTTGAACGCCCGCCCATTCTTTGCCTTTTATTTCTATTAAATTATTTCCGCTTGATACAGTATTTTGCCAACTAGAAAATAGAGGATTTGAAAATAAATTATTTTGTTCGTTTAAAATATTTCGTTTATCTTTATGCGTAAGATACATTCCATTTGTCATTATTATATTTATTTCGGTATTTTTGTCTTCTGCTTGATTTTGCATTATTTCTGAAATTTTTTCAAAAGAAATATCAATTCCTACCACTCCTTTAAGAACATTATTCGTATAAATTGCCTTAGCGAAAGTTACAACAAGTTCTTTTGAAGATGCGGCTATATAAGGTTCGCTTATATATACTTTATTTTCGTTTAATGATTTTATAAACCAATCTCTTTTTGTTTGGTCGTAATTTGCTGGAAGAAGATGCCTACGAGGATTTACAAATATTCCTCCTTCGTTATTCATAGGTATATTATTTCCAAAATACACATTTACAATTTCGGGTTTTGATTTTACAATATTTGAAAAAGCTATAAGCATATCGTTTGTATTTATAGCGCTTTTTGTATATGCTTCTATTATATCTATTTCAGAATAAAAAGAAGATGTCCATTTAGAAACTTCTTCCGCTGCGGTTTTCATTTTTACATTTATATTATTTAAAAACAATCTTTTATATTGAGGTCTATAAATAATATACATACATATAACTACTATTCCTAAAAATACGGCAAACGGAACTAAAAATTTATTCATTAATCCTTTTTTTCTGTTAGACTTTTTAATCTTCATTTATCTTTTCCTTAACTTATAAAATCATTATATCATATTTTCGGAATTATTTTTTTAAATTTTTTACTTATGCCTAATATTTATATTTAAAAAATCGATAATAAATATAAATAAAAAAGTTCTTGACAATTATAAAAAATTTCGTATTATATAGATATATCGTTCTTTGAAAGGGGATGCTCTGGATTCGACTGCGATGGTTGAGTCATATTTTGCATAGTCGCGCTAGGTGTATGCGCGTTAATATCATACTAAAATTATAATTGCAGACGAATATGCAATTGCAGCCTGATTGAGGCTGTCGCTGATTTTATGATTTGTCTATGGGTTATTTTATCGGCGTTGAAACACATAGAACTTGTATCGAGCGCAGTTTGAACTTGAATACATGTATAATCAAACTAGTCTTACGGTTTTTCTGCTTATCTTATAGCCGTTAGGCGAAACTTTAAAGATAAGATACGCTATGTAGACGAATATGGGGCGCTTCGTAGGACGCGGGTTCGAGTCCCGCCATCTCCAATTAAATTCTATTTTTACAAATTGTATAAATATAGTTATAAAACCGTCTTTTATATTATATTTCATTTAAAAAATTCTAAAAAATGTTTTCGTCTAAATATCCATTTTGAAATATAAAGATTGAGTATATATAACATTTCATAAAATCCGCTTTTATATGTAGTCTTTCGTAATTTAAAATATTAATCAATTAACTCTAGCGACAGTTAAAACTCCTATTTTATCAATATTTTCTATTTTTCTAATTTCAAAAGATATTTCATTTAAAGTAGTTCCCGTTGTAAAAACATCGTCTATTATAAGAATATTTATTTTTTTAGAATTTTCTAATTTGAAATTTTTATTTATAATAAAAGCGCCTTTTATAGTTTTCTTTCTCAATTCTTTATCTTTTATCATACTTAAAGGATAAGTTTCTTTTTTTCTTATAATCATATTTTCGATTAATTTTATATTTAAAATTTTTGAAATCGTTTTTGCTATTAATTCGCTTTGATTATATCCTCTTTCAAAAAATCTATTTTTTCCCAAAGGAACAAAAGTTATAGCGTCAAATTTTTTTATATAATCTTTATAATAAAAAGACAATATTACTCCAAAATCTTGGCTTATTAAATATCTATGTCCGAATTTCATTTTATGAATTAAATTAATCGTTATATCTTTATAATAAAGCATTGATTTGCATTCGTCAAAATAAATTTCTTCGTATTTGCAAGCGCAAGTTGTATTTTTATCTTCTAATAATTTTCCGCATCTTTCACAGCGAATATAATCGTCCGTATGAATATAATCTAATTTTTTATTTATACAATCTATACAGATATAATTTATTTTTTCGCTTTCAATCATATTCCCGCAAATTATACAATGATTTGGAAAAATTATTTCAAAAATATTTTTTATAAAATTCTTTATAATTTTTTTTATCATAATTTTTATTATATAGTCTGGCAAAAATTTTTAAATATTGTATAATAAAATTATGATAGATTATAAATTAATAGCAAAAACGATTAAAGAATCAAAATATGCCGTAGCTTTCACGGGAGCGGGAATAAGCGTTGAGAGTGGAGTTCCGCCTTTTAGAGGTCCTGACGGTTTATGGGAAAAGCATGGAAGTCAATTTGCAGAAATATCTTATTTTACAAGGTATCCAAAAGAATCTTGGCAATCTTTAAAAAAAGTTTTTTACGAGCCGATTGATAATGTAAAACCGAATAAGGCTCATATAGTTTTGGCTAATTTAGAAAAAGCGGGAATAATGCGTTCTGTAATTACTCAAAATATAGATAATTTGCATCAAGAGGCGGGAAGCAAAATAGTTTATGAACTTCATGGAACGGCTAAATATGCGGTTTGTATGAAATGCAAAAATAAATACAAAATAAATAAAGAAATATTATCTATGAATCCGCCAACATGCGAAAAATGTTCTTCTGTATTAAAACCAGCATTTGTATTTTTTGGCGAGCAATTGCCTTCTTTTGATTTTCAAAGTTCAATCGATGACGCTAACAAAAGCGATTTATTTATTATAATTGGCACAGGCGGAGAGGTTATGCCAGCCGCTCAAATTCCGCATTTGGCTAAAAGGTCGGGAGCTAAAATTATAGAGATAAATCCCGAGCCTTCAAGTTTTACAAATTCTATAGTCGATATTTATGTTAAAGAAAAATCGGGAATCGCTTTCGGCGAGATAGAAAAATATTTAGATATTTAATTTACAAATCTTAAAATCATTTTTCTAAATTTTTGCATTGTATAATTTATGTCAAATATTATTTTATTTATCATATTTTACTCCCTTGATAATTTAATGATAATTTATGCAAAGATAAGCATTTAGATTTATAAAATAATTTTCTGCAGTGAAAAAATCGCCGAAAAAATTTATAATGAGGCGTTAGTGTAGTGTAGTGTAGTGTAGTGTAGTGTAGTGTAGTGGCAAACTAAACATATAAAATTCCTACCTGTTTTTTAATGAATGAATTATAGCATATTAATAAAAAATGTCAATAGTTAAAATTATAAAATTTTATTTATTATTAAAAATTTCTCTAATTATATTCGCTCTAATTTCATTTATATTTTGAGTATTATTTTGATTATTCAAATTTTTAAGATGATTATTTTTAGTTATAAATAATATATAATATAAATCATCAAGTTCAATATTTTTCATTTCAGGCATATCATAATATAATCCCGCCCTTAACCAAAAACTATATTTTATAATTTCGCTATATGTCAATTTTCTTGCAGATGACAATATCGCTTTGCTTCTATATATTCTGTCTTCAATTTTTATTTTATCAAGTTTTTTAATTCTGTTCCTTATTTTTTTTTCTTTGTCTAAAATATCATTGACTATATCAATCATATTTTTTAATATATCTTTTTCTTTAATTCCTATCATAACTCTATTTGTTATATTAAGTATTGGAATATTTTTTTCATCTCTTACAAATAAATCAAAACCTAATTTTGAAAATTTGCTTATAAAATAGTCTATATTATTTGGAGTTTTACAAAGAATAGCGGGAATTGCCATAGAAACCATTAAATTCATTGCCGTTCCAATTTTTTGCGGAGAGCCTGTTAAATATCCTAATTTTTTATCAAAAGAAAAATCCACTTTTTCGTCAAGTTTATTTTCTATATCGTAAGCTTTTTTAAAACATTCTTTTAATTCAAATCCTCTCGCTATAGTTTGTATTTCGCAATGTTCGTTTGAGTTTACAAGTATAGAAGTCGATTCGTCCATATTCGTATATAATGTCGCGTTTAATAAATTTCTATTTTTTGGAAGAGTGAGATTTTCTTTAAGAATATTTATATTAGAAGAATCAATATTTTTTAATTTTATTTCGGTTAAATTAAGATTTAACTCTTCAATATTTTTTTTTAATATAGAATCTACTTTATCAATTTCGTATTTATCCATATGATAATGAAATCTTATATTTTCTAAATTTCTGTATATCGACACTTTAGAATATAAAACAATATTATCTTCAGAGCTTTTATTGTATATCCAATCTGCTATATTTTTATCGGCAAACATATTTTTTCACTTATATTTTTTTAGATATTAAAACTTCGCTTAAAGTTTCTATCTTTTTCTTCAACTCGTTAGCCTCTTCGTATTTCTCCATACTTTTAAGAATTTCTATATCGCTTTGATGTTTTAAAATCTCTTTTTCAATATCGACTTCGGATAATTTTTTATTTGGCATATTTCCTATATGTTTATTTTTATTATGAATTCTATAAACGATTTTTTTAACAAAAGTTTCAAAACTATTATAACATTTTGGGCATGCTACAGTTTTAGTTTTTAAGAAATCATTTAAAGAATATCCGCAAGCGTTACAAGTTTCTTTACGATTTTTTTTATTTGCTTTTATTTTTTTTAATTTAGTAGATTTATGATTTGGAAATATGGAAATCAAATTATTATTATCTTCAAGACTCTCGAAACATTTTTCTATAATTCCAAAATCTTTAGAACATTTTTTACAAACACTAATTTTATCGCGTTTTTCGTCTATCGTTTCAACAATATGCAAAACCGCTTTTTCTTTACCACATATATTGCAATTCAAATCGCTACCCCTATAATATTATAAATAAAATTTTACCATTTAACATAAAAAATTGCAAATATTAATTTTAATAATAATCTACATAATTAAAAATATTAATATATTTAATTTTTATTAATTTTGTATATTAATTTAATTACGATAATATATTAAAATACTACTTATTTAATTAAGGCTTTATTTATGAAAAGAATAATATTATTATTTTTAATTATTTCTAATTTTTTATTTTCTCAAAATTATATAGGTTATCAAATTTCACAAAATAACGATTTAATGAAAAGTATTGAAAATAATGATATTGAAAGCGTTAAAAATATTTTAAGAGATGGAAATAATTTAGATATTTACAATAATAAATATGGAATGAGTTCTTTAATGTATGCTGCAAAATTAGGAAATATGGAAATAGTTAAAGAATTGCTTGATTTTGGCGCTAAAGATTTTGATTTTGCTTTTTATATGGCTTGTATGGAAGGTTATTTGGATATTGCTCAAAAATTTATTAACGAAGGCGCTAATAATTTTGATATCGCTTTAACTTATGCGTCAATCGGCGGACAGCTTGATATAGTAAAAGAACTTATTAATTTAGGAGCGAAAGATATTAACGGAGCATTAGTTTCTGCATGCGAAGGAAATCA
Organism: Brachyspira aalborgi; assembly: GCF_008016455.1. Classification (NCBI taxonomy): domain Bacteria; kingdom Pseudomonadati; phylum Spirochaetota; class Spirochaetia; order Brachyspirales; family Brachyspiraceae; genus Brachyspira; species Brachyspira aalborgi. Next base: position 1,972,193 of record NZ_SAXU01000001.1, on the reverse strand, counting down.
TTTAGAAATTGTAAAATATTTTATAGAAAACGGAGCTAATGTAAATACAAAAGCTTATATAGAACCTTACAGATATTACGAAGGAGCGGAAAGAAAATATCCGATAACCGCCGCTACTAATATTGATATAATAAAAGAATTAGTAAACGCGGGAGCTACTAATTTAAATGAAGCTCTTATTTATAATGCAAAACAAACTAATAGAACGGATAACATATTTAATTTATTAGAATTGGGGGCAGACATTAACTCTCATAATTATGGCAATGAAAAAACTATTCTTATGTATTTAATAGAAAGAGAAAATCCCGATATTGAAGCGATAAAAAAAATTATAGAATTAGGCGCGGATATTAACGCAACCGACAGAAACGGAAATAATATTTTAATAAGAGCGGTTTTATTTGAATACGATAAAGAAGATAACGGAATATATAGAGTATTTTCAACTCCACTCGAAATAATGGAAGAATTATTAAAATCGGGAGCGAATATAACTCAAAGAAATATTTACGGAAACACGGCTTATAGAATTGCCGCAAGAAATAAGAAAAAAGATTTTATAGAATTATTTGATAAATACAGAAAATAATTTTTTAAAAATAAACGCTTGAAATATTTTTAAAAATAGTTTATAATAATTAATAAATATTTAAATTATTTTGTTGACAAAAATTTTTAAATGTTGTAAAATATTACTAAATTAATTAAAATAAATAGTTGATAATTTTTTTAAATATTATAAAATATTATTAAATTAAATTAATCAATATTGAAAAAAATTTAAATAAACTATTGACTAATTTTTTTAATATTGTATAATTTAATTGTAAAAATGTTTGCCGAGAAATCGGTGAGGAAAGTTTGATATGAAAATTACGATAAATAACAATACTGTAAATTTGTTAAGCAAAGCCATAATTATATCTTAAATAATAATTTTAAATTTTATATATCTAAATCTTTAAAGGCATTTAAATTTTTAAATGTCTCAATTTTATTGCATAATTTAGTTAAATCTTTTTTGACTTCAATCAACTTTGATAACTTATCGGGAGAGAAGAAACCCGATTTTGTTATAAATAAAAAATTTTTCATAAAAGGAGATAACAAAATGAAAAAAATTAAAAAATTTCTTCTAACAATTGCAATGACGATGATTTTTAGCGTATCGGCATTTGCGGCAAGTGGGTTCGAGTTTTTATTGAATGTGCCACTCGGAGTTGGCATAGGTATGCCTTCAAAAGACATTAAAGATTCTCTTGCACTAGAAGGCGGCGTAGGTTTTGACGCTGGAGTTTCAGCGCAGTTGGGTTATATGGCTCAAGTGGTAAACGGTTTCGGAATTAGCGCATTGTTTGAATTGGGCTATGCTCATGATTCTTATGTTGCGAAATTTGGAAAAGGAGTAGATGGCTCTTACAGTTTTCAAATAGATAGCTTTCAATTAGGTTTACTTCCTAAATTCAATATTGGCGCGTTTTCAATAGGAATTGGCGGAGGCGTTAAAGTTCCTCTCGGCGGAAAAATGATAGTGAAGGATGGCGGTGAGAAATTCAGTGAAAAATTAGAAGTGTTCGAATTCTTCTTCCCAGCTGTTATAGGTTATGTTAAAGCCACTTTTGATTATTCTATTTTCTTTACGGATAAATTAGCTTTAAATGTAGGCTTATATTTGGGCGGAGATATTGCTAAAATTACAATTTTTGGCGGCGACCCTCTTGGTTTTAATAGCTTCGATATAGGCGTAGAGTTAGGCTTTAAATTTGGACCGAAAGCATAAAGCAAAATCTTTTTCAAATTTTTTTATATAAATTCTAATACACTTGAACGGGCGAGGTTAAATACTTCGTCCGTTGTTTTTTATTTATATTAAAATTAAAAAAGAAGTGGGATTTATAATTTTTCAATTTCTTTTATGGTTAAGCCTGTATTTTCGCTAATAAATTTTATATCTAAACCTGCTTTTTTTAGATTTTTGGCTATCAAAATTGATTTGTCTCTTTCTCCTTCAATTTTTCCCTCTCTTCTACCTTCTTTAATTCCTTCTTGTCTTTCTTCTTTAAGCGTTATTTGTTTATCGTATTGATAGATTTCTTTTTTCTCATACTCGCTCATCATTAATCGACTTCTGATAAAATTATTATATCTCTTGTGAGCTTCTTCCATTATAGGTTTTTCTTTTACTATTTCTGACATATAAGCCTCGCTACTGCGCACAGTCGTGCCATATTATTTGTAGTGAAAAATCCAAGCCAATAATTTAAATCCTTTTTTAAATCATTATCTTTGAATTTGAATTTTTTTAATTCTATTATATGTATCTGTAAATGGTCGGTTAGCAACCTTGCATTTTTTGTATCGTAAATCATATAGCAACTGTGAACATTACTACTCTTTTTATCCAAATTAAAATTAAGAAGATTGATACTTATTACGGGCGTCAAATCCTCATACTCTTCGCCTTTCTTTAAAAGTTTGCTATAATTCGCCGCCCAATGATAAAGTATTCTTTCAGGAAATCTTGAATTGCCCGATAATTGAACTTCGATAATTACAACCGTTCCGTTTTTAGTAATGCATTTTACATCAACAATTGTCTCTTTATATTTATAATGTCTTTTTAGATTAAACGGATTAAGAATTTCAACGGCTTTAAAAGTTTTCATGTCTGCGCTAATCATAACGGCGTTTATAAAATCGAGTAAAACTTTTTCGCCTCCTTTGTACGCGAAAAAATAGCGAACGAAACAATCATTAAGCGCATTAAAAGGTTTTTTATTCATAAGAATATTATAACAGAATATATTTTATTTGTCAAAATTTAAATTATATTTAAATTACAATATTTTTTATTTTTCATATTGACAATATTTTTAATGTTATATAAAATCAATTCTTAAATAAAAACGACATATATGTCATTTTATTTTTTTATAAAATATTGGTTATAGTTAAATATAATAAAAGAGATTTGAAATGCCAAAAGTAAGCAAAGAATATTTTGATAATAAAAGAAAAATAATACTTGACGCCGCTTTAAAAGTATTTTCCAAAAAACCGTCATATACGGTTAGTATGAAAGATATAATAAAAGAATCAAAATTAAGTCATGGAGGAGTTTATAAATATTATTCTAATATAGACGATATTATAATTTCTTTGATTAACAGAAATAAAATTTTGGTAAACCCGAAAGATATTATAAAAAATAATTATGATTATCCTGAAAAAGCTATATTTGAATTTTTAGAAGCCTATAAAAATTATTTTTTTGAAGCGACTAAAGAATACGGTAAAATATTTTTTGAATTATATCCTATACTTATTAACGATAAAAAGAGGTTAAAAATATATGCAAGAAAAATTAGCTCAAATATTAATTTTGCATATTGGATTGAAACTTTATTTATTTACTTTGATAAAAAAATAAACGAAAGATATTTTAATCCTATAACCACTTCGCAAAATATATATATGCAAATAGTTAGTATGTTAAAAGGAATTGAGATGGAATTAATTTTAACAAAATATTACAATAAAAATAGAGATTATAAAATTGATTTGGAAACAAAATTAGACGATTTGGTAGAAACAATTTATAAAACGATATTATTTTTAATGGGAAGCAAAATAAAAAATAAAGAGATAAAAAAGAAATAGAAAATAACAATCAAGGAGAATTAATGACAGAATTAAAAAAATTAATAAAATTAGAATCGATAAAAATTGCAGTTTGTTTGTCAATATTTTTGAGCATGCATCTATACGCTCAATCGAATTCAAACGGAGCTACAAATACGGTAAGTTATTCGTCTTATATGGAAGCGATAAGAGATTTGATACCCGAAATGAAAATAAACGCCGTAGCCGAAACAAATGCTGAGATGAATCTTTTAAGCGCAAAAAGTTCGGGCGATGTAAATTTAACGGCGCAACTTGGAGCGATTGGGACTTATGGAAGTGGAACTTTATCATCTTCTTTAGGCGGAAAGTCGGCGGAAGCTACGGGAATAAGAGCGGGAATCGGAGTAGGCAGTTTAATTCCATATAGCGGAACTAAATGGTCGGTTAATTTAACGCATAATTCATATTTAGATGGAAAATTATATTATCATAACGGCGATAGTATAAAAGCTCAACATTATTATCCTTCGCTTACTATAGAAGTTTCTCAACCTTTATTAAGAAATTTTTTCGGAGCGTTAGATAAATATCCGATAAAAAATGCAGAATATTCTCTAACGATTGCAAAACTCCAAAGAATATTAGACGATTCTTCAGTATTGGCGTCTTATCAAAAAATTTATTATCAATGGATAATGTATGAAAAATTATTATCGTATTATAGAAGCATGTATATAACGGCGAGAGCTTTTGAAAATCAAATGAGAGCAAGATATCAAAGCGGACTTATAGATAATGACTCTTATCAAAATGCAAGAACTCAAACTATGATTTATAGCGATTCTTTCGCTCAAAATAAAGTTTATTTAGATAGTCTTTTAACAACGATAGCTTTTTTTATTCCCGACATAACAAATTATAGTCCCGATCACGCGGTTTGGGACGCTTATATTGATTTGGGAAATAATATGGAAATGGAAGAAGTGGCTTTTGCAGACAGCATAAACGGAGAGATAGCATATCAATCAAAATTAAGAGCGGAATATACTTTAGAGGCTATGAAAAGCGGAAATTTACCCGATTTGTCTATAGTCGGAAGCGTAAACTTAAACGGCATTACTCCAAATACTTCGGGTTATTTTAAGTCTTTTGGAAGTATGACTAATGTAGACTTTTTCGCGGGATTGCAATTTTCTTATCCGATTGGCGACAGAGCTAATAAAGCGCAATATAAAATGGCTGAAAATTCTTTATATGGAGTAATAGCTCAATACGAAAAACTTGAAAAAGATTATAATACTCAATTGCAAACTTATATATCGAGATTCAACGCTTATAAAAATTTAATATCAAGCAAGAGAGCGCAGATAAGAGCGTTAAATTCGAGAATTGCAACTCAAATGCAAAAATTGGAGCAAGGCAGAGCGGAGGTTGACGATTTGCTCACTTCGAGACTCGAACTTGCAACTTCGCAGACGCAACTATTAAATTTGCAATACGAATTTATAACTACAATATTCGATTATAGAAGTTTGCTTGCAATGGAATATATAGATTAAAAAAATAATAGAGAAGATAGATTTTAAGGAGAAAATTAATAAATGGAAAAAATTATAGTATTTTTTGCGAAAAAAACGATGCTTGTTAATATAATAGTAATGGCGGTTTTATTTGTAGGAGCTTATTCTTATTTTAATTTACAAAAAGAATCGTTTCCTTCAACAGATTTGGATAGAATGCTTATAGCGGTGACTTATCCTGGAGCTACGCCTTTAGATGTTGAACAAAATGCAGTTATTCCGATAGAAGAACAATTACAAGGAATAGCGGGAATAGACGAATATCAAACCACAATAATTGAAAATATAGCTATAATAATGGTAAAACTTGACGAGAGTCTTCCAAACAGGCAACCCGTTAAAGATAAAATATTTAGAGAGATGCAAAATGTTCCCGATTTGTCTTCCGATGTTGACCAAGTTACAACCTACGATTTGAATCCAGCTAATATGTCAATTTATACTTTAGGAGTGCATTTCAAAGAAGGAATGGAAGGAGATGAAAGAGAATTATTTGATGTAAGTAAGAGATTAGAAAATGAACTTGTTAGATTGGACGGAGTTTCAGAGATAAGAATATCGGGAAGAACGGACCCAGAAATTCATATATATGCCGACCCTATAAAACTTCAACAAAATTATATTTCTTTAAGCGATATAGTTAATTCTTTAAGCATAAGAAATGTGAGAGCTACGGGAGGAGATATAGAAAATAAAGGAAAAGAGCAAACCATAGTAACTTACGGAGAATTTACTAATCCAAAAGAAGCGGAAAATGTTATTATAAGGTCAACTTTCAACGGACAGAGAGTTAGAGTTAAAGATATAGCTTCGGTTAGTATGGGCTTTAAAGAAAAAAATGTTCTTATGAGAGTAAATAAAGCTTCGGGTTATTCTTTAGATGTTGTAAAAAATGAAAATGCGGATATTATAAAAACTATTGAAGAGGTAAATAAATATTTAAAAGAAAACGCCGATTTAGTTCCTGATAATATACAAATAACCGTTATGGGAGATAATTCGAGAACTATTAATTCTTTATTAAAAATAGTCACTTCAAATTTGGTTCAAGGATTTATAATCATATTTATAGCCCTTATAATATTTTTAGATTTCAAAAGCGCAATATTTACAAGTTTAGGAATGGTTATAACAATGTTCTCTTGTTTAATATACATGAGAGCTACGGGAATAACATTTAATACAATGTCTTTAGCCGCGGTTATTACGGTTTTAGGTATGATTGTCGATAACTCTATCGTAGTTTCTGAAAATATATTTAACTTTAAACAAATGGGTTATAAGGGACTTGAAGCGACTCGGCTTGCAGTAAGCGATGTTATTATGCCTATGCTTGTATCGACTTTAACTACCGTTGCGGCGTTTTTTCCTTTGCTTACAATAAGCGGTATTATGGGAAAAATATTAAATATATTTCCTAAAATCGTTATATTTACTTTATTAATTAGTTTAATTCAGGCTACTCTTTTGCTTCCAAATCAATTGCAAGATAAAGAAGACAAATACAGAAACTATAAACCGAAGAAAAAGAAAAGTAAATTTAAAAATCCTTTAGATTTTGATAAGGATAAATTATTTGATAAAATGAAAATTCCTTACGGATTTATGTTAGAAAAATTACTTCATTTAAGATATTTGGTTATATCCGCTTTTATAGTTTTGCTTATAGGCTCAATATTTTTAGCTCAAAATAGTTTTAAAAATTTCGTGCTTATATACGATACAAGCGCGGACACTATAGTAATAAATATAGAAACTCCTATTGGAAGCACAAAAGATATTACAACCGAGCAAATATCAAAAATAGAAGATGTAATTTCTTCCGTAATAAAACCCGAAGAATTAATAGCTTTATACACTCTTGTAGGGCAGCAGGTTGACCAGGATATTATTTCTGAAGAAAAAGGAAGTCTTGCGGGAATAATGGTTTATTTAGTGCCTGCCGCAGAAAGAAAAAGAACGGCTGATGATTTAGTTTCTCTTATAAACGAAGCGATTGATAAAACCGATATAAGAGATAATGTTCCCGTGTTTACTATAAATACAAAAGGCAATGTCAACCCTGGCGATGCGGTAAATATTAAAATAGTTGGAAATAATACTGAGCTTGCTAAAAAAGCAAAAACTGAAATAAGAGATTATTTGGCTACAATTAATGGCGTTATAAATATTGACGATGACGATAAAATCGGAAAGGACGAATTAAGAATATTATTCGATTACGATAAAATCGCTCAACTTGGAGTAAATGTTTCTACGGTTGCAAGCCAAGTGAGAGCGGCTTATACGGGAACGGTTGCGACTTATATTCAAGAGCTTGAAAATAAATTAGATTTTAGAGTTATGTTTGATAAACAATATACTTACGACACAGAATATTTGAATAAACTTTTAATACCAAATCAACAAAACAGACTTATATATCTTGAAAATCTCGCCACCATTCAAATTACAAACGGACTTTCAACTTTGAAACATTATAACGGAGAGCGAACGATAACGATAACGGCGGATATAGAATATGGACAAAATACTTCTCAACAGGTTATGAATGCCGTAAGCGAAAGATTTAAAAATTTCAGTAGAGAATATAGAGGATTAAAATTAGATTTTGGAGGCGAGGCTAAAGAAACGGTAAAAGCATTAAAGCAATTATTATTTAGTTTTGCTATGGCTTTTATATTCGTTTATATAATATTATTATTACAATTAAATAGATTTATTCAGCCTATAATGATTATGATAATTATTCCTTTCGGGCTTATTGGAGTTTTGCTTGGCTTTGCGCTTCATCGTATGCCTTTATCGTTTATGGGAATAGTCGGAATAGTAGGACTTGCGGGAGTAGTTGTTAATAACGGAATAATACTTGTCGATGTGATAAATAATATTATAGACAGAGGAGTAGAAGGCGGAAAAAAAGGAATCAAAAAGGCTATAGTTGACGGTTCTAAACAGAGGCTTCGTCCCGTATTTTTAACTACGATTACTACGGTTGTCGGACTTCTTCCTACAGTTTACGGAATTGGCGGAAGAGCGGATTTGATTATACCTATAGTTATGGCTTTGGCTTATGGACTTTTATTTTCTTCTTTGCTTACCCTCATATTTTTGCCTTGTATGTTTATGATAATGTTTGATTTAAGATTAATAAAAATTCCAGAAACGCAAATACCTAAAGAAGAGATAACGAATACTAATATTTAGTTTTATAAAATAGATTACTATGATATGAAATGAAAGAATTATAAATTCTATAATAAGGGATTATAATACTTGATGCTTTTTTATGAATTGTTAAGGCAATTGATTTGCTTACGGCATAAAGAATGAAGAGGGCAAATGCCGAAAGTTAATCTTTTTATTAAATAAAGTCAAAATTTACTCTTACTTTTTTGCTATAAAAAAGTATAGATTTTTGCTCGTTTTACTTAATAAAAAATGAAATTAATACATAAAAAAACGGTTTATACAATTGAGTATAAACCGCGTCCAAACAAATAAAATTATAAATTTCTTTATAAAAATAAAACCCCTATGCTCTTATGAACATAGAGGTTGTTGTCTTAAATCTTTATTTTATTCGATATATGCTTCTTTATTGTAATTTGTCTACTGCTGTTTTTAAAGCATCAACTTTTTCTTTTAAAGCATCAACTTTTTCTTTTAGGTTTTCACTATCAAAAGTACTTTTATTTGTTACTTTTGCTGCTGCTGCTGTTGCTTCTGTTGCTGCTGTTGCTGCTGCTGTTGCTGCTGTTGCTGCTGTTTCTTTTGCTACTTGCAGTTTAGTTTTAGTTGGCGTTGGATTAGTAGGTTTGCTTTCGTCCTTGCTACAGCTAACTGCCAATAACGATAAAGCCATTACCGTTATTAATAAAGATTTAAGAATGTTTTTTGTGTGTTTCATATTGCACAATCCTTTTGAATAAAATTTTTTATAACTAAACAGAGATTTCTCTCTGATAAGCTATCAAAGTTGATTGAAGTTAAAAAAGTTTTAACTAAATGTAAAAAATATTTTTGAAATAGAAATTTAAAATAATTATTTAAGATATAATTATGGCTTTGCTTTGCTTTGCTTTGCTTTGCTTTGCTTTGCTTAACAAATTTACAGTATAGTTATTTATCGTAATTTTCATATCAAACTTTCCTCGCCGATTTCTCGGCAAATACTTTTACAATTAAATTATATAACATTTAAAAAAATTAGTCAATAGTTTATTTTAATTTTTTTCAATATTGATTAATTTAATTTAACAATATTATATAATATTTAAAAAATTTGTCAACTATTTAATTTAATTAATTTAATAATATTTTACAACATTTAAAAATTTTTGTCAACAAAATAATTTAAATATTTATTAATTAACTTTTATAATTATAAAATATTTTTAAAAATATATCAAGCGTTTATTTTTAAAAAATTTTACTCATTAACAAGTTTAATAAAATCATCCGCGGGCATAATTTCAATTCCCAATTCTTCCGCTTTCTTTAATTTGCTTCCCGCTTTCTCTCCGACTATTAATATATCGGTATTTTTCGACACGGAAGATTGAACCGTTGCTCCCAATCTTTCGGCAGTTTCTTTTGCCGATGTTCTTGTAAAACCTTCAATAGAACCCGTTATAACTACATTCTTGCCCGTTAATTTCGATTCCGTAATTGCCATTTTTTCAAATATAGGTTCTACTCCAACAGCGAGCAAATCGTCTATTATTTTTTTCGATTTATCATTATTCAAAAAATCGTAAATACTTTTTGCGCTAATCTCTCCTATGCCTTCTATATTTTCCAAATCTTCTATAGTCGCTTTTTTAAAACTTTCTATCGAAGTAAAATATTTAGCGAGTAAATCGGCTGTAGTCTCTCCGACTTGACGCATTCCTAAAGAATATATAAATCTTTTTAAAGTTGTTTTCTTGCTTTCTTTTATAGAGTTTAACATATTGTCGGCAAGCTTCTCTCCCATTCTTTCAAATTTATACAAATCTGTTTTTTTTATTTTATAAATATCGGCAGGATTTTTAACAAGTCCGCTTTTTGTAAAAGTCGCTATCCATTCTTTGCCTATTCCGTCTATATTCATAGCAGCTTTTGAAACAAAATATTCTATATACTTTGTAATTTTGCTTGGACATTCTTCATTGATGCATCTAACTATTACATCGCCTTCGGTTATCGCCGTATCGCCTCCGCAAACGGGACATTTATTTGGAAAAACAAACTCTTTACTTTCTTTCGGGCGTTTATCTAAATTTACTCTCACAATTTTAGGTATAACATCTCCCGACCTTATAACTGCAACCGTATCGCCAATTCTTATATCTTTAGATTTTATTTCATTAGGATTATGAAGAGTGACATTTGAAACGATAACGCCTCCGACTTGAACGGGTTTTAATTTTGCCACAGGCGTTAATGCTCCCGTCCTTCCAACTTGAACCTCTATATTATTTAATAAAGTTTCTTTCTCTTCGGGCTTAAACTTAAAAGCTACGGCAAATCTTGGAGCGCGAGATAAAAATCCTAATTTTTCTTGCGATTTGATATCATCAACTTTAATCACGAGTCCGTCAATCTCATAATCCATTTTATTTCTGTTTAATTGAATTTCGTTATATATTTTCAAAACTTCTTTAGCGTCAATATTTGGATGAACTCCTTCAACGGTAAAATCTAAACTTAATAAAAATTCCATTGCCTTATATTCGTTTGTTAAATTAAAATCTTTATAATTTGCAATTTGATATGCGAAAAATTTTAATCTTCTCTTCTTGCTTTCCGAACTATCTAATTGTCTTAATCCTCCCGATGCCGCATTTCTTGGATTTGCAAAAGGCACTTCTTCAAGCTCTTCTCTTTCTCTGTTTAAAGCCTCAAAATCTTTTTTCGTTATTAAAGCCTCGCCTCTAATTATAAGTTTATTTTTTTCTTTAATATTTTTTGGAACATTATTCATTACTTTAACATTATTCGTAACATTTTCTCCGACTTGTCCGTCTCCTCTCGTGCTTGCAACAATCAATTTTCCATTTTGATAAATAAGCTCTAAAGCCAAACCGTCAAATTTATTTTCTACGGTATATTTTATATTTTTTGAATTAGTCTCTTTTTTCATTCTATTATCGAAGTCAAAAAATTCTTCTTCATTCATAACATTTGAAAGAGAATACATTGCAATTGGATGCTCAAACTTTTCAAACTTTTCTAAAATCATTCCGCCGACTTTATTCGTAGGACTATTTTTATCTTTGAATTGTGGGAAATCTCTCTCCAAATTTTCAAGCTCTCTAAAAAGTTTATCGTATTGATAATCTTCAATTTCGGGATTATCGTCCGTGTAATAAAGTTTATTATGATAATTAATCTCTTCGGTTAATTTTTTTATTCTGTTTTTTGCTTCTTCTATATTCATAATTAATATTCGTCCTTAATTTTTTATACTTTTATTATATTAGATTAATTATTAGAATACAATATATAATCAATCTCTTATTTGTCGTTGAAAGACTATTTATATTACAAAGCAATCAAAATAAAATATATTTTTAGCTTTCTTTTATACTCTATTAATTTGTAATTAATGTAAAAATGTATATACTATATAGTTAAAAAGATTAATAGGGATTTATAATTTGGAGAAAATATTTAACAATATACCCGCACAGGTAAAAGAAATAGCGAGAATATTGAATACGAAAGGGTTTCAATGTTTTTTAGTCGGCGGTTCGGTTAGAGATTCTATTATGGGATTTATTCCAAAAGAATACGATATAGCCACGAATGCGAAACCTGAAGATGTTCAAAAAATATTTAAATATACCGTGCCTACGGGAATAAAGCATGGAACGATTTTAGTAATACTTGACGATATGCATGTAGAAATAACGACTTTCAGAAGCGATGGAAATTATAGCGATGGACGGCATCCCGATAAAGTAGAATATACGGCGAGCATTGAGGACGATTTGCCAAGAAGAGATTTAACTATTAACGCGATGGCTTATAATGTTTTAGACGGAAATCTTATCGATATGTTTGACGGAGTTAAAGACATTGAAAATAAAATTATTCGTTCGGTTGGAAATCCTTATGAAAGATTTTCAGAAGACGGATTAAGAATAATGCGAGCTATAAGATTTGCGACAAGATTAAATTTTGATATAGAGAAAGAAACTTTTGATGCAATATGTCATTCTACGGAAATGTTAACTTCTATAGCTTATGAAAGAATAAGAGAAGAGTTTAACGGAATTTTAGTTTCCGATAATCCTTTTAGAGGATTGGAATTATTAAGAAAAACGGGAATACTCAACTTAATAATGCCCGAACTTATGCAAGGTTTTGGAGTCTCTCAAAATAGATTTCATAAATACGATGTTTATTATCATATACTTCATACTATACAAGCGGTTGAGCCTTTAGAAACTGAAGAGTTAACTTTATTAGTTAGATTATCGGCTTTATTTCATGATATAGCAAAACCTATGGTTCAAAAAAAAGTTTCAAAACAAGAAGAGCCTGTTTATTATAATCATGAAGTCGTAGGTTCAAATATCGCTAAAAAAGTTATGAAGAGATTAAAATATTCAAATGCGGAAATAGATTTTGTCACTCTTTTAGTTAGGCATCATATGTTTTATTATCAGGATGAATGGACTGACGGAGCGGTTAGAAGATTTATGAAAGCGGTTGGAGTAGAAAATATAAAACCTTTATTAAAATTAAGAGAAGCGGACAGAATTGGAAGCGGAAACAGAAAGGAGAAAGAAAGCAGAGCGATACCTAAATTATTGGCAAGAATAGATAAGATAATCGAAGAAGAAAACGCTATAACGGTTAAAGATTTGAAAATCAACGGAAACGATTTAATGAAAGAGTTTAATTTAAAACCAAGTCCGATTGTAGGAAAGATATTAAATTATTTGCTTGAATTAATATTAGACGAACCAAATTTAAATAGTAAAGAATGTCTCATTGAAAAGACGAGACTTTTTTTAGAAGAAAATAATATAAAAAAAGAGGAATGAAAAAATGTATCTTATAGCCGATATAGGAAATACGAGAATGAAATTAGCCGTATTCGACAAAAGCCATAATCCTTTATATTTTAATGTGAATAGTTATAATATAAGGCATATACTATCGACATTAAAAGAAGTAAAAGACAATTACAAGATAGACAAAGTATTTTATAGCAGCGTTTGTTTTGATAGAAACGATATATTTGTCTCTTCAATAAAGGATGTTTTGAAAAAAGATGTTTATAGAGTAACTTATAAAGATGTAAAATTGAAAGGCAATTTATATGAGCCTAAAGACGCGGTTGGAATAGATAGACTTCTTGCAACATACGCTTCAATATGTTTTGAAGGTTATAATAAAAACGAAAGATACGCTTCGATAGTTGTCGATATGGGAACGGCAACGACTATAAGCGTTATGACTTCGGATTTTATATTTTTAGGCGGAATGATAATGAGCGGAACAAAAACGAGTTATAAAGCTTTATCGAGCAGAACTTCTTTGCCTTACCATGAAATTGGTCCTATAGAATCGATTCCTAATCCTTTAAATAATAATACTAAAGACGGAATTATGTCGGGAGCAATATACAATACTATTGGAAGCGTAAATTATGGAGTTAATGAAATTAAAAAAAATATAAAAGAAAAGTATAATTTAAAAAGCAAAATATTTTTAACGGGCGGAATATCGAATTTAAAATTACTTAAATGTAAAATATATCCTTATTTGGTAATGCAAGGAACTTATTTTAATATGGTTGATAAAAAATACGGTAGATAAAGAATTATAATAAAAAGAAAAATTTATAATTATTGTCTAAAGTAATCTTTAATATTATCAAATTTGACAAATAATAAAAAATGGTTATACTTTAAAATATAAAAAAAATATGATTGAATAAATCAAGGAGTATATTAAATGACTACGGGTAAATTTACAATACAAAATGAAACGGGACTTCATGCGAGACCTGGAAACGAATTCGTTACATTTATAAAATCGCTATCAGGATGCAAAGTGGAAGCTGAAAACGAAGCTGGAAAAAGAGTAAATGCGGCTTCTCTTTTAAAAGTTCTTTCTTTAGGCGTTAAAAAAGGCTCTGTTCTTACGATTTATTGCGATGGCGATAATGAAAAAGAGGCGTTAAAGAAAATAGAAGAATTTTTATCTAACTTAAAAGATTAATTTTTGGAATATATTTTATGGAAAAAAGAATTACTGGAATAGCCGTATCGCCTGGAATAGCAATAGGAAAAGTTTATTTATTTGAAAAAAAAGAAGTTGAAATAAATAAATGTCCTTGCAAAAATCCCGAAGAAGAAAAGGCAAAACTTATAGAAGGCAGAAATAAAACAAAAGAGCAATTGCAAAAAATAAGAGAAACTACAGCAAAAAAAGTTTCAGAGGAAAAAGCCGCAATATTTGACGCTCATATTACTTTGCTTGAAGATGAAGATTTGCTTCAAGAAGTAAACGATATAATAAACGATGAAAAAGTTTCCGCCGATTACGCTTTATCGAGAGGAATTGAAGTTTACAGACAAATATTAAGCGATGTTCAGGACGAATATTTGAGAGAGAGAGCGGGCGATTTAGCCGATATAGCGGATAGATGGATTAGAAATTTGCTTGGCGAGAAAATATTAGAATTATCCGAAGTTTCCGAAAATTCAATAATCGTAGCGAGAGATTTAACTCCTTCGGACACGGCGAATTTAAATTTAGAAAATACTTTAGGTTTTATAACAGAAATAGGCGGCAGAACTTCCCATACTTCTATTATGGCTAGGTCTTTAGAGATACCCGCGGTTGTAGGCATTGGAAGTATAATTAAAGAAATTAAATCTATTTCAAATAAAGGCAACGATTTAAGCATAATATTAAACGGAAATACGGGCGGAGTAATTATAGAGCCTACCGAAAAATCTATAGAAGAATGCAAAAAATTAAAAGAAGAATTTGATAAAAGCAGAGCGCTATTAAAAGAATATGCGCATAGAGACGCCATATCAAAAGACGGAACAAAAATAAGAGTTTACGCTAATATCGGCTCTCCTGCAGATTTGGGCGGAGCTTTAAAAAACGGCGCTGACGGAATAGGGCTTTATAGAACTGAATTTTTATTTATGGAAAATACCGATTTTCCTACCGAAGAAGAACAGTTTAAAGCTTATAAAGAAGTAGTTGAAGCTATGAGCGGACACACCGTTACAATTAGGACTATGGATATAGGCGGCGATAAACATTTGCCTTATTTGGATATGCCGACAGAAGAAAATCCAGCTTTAGGTTGGCGAGCTTTAAGAATATGTTTAGACAAACCAGCTATTATAAAAACTCAATTTAGAGCATTATTAAGAGCTTCCGCTTTTGGAAAAGTAAAAATAATGCTTCCTATGATAGTTTCTATAGAAGAATTGCGAAAGGCTAAAGCGATATTTAACGATTGCAAATTGGAACTTATAAAAGAAAATATAACTTTCAACGAATCTTTGGAACTTGGAATAATGATAGAAACTCCTTCCGTTATATTTAGAGCAGAAAGTTTTGCAAGAGAATCCGATTTCTTTTCAATTGGAACTAACGATTTGACTCAATATACTTTGGCTTCGGATAGAGGAAACGAAAAAATCGCCTCAATTTGCGACCCTTATAATCCTTCCGTTTTAATAGCTATAAAAATGGCTATAGACGGCGCTCATTCAAGCGGAATAATTATTTCAATGTGCGGAGAGCTTGCGGGAGATTTGCTTGCCGTTCCTTTGCTTTTCGGACTCGGATTAGATGTATTTTCTATGTCGGCGATATCTATTCCCGAAGTTAAAAAAATGATTATATCTTTGGATAAAGCGGAATGCGCTATGCTTGCAAAAAGAGTTCTTACTCTTTCAACTTCCGAAGAGGTTAAAGCGGAGTTATTGCGATTTATGGAAATACATGAAAGAGGCGATACTATAAGTTATTGATTTGATTTAATTTTATATAATTTAAAATTGTAGAGAGGCTATTAAATTTTTTAACAACCTCTCTATTTTATTATGATAAATGATAAATAATTGGCTAATTTATTTTATTCGCTTTCATTATACCAATTTTCTCTCGGCTCTTCTTTATCTTGCGGCGGTTCTTTTCCGTTTTCAAGATAATTTATAGCCGCTTTTAATTGTTTATCGTATCGCATATCTACTATTTCATTGTAATTACCTAAATTGCGTTCGTTATATATTAATCGCTCAAGCAAATAATCGCTCGGGATAATATTTTTATTTTTCAATTCTTCTTTAAATCTAGGCAAAGCCGTAGCGTCCGAATTTTCGTTAGGATATCTCTTAACATAAGAAGATATTTGTCCGCTCTTTCTCAATTCGGTTAATGCCGTGATATCTAAAGCGCTTAATTTTTCTTCGACAACCACATAATCGGGCGTTATTCCTTTTCCATGTAATCTTCTGCCGTTAGGAGTATAATAATGAGCTACGGTAAATTTGAAAGAAGTATTATCTCTCGAATCTAAAGGAAGCACATATTGAACGCTAAATTTTCCAAAAGTCGTCTCGCCCAAAAGTTTTGCTCTTTTATTATCCTGCAATGCGCCAGCAAGAATTTCGGAAGCCGAAGCGCTATATTGATTAACCAAAACAAGCATATCGCCTTTAGTCCATTCGTCTCCTTTTCTTGAAGCAAAATAATCTTGATTCTCGTTTTTCGTTCTTCCTCTCGTATAAACTATTTTTCCGTCAGATAAAAACTCTTCAACTATATTTATTGCCGTGTCTAATCTTCCGCCTGGATTATTTCTTAAATCTAAAATCAATTTTTGCATTCCGCTTTTCTTTAAATCTTTAAGCGCTATGTCAAGTTCTTTTGAAGTGTCATCACCGAAATTCGTAATTCTTATATATCCGATAATCTTATCAAGCATTCTATATTTTACGCTTTTTATTTCTATTAAAGCTCTCGTTAAAGGAAATTCTATAGAATCGGGAACTCCATCTCGAACTATAGTTAGAGTTATTTTAGTGCCTTCCTTTCCTCTCATTATATTTGCCGCCGTATCTACAGCCATATCTTTAGCGCTTTTGCCGTCAATAGCGATAATTATATCGCCTGGAAGTATTCCCGCTTTCTCTCCTGGTCCATCCTCTATAGGAGCTACAACCAAAAGTCCTTTATCGGGTTGTTTTGAAATTGAAAGTCCGACTCCTCCGTATTTGCCCGACATTTCTGTATTTAAAGCTTCGTTTAATTTTTCGTCAAGCAAAAAAGTAAAAGGGTCGTCAGTCGCTTCGAGCATTCCTTTTATAGCTCCATACATTAATTTTTTTGTAGTCACATTATTCGTATCTACAAAATTTTGTTGAAGCGTTGCAAAAACTTTTTGAAACAATCTGCTATAATAATAAAAATCATTATCCGACTGGGCTTTGCCTTGTTGAGCTATTGCCATTGAAGGACTTTTAAAATTGAAAAATGAAATTGCCAATACAAAAATTAGTAAAAATATCCATAAAGCTCTTTCTTTATTTTTTATCATAATCTACTTTCCTTTTTAATGAATTTAATAAGTTTTATATATAAAATAAATTATATCATATAATGTAAAAAAATAATATATAAAAATTATTATAAATTAAGAATTTTTAATTAATTTTACGGTTTTTTATTGACAATAATATTATATGAAATATACTTTAATCTATAATAAATTGAATATTTTTTTAAGGAGAATAATTATGATTAAAAAATTTATTTATGTTTTAATTTTTACTATTATATCTGCATTCGCTTTTTCATGCGGACAAACAAAGAAAAGCGATAACTCGGGAAATCTTACAATAATACACATGAACGACACGCATGGAAGAGACGAAGAAGAAATTATAATCACGAAAGGAGATAATCCTCAAACTAATCATAAATACGGAGCGGCAAGAAGAGCTGCTTATATAAAAGAAATCAAAGCGACAAACGATAATGTTTTAATTTTGCATGCGGGCGATACGATTACGGGAAGCGTTTATTCAACGGTTTTTAAGGGTAGAGACGAAGTCGATATAATGAATATGATTGGAGTTGACGCTGCGACTATAGGAAATCATTTTGTAGATTATGGGCTTGAAAATTTTACCGAAATAATGAAAGAAAGAAAATTTCCAACATTGTCGATTAATATAAAAAATAAAAATGATAATAGTTTATATGCTACGCCTTATATTACCACAAATATTAACGGTTTGAATATTGCAATAATAGGTTTAACTACAACCGATGCTGTTTATAATCCCGAATATATTAAAGATTTGATTTTTGAGGAAGAGATAAAAGCGTTAAAAGATTTTATTAAAAAGACGCCTTTGCATAAAACTAACGATATTACAATTCTTTTAAGTCATATCGGGCATGAAGCGGATAAAAAAGTCGCCGAAGCTATGCCAAACACTTTTGACATTATAATCGGAGGACATAGCCATACGGAATTAAAAGAAGCGGATATAGTTAAAGGAACTCCGATAGTTCAAACGGGTTATTATGGAATGAATTTAGGACATATTGATTTGTCTGTTTCAAACGGAATTGTAGATAAAGCAAATTTAATTTATAAACTAATTCCTATGGACGAAAATATAAAACAAGATAGCGAAATGTTAAAATTTATTGCCGAAATGAAAGGAACTATCGATAAAGAGTTTAAAGTAAAAATAGGTTCTTTGCCTTTTGAATTGCAACATGCGGGAATAAGGTCTAATTCGATGGCACTCGGAAATTTTGCATCCGATTTGGTAATAGATTCTTATCCTAATATAGATATAGTTTTAATGAATTCTGGAAGTTTAAGAACGCCTTTAAAAAAAGGCGATATAACATTGGGAAATATTCAAAACGAATTTTTTCCTTTCGATAATGAGGTTATAATAGTTTCGTTATCGGGAGCGGATGTTATTGAAATGTTAAAAATTTCAGGAAAAAAGAGAGGAGCTGGAGCTTTCTTGCAACTATCTAAAGGAATGGAAGTAAAATATAACGGCGAAAATGGAGATTTGATATATGCAAAATTAAACGGAGAAGATATAAATCCCGCTAAAGATTATAATATAGCTTTATCAAGTTTCGTATTTTTAGGAGGAGACGGATATACCGATAGCGAAGGAAACGCCATAGCGAAAAAAGGAAAAAATATAGTTATGACGGGAAACGATATAAGAGACGCTATGATTTCAAAAATAAAAGAACTTAATAATATTCCGCAATCTTATATAGACGAAAATCCGAGAGTTATGTTTGAATAAATTCTATTTTTATGTAATGTTAAAAATATGTATTAAATGTATTATTAAATTTAATAAAATTGCAAAAGTTTATAAATTTAAGAATTTTTTCGATTTTTTTACTTGATATTTACTTTAAAAGTTTTCATAATTTTAGGCGATTAAAAAGTTTGATTGTTTGCGATGTCGAGAAGTAGTAGATTGCTTCGGACTTTCTCCTATCAATTACGGGAAAAATTAATTGTTTCGGCAGAGCCTTGCAATAATGATAATACTACAAACCTTAAGTATTCCGTTTTGAATTCTATAGTGGATTTCTTCGTCTATAAATATCCTCGTAACGAAAATATATTAGTAATTATTCTTATTCCTATTAATATACTTCTTTATAAATCTGCTTATTATCATGATAAAACCCATTATTCCAGATATTACAAAACCAATAATTCCAATTATCGAAACGCCATGAATTAATGGAGGAATTTTTGCGCTTAAAATAAACGCGCTTGAAATTATCAATGAAGCCAAAACTATTGAATAGCTTAATCTATCAGCCAAACCGTCCAAAGTGCTTGATAATATATCGAGTTTTTTATGCTCAAGTTGAACTTTCACGCTTCCTTTTTTTACCATTTCAATAAAGTCGGATAAATCGGAAGGAATATTTTTCAATACTTTAGAATAATCCAAAATTAAATTTTTAGACTGCTTAAAGATATTGTCGGGTTTTAATCTGTCTTTAACATATCTTAAAGCGAAAGGTTTAATATGTTCTATTATTTTTAAACTTTTATCCAAATTTCTTGCCACGCCTTCAAGCACGATTAAAGATTTTATTAAAAGCATAATATTGCTTGGCAAACTCAATTTAAACTCTCTTATAATATATATAAGTTCGTTAAATATATCTTCCATATTTATATTATCTAAAGGCATATCTATATATTTGCTTATAAAAACAAAAATCGCCGTATTGAACTCTTCTATATTTGTTATTTCGTTATGATTGCATAATTCGAGTATCGATTTTGATAAAGTTAAATAATCGGCGGAGCTTATGCTAACAATAATATCCGAAAAAGCGTCTTTTGAATTCGGAGGAATAAATCCTATCATTCCAAAATCTATAAAACATAAAACATTATTTTCTAAAGCCATTAGATTTCCAGGATGCGGGTCCGCGTGAAAAAATCCAAGCATAAATATTTGCTCTAAAACCGCGTCTACTCCTATTGAAACGAGTTTTTTTCTATCGTATTTTGTATCGTCTGGCGATATATCCGAAATTTTTATTCCGTCTATATATTCCATAGTTAATATATTTTTCGTGCTGTAATCTTCGTATATTTTCGCTATTTTTACATTTTTATTTTTTTCAAAATATTTTGCAAATTTAATCGTATTGTTTTTTTCAAAATTAAAATCTAATTCCTGTAAAAGTTGTCCTTTAAAAGCCTTTATAAGTTTTTGAGGTTGCATAAAAGCGTATTCTTCGTTATGCTTTTCCAAAATATTTGAAAGCCATACTATAATTTCTATGTCGGTTAATATTTTATCTTCTATATCGGGACGCTTTACTTTTATCGCTACCTTCTCTCCGCTTTTTAAAACGGCTTCATGAACTTGAGATATTGAAGCACTTGCTTTAGGCGTTCTTTCAAAAGATTTAAAAGCTTCGTCTATAGTTTTTCCAAGTTCTTTTTCAATTATATTAATCGCTTCGTTTTCGTCAAAAGGTTTAACATGATTTTGTAGCTTGCTTAATTCGTCCGTTATATCTTTAGGAAGTATATCGTTTCTGTTTGATAAAATCTGTCCAAGTTTTATAAAAGTCGTTCCCAATTCTTCAAGAGCCATTCTTAATCTCTGCCCTCTGCTATATTTTCTTAAATCCAATCCTTTATATTTTATGTTGACTTTTGAAATTGGTTTATTGACTATTTTAAGTATTGGAGTTACGGCAATTATATCTCTGAAACCGTAAGCTATTATTATTGATATTATTTCTCTAGTTCTATTTATTGATTTTATATTAGCCACTTGAAAGTTTTCCTAATTATTTTATATATTGATAAAAATTAATATATTATTGGGCATTATTTTTATTTATAGAAGATTTTAATTCCTCTAATTCTTTTTTTATAGATTCGTATTCTTCTTTTTTGACATATCCCATTTTATCTATTGTCGTTTGCATTCTTTCGTCTAAATATTTGCCAACCTCTTCTCTCGTTTCATTTGCTTTTGACACCATATCTTTTACAAATTTTTCGCCTTCTTCCGCGTCCATATTAGCGTCTTTTATAAACTCTCTTGCAATCTCTTCAACTTTTTCTTTGCCTTTAAGCATTACGCCTATTCCCGCATAAAATCCTTTTTTTATATCGTCCGACATTCCCATATTATTCTCCTTGATTAATTTTTTATTTTTAATATTATTACCTTTAATAAAAAAGTCAATATTAAAAAACCGTTAGCATTTTAAAAGTAAAATAATTGTAATATAACATTTTCTATATTAATTATAATTTTTATTTAACAAATTATTTATTGCAAAATTATATCTTTAATTATAAAATTATAAAATCAAAAAATAGGTTTTTATTAAATGAAAAAAATATTAATTTGCATAATTATATCGATTATTTTTATTTCATGCTCAACGACTTCAAAAAGTAGCTCAAGCGGAGCTTATGTAGGCGAAGAAACGGGAGGAATAGGAATAGTAAATAATTGGAAAAATCCCGATTTCAAAGGCGGAAAAACTACAAAAATAACGGCGGAAGGTTTTGCTATGGCGGATGGCAGAGGAGATGCAAACGCTATAGAGAGAGCGATTGAAAGCGCAAAAAGAAACGCCGTAGAGCAAGCGGTAGGTTCTATAATTCATGGCGTGGCTTCTGTAGGAAATAATAAATTATTGGAATCAAAAATATACGAAAATACTACAGGTTATATTTCTTCTTATAAAGTGTTGGATATAAATAAAAATACTTCTATTTGGCATTCTAAAATAGAGGCTGTTGTCGGAGTCGATATGATTCAAGATAATTTGCAAGCTATGGGAATATTAATGGATAGAAAAAATATGCCTTTAATAGTAGTTTTGGTTATAGACGAAAACGGAGAGTTAAGCGAATCTTTTAATGTTCAATTAGAAAAAAATATGGGTGATAAAGGTTTTAAATTTGTAAGCGCAAGTTCTTTAAGAAAAATTATGAAAGGAGAAAATATAAATTATTCTGATAATTCTTCGGTAGCGATAAAAAAAATAGCCGAATCTACAGGAGCGCAAATAGCGATAGTCGGAAAAGCGAGAGCCGCTTATTTTACTACGATACAAGGAACTGCAATGAAAAGTTATAGAAGCGATGTCGCCATAACTGCAATTAATATTTCCGATTATTCAACTATAGCGAGAGCGACTCATCAAACGGGAGGAGTAGGCGGAAGCGATAAGGACGCTTATTCTATAGCGCTTGTAAAATCTGCAAATTCAATATCGGACGATTTTATTAATCAAATTGTAAATAAATGGCAAAGCGAAGTTCAAAACGGAACGGAATATACTATTTATGTTTCGGGGCTTGATTTTGACGATTCAATCGATTTTGAATACGCACTTAAAAAAAATATAGGCGATATTAAAAATGTTTATAATAGAGGAGTTTCGGGGGATTCCTCAAGATTTGTAGTTCAATATGTCGGCACAAGTAGAAATCTTGCAGTAGATATTAACGCCAAAGCAAAAAATATGGGCTATCAAATAATAATAAACGGTTTTGACGATAAAACAATTACTTTAAAAGCTTCTAAAAAATAAAGGCTATAAAATGAAACCAAAATTAGTTATTCATACATGTTGCGCGGTTTGTATGTGCTATCCAAAAACTCTGTTTGAAAATGAAAATTATGAAACGATATTTTATTTTTATAATCCAAATATTTATCCGATTAAAGAATACGAAAGAAGAAGAGACGAGTTTATAAATTATGCAAAATCTTTTAATATAGCCATTCATATAGAAGAAAATCAAAAATATATTGAGAAATGGTATAGCGATATAAAAGGTTTTGAAAAAGAACTTGAAAAAGGAGCGAGATGCAATATTTGTTTTAAGCATAGAATAAATAAAGCTTTTGAATATGCGAAAAATATAAACGCTCAATATGTGACAACCGTTATGACTGTAAGTCCTCATAAAAATAGCAAGGTTATAGAAGAGATAGGAAATTCTTTAGCCGAAAAATATTTTCCGATTAAATATTTGCATGTAGATTTTAAGAAAAAAGACGGATTTAAAAAAACTAATATGATAGCAAACGAAGTTGGACTTTACAGACAGAATTATTGCGGATGCGAGTTTAGTATGAGATAATATTTATAGTCAACATAATATAAAAATTATAGAAATAAAAAAACCAACTGCAAAAAGAATACAATTGGTTTTTTAATTAAAATAGAAATTAAACATATACATCCAATACATTCCCTATACTGTTATTTTGCTCTTTCGATATAATATTTGCTATTTTATCGCTTAATTGAGCAGAATTATAAACATTTAACCCCGCACTACGCATATGCCTAGTCAAAGGAAACATTTTAGATGAATAAATAGAGTTCACTTCCATGTTTAACCCTCCTAATAATTTATTCACTTAATTATTTTCGGAATTTTATTTTAAAATTTTAGTTTTATTGTAATATTTTTAATATAAATGAAATAAGCCTATAAAGAATCTTAAAGAAGCTTTATAGACTTTGAAACACGAATAAAGAAATTTACATTATTGCTTTTTAATACCGTATCGTTTATTAAATTTATCCACTCTTCCCGCAGTGTCGAGAATTTTTTGTTTGCCTGTAAAAAATGGATGGCAATTATGACAAATATCGACATGCAAATCTTTTTGAATGGAACGAACCTTAAAATTAGCTCCGCATGCGCAACTTACTTGAGTTTCATAATATTGTGGATGTATATCTTTTTTCATTTTATATTCTCCAAAATTTAATAATCAATCTTTTAATTTTATTAAAATAATGAATAATTATATTATTAATTTAATTTTATTGCAATAGCATAAATATTAAAAATTTCATACTCATAATAATTTAATTATATTATCTTGACAAAATTATTTTTTAGTTTATTATAACCGAAATACATTTTATTTTTTTAAGGACAGTATCGTGTTTAATTATTTTCAAAAGAGTAAGAGAAGAAGAAATATCTTAAATAAAATAAAATCAAATAGAATAATTATAAATAAATTTCAATCGCCGCTTGGAATCGTTCCGAGCAAATATGCAAAACCAAAAGAAGGATTTTATTTTGAATCAAAAGATAAAGAATTGTATTCTTATAGAATTTCCGTTTCTGCAAATAAAATTCCTTATTTATTTTTAAAATTAACAAAATTATTTCCGTCTTATTCAACTATGGTTATAGAAAGAATAAGCGAAGATATTAATAGAGATTTCGATATAATGATGAGCGACCCAGATATTTCTATGTCTGAAATAAAAAATATATTTAAAAGATATAAAGAATTATGGGTAGAATGCGGATTTGTCGGTTTTGGTATTATAGACGAAAGAACAGAATTTGAAGTTTTTATTAATTTAGATAAAGAAGTAATAATAAACACTCCTTACAAAAATGTAAATAATATTAATTTTATACTTGATTATTTTAATCTATTAAACGAATATCCTTCTTTTATTAGCGATTATGAACATTGGCATTATCCTTTATCTTCGGTAGTTTCTTATGAAGCGGTATCGGAAAGCGATGAATATGTATTTGATTATTACGATATTATAAATAATTTAAAGCATCTTTACGGATTTTCTACGATTAATTTTAACGAAAGAACGATAAGAAAACAGCCTAAATGGTGGAATGTTACCGTAAAATGTCTTGGCAAATGCAAAAAAATATCTTCAATTTCAACTTATTATATTGTGGCAAATACGATTGAAGAGATGGAAACATTAATAGACGAAAAAATGAAAACTATGAATATAGAAAATTATTATATATACGATTTTTATAATGTAGAACCTAAAGATTATAATTCTAATTGTTTTCATTTAATCGATATTAAAAATAACGATTTTGAAAAAGCGCCTTTTGGAATTTGGGCTGAATCGGATATCTTTATTTATAAAACTAAAAATATAACTTCTTATTTTATTAATAAAAATTATTCGATAGCTTTTTAATTTTATGGATAAACTTAATTTTAAAAAACTTGACTGCGCCGAACATATAAAACATCAATTTAAATATTGTCCTTTTTGCGGAGAGAAAGATTCTTTAATTTTTGATAATATAAAAATTTTTAACTGCGATAAATGTAAGAGAAGTTATTTTATAAATCCCGCTTCCGCCGTTGGAATAATAGTCGACACTCCAAAAGGAATAGTTTTCGTTTTAAGAAAATTTGAGCCTAAAAAAGATTTTATAGTTATGCCTGGAGGTTTTTGCGAACCTTACGAGAGAATAGAAGATTCGATTAAAAGAGAATTATTTGAAGAAACTTCGATAAAATTAGATAAAGTTAATTTTCTTATGAGCGGAAGCAACGAATATATTTACGAAAAAATAATGTATGTTACATCCGACATTTATTTTTATGCAAAATTAAATTATATTCCAAAAGTAAAACCTTCGGACGATGCCTCTAAAGTTATATTTATAAAAAAAGAAAATATAGATTTCGATAAAATAGCCTTTGAATCCTCAAAAGAAGCCTTAAATTTTTATTTTGAAAATATATAAAAACGCTTGATACATCTTTAAATTAAAAATATTTAAATTAATTATATTGACTTTATTTTTAAAAGATTGTATAATAGTTAATAAATATTTAAATTATTTTGTTGACAAAAATTTTTAAATATTTTATAATATTGTTAAATTAAATTAATCAATATTGAAAAAAAATTAAAATAAACTATTGACTAATTTTTTAAATGTTGTATAATTTAATTGTAAAAGTATTTGCCGAGAAATCGGTAAGGAAAGTTTGATATGAAAATCATAACAAATAACAATACTGTAAATTTGTTAAGCAAAGCAAAGCAAAGCAAAGCAAAGCAAAGCAAAGCCATAATTATATCTTAAATAATAATTTTAAATTTTATATATTTCAATTTTTAAAGGCATTTAAATTTTTAAGTGTCTCAATTTTATTGCATAATTTAGTTAAATCTTTTTTAACTTCAATCAACTTTGATAACTTATCGAAAAGCGATTTTCGTTTGGTTATAAATAAAAAATATTTTAAAAAGGAGTATTAGAATGAAAAAAATTAAAAAATTTCTTCTAACAATTGCAATGACGATGATTTTTAGCGTATCGGCATTTGCGGCAAGTGGGTTCGAGTTTTTGTTTCAGTTGGCTGGAGGAGCTGGAGTTGTAATTCCGAATAAGGAAGCTAAAGATTTGGGCATTAAGGGAACTTTAAGCGCCGATGCGGATGTCAGCGCTCAAATCGGTTATATGTTCCAAGTTAAAGACGGTTTTGGAATAAGCGTTTTGGGAGAATTGGGTTATAGCTTTGATGGATATTCAATGGGATATGGCTCTGGAGCAATATCTAGCGGTAGCGTTGGCGGCGGCAATACAACTTATAGCGCTGAAGCTAGTCTTTCTATTGAACAACTCTTTCATAGCTTCAAATTAGGACTATTGCCTAAATTCAATATTGGTTTTGGAGGAAGACATGGACTTGCTATAGGAATTGGCGGAGGAGTTAAAATTCCTCTTGCTGGAAATATGTCAATGACTTCTACTATTGCAGTAAACGATGTGGCTAGCGACGCAGGGATTAAAACGGAAGATAAAATTACCCTTTCAAGACAAGATATAACCGATTTGTTTTCGCCTTCAGTTATCGGATACATGAAAGTGACTTTTGATTATTATTTATTCTTTACGGATAATATAGCAATGAACTTTGGTTTATATTTAGGCGGAGATTTTGCTCCTAAACAAAAAGAAACAAAAATCGGAGGAGATGCATTTGATATTGGGCTTCAATTAGGATTTAGATTTGGTCCAAAAGCTTAAAAATCTTTTTCAAAATTTTTTATATAAATTCTAAAACACTTGATTTGCGGTTTATACTTAATTGTATAAACCGTTTTTTATGTATTAATTTCATTCTTTTTGAGAAAAGCGAATAAAAAATCAGCCTATAAAACTATGAAACTTAAAAAATTCAACTATTATTATAGCATAATAATCAATATAAAATATTTCAAGTTAGATATTCTTTTTACCGATAAATTATTATAATAGTGTTTTATAATTTTTAATAAGGTAGACTATTTTATGAATAAAAATCAGAAAATAATAAAAACAATTTTAAGTTTGATAATATCGTTTCTAATAATTTTTATAGTCGCAATGTTTGCAAGAGCGGCAAGCAATAGTATATTGCCTTCAAATAGTAAAGTTTCGGTTTTTATAAACGATTATCTTGATATGATGATGCAAATGATGGATAAAGCTGCGGTAAAAATGAATGTAAAAAGAAATACCGTTTCAGAATATCAAATTAATTTAATAAGTCAGTCAATTTCGGATTATGTCGGTTATAGCATGTATCAAACCGCCGATATTGTTAAAAATTATAATCCTAATAAATCATATTCTAAAAAAGAACTTGAAAAATATAAAAGCGATTATTATAAAATGACGGTTGAAAATCCTTATTTAAGAGGAATGACGGTTTTTGCAATAGACGGAAAAATGAGACTCAATTTATATTTGTCTAAAAATAAATCATGGCCTCTTGAACTTCAAGATAATTTAATTAAAGAGATAATAAAAAAAGGTTCTTTGGTTTTAAATGCGACAAACGAAAACGCTTTTTATATAATGGAATATATTAAAAATAATCATGGAGAGATTATAGTCGCCACAAGAAACGATTATTCTTATGTGTCGGATATTGCAATGTATTATCAGGTAGCGGATAAGAGATTATATGTAAGCGATTCGAGAAATTTAATTTATAATGTTAGAGAATCTATAGGCGACAATACTATAGAAAAAGTTTCAAGCGTTATAAATAGATTTGCATATTATAAAAAACAACCAAGCTTTATAGTTAATGATTCGCTTTCTGTTTCTATGATAGGCAAAGAATATCCAAATTATTTTGAGCTTATAGTTTTAGCTTTAACGGCGCTTATAATATTATTCTTTCAGTTAATCTTAAACGGTATAATTAATTTCTTTAAATATATTATGCAAATTAAACATAATAGAGATTATCTTAAAAATATTCAAGCGGAAGGAGAATTATTAGAAAATATAGACGAAAGCATAATAAATGTAAAATTGCCGAAATCTAATCCTCAAGAAGATATTCCCCCGATAGTTGAAAAAGTTTATTATAAAATCCCCGAAGAATATAAAGAAATTAATAAAGAAGATAAATTTAATATAAAAAAAGAAATATCTAATATAGTTTCAAATATAAAAAATGGAATTAGTAAAAAAGACATTGAAGAAAAAATTGAGGATAAAAAAGAAGACAACAATATTGAAGCGTTAATTCAAAACGAGGATATAAATATAGACAATATTAATTTATCCGAAGAATACAAATTAGAAAAAGAAAATTCTGAAAATAATTTAACTGAAATAATAGAAGATATTAGCGATATAAATAACGAATATCTTACATTCAAAGAAGACGGAATAATAGACGAAATTGAAGAAGAATATACTATAAATGAAGAATTTGAAGATTTGAAAATAGAAAATATTACTTGCGATAATTTGAGTTTAGAAGAAGAAAAAGAATTATATAGCTTAAAAAAAGAAATTGATAATGAAGAAAATTTAGAAAATAATTTTAATTCTGAAGAGATTATAGAAAATGTTGAAAATAAATTTGAAGAAAATAATAATGTCGATGAAGATATATTAAATTCATATAATAAAGTTTTATCTGATAACGAAGAAAAAACTTTTGACGAAAAATCTGCAGAAGAAAAAGATTATAAAAAAGATAATGTGGAAGATGTTTTTGCAGCTTTCGATAAAATGCTTTCTTCTATAATAAACAAGGCGGAAGAAGATGCAAAAAGCATAATTAAAAAGTGATAAGGTTATTCTATGTTTGATAAAAATAATAATGTTTCAATTTTTGTATATATAGCTATTTTATTAAACGCGATAATAATAGCTTTATTTATTGCTTTTGTATTCGGATTAAAAAAAGACGCTTTCGATGTCGACACTAAAAAATTAGATAGAAGTTCTTTAATATGTCAAAATAGCGTTCTTAATTTAGTTAATGAATACGATAAAAGAATTAATAAAATACTTGAAAGTTATCCTTTTGACGATTTTTTGCAAAGAATTATTTTAAGCGGAATAGATAAATCAGAAAGAGATAAAATAATTTCAATATTCAGAAGCGGACATTACGCTTTTGATACTGTGGCTTTATATTTGCCCGATGGAAAAACTGTTTTTTCATCGCCCGATAAAGCTAAAAGAATAAATATTTATAATTATAAAAATTTTGATAATTTGGTTTTCTTCGATAAAGATTATGACGGAGTTTATTTTGTTAAATCAATTTCTAACGAAAAAGGAATTAAAATCGGCTATATAGTCGCAAGCGTATTTAAAAAGATTTTTGAAAATACTTCATATAATTTAAACTTTGTAGTTTTGCCAAGCGGAGTAGTTTATTATAATCCAGCGATTGATATTAACAGCATTTCTCGAGATACTTTAACTCAATATATGGAAAAATCTAATTCAAAAACTATTAATATAGATAATTCTTCTTATCTTTTGCATTCAAGCAAAGTGAAAGGAATAGAAAATTTTTCTATAGGAATATTGGAACTTAATGTTCCGATTGTTCAAAAATATTTAAAATATGTTTTATTATTAATTTTATCATCTTCTTTTATATTTTTAATCGTTTCGGTTTTATACGATAGAAGAAAAATTATCGCTGAAAATCAAGGCGATATATACGATGAAGAAGAAGATTATAATATAAACAGTATCAATTTTAATGTCGATGAAAAAAATGAAAACGATTTTGAACTTTTAAGCGAAGACGATATTAATTATTTAAATAATATAAATCTTGAAGATATTTTTAAAGAAGAATACGAAGATAAAAAAGAAAATATTGAAGAGAAAAAAGAAGAAGAAAAATTAATATTAGACGATTTAGAAAATTTTGATATGCCAGAAGACGATAAATTCGATGAAAAATTTGACAATGAAAATAATAACGAAATTGAAAATAAAGAAGAAATAGAAGATAAAGGCGACAACGAAGAGATAAAAAATAACGATATAGATTTAGACGATTTGGAAGAATTATATAATCATTTGGAAGATATGGAAAAATTGGACGAGAGAGAAGATAATATTGCAGAAAGCATAGATGAAATTGAAGATATTATTAACGATGAGGAGGACATTTTGATAAGTCATGGTTCTATTATTGAAGATGAAATAACAAAAGAAGAAGACGAATATTTTTCTTCAAGCGAGGCTTTTAATATTCCTCTTAATAAAGATTTTCTTCTTGGCGATGAAATCGATTTAAATAATATTGATAATATTGACGAAAGTTATAACGGAGAAGTTGTAAAAAAAGCGAATGAAAACGATACTTTTGATAAAGAAGATTTAACGGACGAAGAATTATATAATCCCGAAGAAGTTCCTAAAGTTCCAGACGATTATTATAGAGAAGCGGAAGAAAAAGTTAGAGAAAATATGACGGCTTCTTGGAAGAAAGTATTAAAATCGATAAGAGGGAAAAAATTTGTCAATAAAAATATGAATGAAATTTTAAGTTGGATAAAAGAGCAGTCTGGATTAGATATAGTTCATTGCGCTATGCTTAATAAAGGCGAGGATGAAATTTATAGAGTTTCGGATTCTAAAAATTTATCCGATTCTACAAAAGAATTATTAAAGATAGACGAAAACGAAGGATTATTTAAAAAGATACTTTCGCATAACAGAACTTTGTATGTGTCAGACCCTTTTTCTTCAGATTCGTTAAAAGATAAATTTGATATTAGCGACAGAGAAAATATATATCATTTGATTTTTATTCCCGTTCAAGATGAAGAAGGAAAATTAAAATCGTTTTTTATAGGTTTATCGGTAAATTAAAATTATAATTAGAGGTTAGTAGAATGGAATATATTATAGTCGTTTCCGCTTTTATTGTAATTGGAATAATAGTGAGTTTAATATTTTATAAGATACTTCATTTAAAAGTATTCGGCGGATTTGTAATGATGTTTATAATAGCGACTGCGGGAGCTTTATTAGGTTCTTATTATATTCCGAGAATAAACGAGATTGTGGAATATATTAAAATAAATTTATCGTCTGCAATTTTAGGTTCTATAATTTTAATCATATTGCTTTATATATTTACTCCGAAATCATTAAAATAGAGTTGCCATGTTTATATAGCAAAACCGATTTAAAAAATAGTTAATAATATTTTTATAAATCAAAACGACTTATTTTAAAAAAGTTTTATCTTTACAAAATGCCTGACTTTCTTTACTGATAATAATTAATATATTTTTAAAAGCTATATTATATACTACTTTACTATTATATTTTTATAAAATAAATTTTGACAAATAAAAATATTCTGTTATAATATATTATAAATAATTAATGAAGGATTATATTATGTTTTGTAAAAATTGCGGTAATGAAATTAAAGAAAACTCTTCATTCTGTGATAAATGTGGAAATCCGATATCTGATACAAAAACGAATAAAAAATTTTTTAATAAAAAGGTTTTAATATTTTTTATTTGTGTTATAATATTGATTATATGTATTTGTATTATACCCGATTTTGTAAGAAGTTTTAATATAGGTTATAAACAATCTCACTATATTAGCACTATTAAAAATGGCGTATTTCTTGAAAATAGAGATGTTACTGTAGGGACTATGTTAGAAGCCATTCTTACAGATATAAAATGGGAGACTATAGTCGCTGCAGACAACAATTACTATGTTAATGTTAGTGGAAATTTGAATAACAACAATGTATTAATTCAATTTAAAATATTGCAAGATGACCATTGGGCTGTAAATGCTTTTGAAATGAACGGTAAAGCTCAGCCTGTGTATAATATACATAATGAGATGTATGATTTATATTTAAAAACTATTGAATAGATAATAAAGATTGTGAATTTAATAGTTTTTACTTATTTTTTAACCTAATAAAGAAGTAGTTTTTAGGTTCTTTCTACTACTAAAAAGGACAATTTTATAAAGAAGGATTATATTATGAAATTAGCGAAATTTCGTTTTGGCGGAGTGCATCCTCATGACAGCAAAAATACTGCTAATATAGTTTCCTCAAATATGGAAAATCCTCCGAAAAGCGTTCTTATTTCTATGGCTCAACATATAGGAGCGCCCGCTAAATTATTGAAAAATAAAGGCGATAAGGTTGAAAGAGGAGAACTTATAGGAGAAGCAAACGGTTATGTTTCGGGAAATGTTTCTTCTTCGGTTAGCGGTTCTGTAGCTTCGGTAGAAATAGCTCCGCAACCGCTTGGCAGAGGCGCTAACGCTTTGCTTATAAATGTAGAGCCTAACTCTTATAATTTGCCGTATGATGAGAAATCAAATTTTATGTCTTTATCTGCAGAAGAGATGTCGGATAAAATAAAAAAGGCTGGCATAGTCGGTATGGGAGGAGCTACTTTCCCTGCGAATGTTAAAGTTGATGGAGCTTCTAAAGGAATTTGCGATACTTTAATTATAAACGGTGTGGAATGCGAACCTTATATTACGAGTGATTATAGATTGATGCTTGAAAATACGGAAGATTTATTTAAAGGAATAGAAATATTAAGAAAAATAATTCCTTCCGTTAAACGAACGGTTATAGGAATAGAAGCGAATAAACCAATAGCAATAGAAGAAATGTCAAAAACTGCAAAAAATTATAATGTGGAAGTAATGGCTTTAAGATTAAGATATCCTCAGGGAGCTGAAAAAATGTTAATTGACGCTGCAACGGGCAGAGTCGTTCCCGTAGGAAAATTGCCTATGGATGTTAATGTTTTAGTCGTTAATGTAGCCACTTTATACGCTATTTATGAAGCTGTAGCGAAAGATAAACCTCTTATGGAAAGAATGGTTACAATTTCTGGAGATGCGATTAAAGAACATAAAAATTTATGGATTCCTTTGGGAACGCCAATTTCTACAATAGTCGATAATTGCGGAGGATTGACTGCAGAAAATGTTTTAATATTGGCGGGCGGTCCTATGATGGGAGCGAGTGTTCCAAGTTTGGAGCAATGCGTAAACAAAGGAACAAATTCTTTATTATTTTTTAATAAGGATAAAATGCCTAAAGAAGTTGAATATCCTTGTATAAAATGCGGAAGATGTTCGGATGTTTGTCCTTTAAAACTATCGCCTACGGAAATCGCTCATACGGCGAAATCGAAAATAAGCGAAAGATTAAACGATTTAGATATAGCGACATGTTTTGAATGCGGATGTTGTTCTTATATATGTCCTTCAAAAATTCCATTGGTTCAATGGATTAGATACGGTAAAGATTTATTAAGAAGATTTTAAGGAGATAATATGAATTTTTATACTGAATCGTCTCCTCATATAAAAGACGGAGATACTACACAAAAAATAATGTTAAGAGTTATCATAGCTCTACTGCCCGCTATCATTTATAGCGTAGTTATATTTGGTAATAGAGTTATAATTTTATATTTGACTTCTATTATAACCTGCGTATTATCAACTATAATAGTAAAAAAAGTTAGAAAAAAATCAATACTGCCCGATTACGCTTCTATAATTACGGCATTGCTTTTAGTAATGACTTTGCCGTCTACCGCGACTATTACAATGGTTGTTATTGGCGGAGTTATTGCAATAGTATTTGCAAAAGAAGTTTTCGGCGGTTTGGGTTCCAATATATTCAATCCCGCTTTGGTTGGAAGGGCTTTTTTACAAGTAGCTTTTCCCGCTCAAATGACGCAATATCCACTTCCTGTTCGAGTTCCTTTTTTAGATATTTTTGATAATATTGTTAAAGGAGTCGATTTAGCTATTTCGGGGGCGACTCAATCTATAGAAGCTGTCGGCGCTTTAACTTATGCGACTCCGTTAACATTTATGAAATTCACTTATGCAGAAAATATAAGTTCTTCGTTAATAGAGCAGATAAAATTTGAATCTCATTATTATCTTCAAATGTTTTTAGGAAGCACGAGCGGAGCGATAGGAGAAACTTCATTTTTGCTTTTGCTTATAGGAGGAATATTCCTTTTAATTACAAAAACTATAGATTGGAGAATTCCTTTGGGAATGTTTATTTCTTTAGTTATAACGAGTCTATTATTAAATTTGGCTATGCCTGGAAAATTTGCATCGCCTATATATCAAGTTTTAGCGGGAGGTTTCTGTTTAGGAGCTTTCTTTATGGCTACAGATATGGTTACATGTCCATCGAGTCATTTGGGAGCTTGGATATATGCTTTATTAATAGGATTGGTTCTTGCAATATTAAGGGCTTTTGGTTCTTCGCCCGAATATACAATGTATTCTATATTAATAGGAAATATGTTTATGCCTTTAATAGCTATGCTTACTCGTCCGATGCCTTTCGGAAAGAAAGAAGCTATTGAAATACAAAAATCTCAAAAAGACGGAGGAAAACAATAATGAAAAAAGAAGTTAGTTATAAAGCGGTTATTTCTGTTACGATTACGGCGTTAGTTTCTGGATTTTTGCTTTCGTTTGTATTTTCTTCTTTTGAAAAAGATATTTTAGCGAATAATGAAAAAACGGTTTTGGAAGGAGTTAAAGCAGTTATAACAGATTCCGATACTATCGAAGGTCCTTTAACTGAAAATTCAACTTTCACATATTATATAGGAAAAAAATCTGACGGTTCAATATCTGGTTATGCAATTATTTCTTCCGCAAAAGGCTATAACGGAGAGAATAAAATTTTGGTTGGATTTGACGCTGAAGTTTCAAAAGTTACGGGAATAGTTATTACGGAACAGTCGGAAACTCCAGGACTTGGCGCAAAAATAGTAGAAGATTCTTTTAGAAATCAATTTAAAGAGCAAAGTTCTGTAGTTCCTCTTTATGTCGTAAAAGGAATAAAACCTGAAGAAGCGGGAGATAGCGAGATAGCGGCTATAAGCGGAGCTACAATTTCAAGCGCGAGCGTAGTCGATGCGGTTAATATAGCGAAAGACGAAGCGGTAAGTTTGTTTTTGGAATAATACTATCATAAGAGTTATTTAATGAAAAGAGCTAAAAAAATTGTTTTAATATCTCATTGTTATTTAAATGTAAACGCCAAATTAGAAGGAATAGCTATAAATAGTTCGGCGTTGAAACAATTAATAAATATTTTAATGGAGAATGATTTTGGAATCATACAACTTCCATGCGTAGAGCAGCATGTATGCGGTATAAAAAGATGGAGTCAAGTTTGTAATCAGTTAGATAATCCACATTACAGAGAAGAATGCCAAAAACTTTTAAAACCTATAGTAGAACAAGTTATTGATTTTTATAATAATGGTTATATAATTGTTGGAGTTATAGGAGTAAACGGGAGTCCTAGCTGCGGAGTAAATTATACTTGCATAGGTGATTGGGGAGGAGAATTTGGTAAGGAATATGGTTTTGAAAATAAATTATCTTCTGTTAAAATGAAAAATAAATATGGCATAATGATGGATGAGTTAAAGAGACTTTTATTAAATGCAAATATAGATATTCCTTTTATTGGTTTAGACGAGCTTAATCCAGAAGATGCAAGAGATTTAATTTTAAAAGAATTTAATATATAAAATTAAAATTAGGAGAAATTTTATGAGCAAAAAAATTTTATTATTAATTATATTAACTGTAATTGGTTGTAATAAAACTAAAGAATCGAGCAAGGACAATTCTTTACAAAATGTTTTAGAAAAAGGAATATTTGGATATGGAAATTGTCCAGAATATCCTCCTTTTTCATTTATCAACGATAAAGGCAATATAGAAGGCTATGATGTCGATTTTGCAAGTTATATAGCGTCTAACATAGGGGTAAAATCGGAGGTTAATAATATACCATGGGAAAGTCTAATTGTTGCCTTAAATCAAAAGCAATATGACGCAGTAATTTCTGCCATAACGCCGTTAGAAGCTCAAAGTGCAGGCGAATTGGTTGACTTTACTATACCGTATATAACTTTAAATGAAATAATAATAACTAAAAAAGATAATAATGATATAAACGGAAAAAAAGATTTAGAAAATAAAATAATAGGAGTTCAAGATAGCACAAGTGCTTCTATAGCGGCAGATATGCTTTCGGAACAAGGGATTAAAGTTAAGGAAATAAAAAAATATGATAGAAATGCTAATGCGGTTGCCGATTTAAATAATGGCAGGATAGACGCTATAGTAGTGGGAGAAGCTTACGCAGCTACATCGGCTAATAATGATTCAAGTATTAAAATTATAAATGACCCAATAAATTCGGCGGATGTGGTTATTGTATTAAGAAAAGGAGATGAAGAATTAAAAAATGTATTGAATAACGCTATAGAACAATTTATATCAAGCGACTATAATAAAACAATATTAAAAAAATGGATACCTTTCAGGGATTAAATAAGTTTTTGCGTTTATATGTATAAATTAGATTTTTCAGTTATGATTCCTTTTATTCCTATACTTATAAGAGGATTGAGTATATCTTTATTAATAGGTATTTGTTCTTTTTTAATAGCAGCATTATTATCTATAATAGTCGGATTATTAAGATATAATAAACCTAAAAATATATTTATGATAATAATTTATTATATATTGGGGGCTTATATAGAGATTTTTAGAGGAACTCCTCTTTTAGTTCAATTATTTATATTTTATTTTGCTTTTCCTAGTATTGGCATAACGATACCCGCTATATTGGCAGCTATAATTGCTATGTCATTAAATAGCGCCGCTTATTATTCTGAAAATGTTAGAGCTTCTATAATGTCTATAGATAATGGGCAATATGAAGCCGCTAAAACTTTAGGTTATAATAAATTACAAACAAATCTTTATATTATATTGCCTCAAGCCATAAGAATAGCCATTCCTCCGTTTATGAACGGTTTTTCAACAATAATCAAAGAAACCTCCATAGTATCTACGATTCCTATAGTAGAACTTATGAGAACAGGAAATCAAATATATGCAAAAAACTTTAGGTCTTTTGAAATATATGTAACATTAGCATTAATATACTTTATGGTAAACTATCCTATTACTTTTTTAGCAAAACATATTGAAGCAAGGTTGTCTAAATGGATTTCTTAATAAGGATAGAAAATATAAAAAAATCTTTCGGAGATTTAAATGTATTGAACGATATATCGTTTAATGTTTCTAAAGGAGAATCTGTCGCTATAATAGGTCCTAGCGGATGCGGAAAAAGCACGCTATTAAGATGCATAATAGGATTAGAGAAAATAGAAAATGGAAATATATATATTAATAATCAAGAGATAAATTATAATAGGGAAAATAAATTAAAAATTGGACTTGTGTTTCAGCAATTTAATCTATTTCCTCATTATACCGTTGGAGAAAACATTTATAAGCCTTTGAAGGTGGTTTTAAAATATCCCAAAGACGAAGCTATAAATAAGGCTAGAGAATTATTAAAAAAAGTAAAATTAGAAGATAAATTTAACCAATACCCTAATATGCTTTCTGGCGGACAAAAGCAGAGAGTCGCTATTGCAAGGGTTTTGGCAATGGACCCTGAAATTATTCTTTTTGACGAGCCTACATCTTCGCTTGACCCAGATTTGACTAAAGAAGTGTTTTCGGCTATTAATCAACTTAAAGAGGATAATTTTACAATTATGTTGGTAACGCATCAAATAAGAGCTATAAAAAGTTTTGCTTCTCGAGTAATATTTATAAATAATGGAAAAATATCTGCGGACGGCAATGCTAAATATATTTTAAATGAATGCGATAAATACGATTTGAAAATGTTTTTAGAAAAAGTAGAGTTTTAAGACTAATTAGTATTTTATCTTCTAAAAAGATTATTATTTTTTATATAATCAAATTTATCATTTACAATATTATCCTCTATAAAAATATTTGTAAAAAAACTTTTCTGCAAGAAATTCTGCAATTTTTCCATATATTCCGCTTCATTCATTTTCTTAATTTTTTCATTCAAAGCTCTTATAATAGCAAAAGTTTCATTATCAATATTTCCGTCAATTTTTTTCGGTCTAAAATGGCATTGAAAAGCGTATAAAACTTTTCTCGATTCAAAATCCCATTTATTATTTGTAGGCATACTCGTATAACCGTATTTTATAAACTCTTCTTTAATGTCTTTTATTTTCGCTCTTCTAAATTTTTTATCATATAAAAATTTTCTATAATCTTTTTCGTCATACCACATTCCTAAATTATATTCGTCATATAATCTTTTCCAAGGAAATTTTGGTCCTGGGTCTATTTTTCTGTAAGGGGCAACATCCGAATGTCCTAATATGCGATAAGGTTTTATATCGTATTTTTTGACAAGTTCTTTAAGCAAATATGCTACTTTTTCTATTTGGCTTTCTTCATAATCTATATATTCATTATATGAAAGAAAATATCTATTCTCTCTCTGCCTTCTTGTCATTCTTCTTAATTGAGCGGGAGTATTTGTGACTTTTCTTTGAAAACCTAAATTAACTATTTCAATTCCGATTGAACTGTCGTTTATGCTTCCTCTATTTTCAAACATAGTTATTCCCGCATGCCAAGCTCTATTGCTTTCTTCAACAAGTTTATATATAGGTTCTTCTTCTTTAGTCGTTATTAAATAATGGGAAGAAACTCCATGTGAAGTTAATACTTTAAGAGAAAGCTCATCGTCTAAAGCCGTATAATGCAAAATAATATATTGTATTCTCAAATTATAAGCAGCCGATTTATAAATTGTAGATATTTTAATCGGATTATCAATTTCATTACTAGTATTTATCGTATTTATATTATTAATATCTTTTATATAATTTTTAGGGCGAAGTAAAAAAAATGAAATAGAAAATATTATTAAAATATATATTATAATTTTTTTAATAAATATATTAAACATAAGCGGGAACTCCGTTGAATCTATAACGCATAAAACCGTTGTAAAATTCTTTAATTTCCAAATACGCCAAATAATAAGCTTGCGCCGTATTTATTCTTGTATGTTTATGAAATAAATTTAAATAAAAACTTTTAATAAAATCGATATAGATTCCGTCCGCTAAACTTCCCGTTCCCGATATTACCGTCCTTACTCCAGAAGAAAGAAGAGATTGAATTAATTTATTATTATTTTCTTCCATATTGCAAGCGTTAATAAATATTAATGAAGGCGGATTTTCCAAAGCGTTTATAGAGTTTAAAATATAATCTTCGCTTAATTTTATTCCGTTAGAATATCCATGCGTTATTATATGAACGATATCGTAATTTTCCAAAACTTTAATAAAATCAAAATAATTATGCTCTTTTCTATATAAGTCAATATTTATATCTTTATTTAGTTTAAATGAATTAATTATTTCAATTTCATTTTTATCGTTTTTTATATTTTTATCGGGAATTGAGATTATAGCCATTTTATTATTATTTTTATTTTTCAAATTATTATTATGTAAAATATTAACGGCGTTTGTATAAGAAAAAATTATTTTTTCAGAAATAAATTTTTTATCATAAGCGAGTATTTCTAAAGGAATATTATAAGTCTTTTCGTCAAGATGCAAATAAACTATTCTAAAGCCTTCAAGCAAATGTTTTCTAAATTCTTTTTCGGGAATAAGCATATTCATTAAATAACTTCCGATTTCGATATATTTATCAGAATTATCGTTTTCGCTATTTGAAGTTTTTAATAATCTTAAATATTCTTTATAAATACTTTTATAAGCTTGATAATCAAATTTTTTCGTATATTCGGCAATATAAAGCGAAGGATAAGTTTCTATAGCTTTATATTTAAAAATATCGTTTTCTTCTAAATCATTTTCTACCTGACAAGAAAAAAAAGTTTGAGAGATATTTTCGTTTAATAAAGCAAGTCCGTTTTTTAATTTCAAAAAAGTTTTATTATCAATTTCGTATATAGAAAAATCTTTATATTTTTTATCTAATTTATAATAGATTCCTCTTCTTCTTTTATAGTTATCGGTTATTTTTATATATAAAAAATATTCATTATTTTTTTTATTCAAATCATTTAAATCAATTTCATAATATCCGTAAAGTTTATTTTTTTCTTCTTCGTATAAAAATGCGTTTATAATATTTCCGTTTTTAATTAATTTTTTTATTTCGGAGTTTTTTAATTTTATATATTCCGAATTTTTAGAAAAATATTCTCTATTTTGAGTTATTATATAAGATTTTATTTCTTTCATTTGCATTCTTTATAATTTTAAAATAATTAGATTTAACTAAAATTATTTCTCTTTAAAATATTTAAAATAAGTTTTTCATTTATTAGACCATCAATATGTTCTTCTAGTGAAGTTCCTATATGATTGCCCATTGGATTCAATATAAAATCTATACCTTCCCTTCTTGCTATTTTAGAAGCTGGAACAAAATCGCTATCTCCTGAAATTAAAACTATTTTATCAACTAATTTTTTATACGATAAAGAAGCTATATCTACCGCTATTTTCATGTCGATTCCAGACTGTTTTAAGTTTAAAATAAAATCTTCCTCGACTAAATCTTCAAATTTAATTGAAAAATTATCTTTTTCCATTCTAATATTTTTTATTATATTTTCAATTTTAGAAGGTTTTATAGTCCATCCATATTGTTTTTTTAATTTTCCAAGTCTCAAAGCGACTTTTCTATTTTTTCTTAATTCGTTAAATAACTCTATTTTAAATTCATATTCTTTTGTTTTTGAAAAATCTATACTTTTACCAGTTTTAGGATTATGCTCTTTATTATCGTATGGAAAACAATCGTAAAAAAATAATCTGTATAGATAACAACAATAATTTTCAGTTTTTTTTCTTTTTTCGTTTTTGCTTGCAAGAACTATAGAATATAAGTCTTTTACAACTTCTTTGGCATTATCTTTTGAAAAACTAAAACTATAATCTATTTTTTTTCTATAATATTTATATCTTTTTAGAAAAAAAGAACCATCTACCAAAACAGCTACCTTAATATCCATAATATAAAAAAGATTCAGGGTTTAGCTTTCCCAATATGTTTAGGAGCTTTTATACCTGAACCAGATAATATATTGTATATATTTTGACAAAAAAATCAATAACATAAATATAAAATTTTTTAATAATAAGAATTGACGATTAAATATCTGTCTTTTCCTTTAGCGTTAATATCGGGATTATAAACTATATAAATATTATCTCCAAGCTCTACATATCTTAAAAGTTTATCGTCAGAAATAAAATCGCCTTGCACATAAATAGCGGCTCCTGGCGACATAGAAAAATTATAAGCGGTAGTTATTATTTTAGGTTTTGTTTCTATTAATCCTTTATAACCGTATAATCCGACTTTATCGTTATTATAATTTGCCTTTAGCCAAGTCGCATAAAGTTCGCTCCAATCTTTAAACTCTTTTATATTTTTATTCGCCGCATACAAAATCGCTTTATAAGTTCCTCTATATTCTTCGGGAGCGTTTGCAATATCTTTGTAAATTTCAAAACCGTTTTTTGAATGAAGTCCAAGCCAATACATAAAAAGCGAAACTGTAGCATATTTATGAATCGTATAACCTCCGCTCCAATTTATAAAATAATCTCCTTTCGTTATCAAATACATCGAATCATTATTATAATAATTTAATCTATTATTTGGCAAAGTGCCTCTATAAGAAATAACCGCAGTTTCCGATAAAGCCTCGTCAACCCAAATATCGAAAGATTTATTATTTTCTCTTATCTTGCTATAATGTATAACATGTTGAAGTTCATGAGCTATAGTATTTATAACTGAATCAATATTTTCCCAACCGTTTATATAATCTAAAAATATAATATTTTTTTCTTCGTTAGTAATTCCGTCTAAAATAGAATAACCTTGCATATAAGGTTTATCTCCGCTAAAGCCTCCGTTAATATCCATTATCAATAAAATTAATTTGCCTTCAAGTTTGCCAAATAAATATTCTTCCATATCGTAAACTCTCATTGTTTCAAGCAGAATATTTTTTAATCCTTTATATTCAACTTTTAAATCGTTTTCCAAATATAAATCTATTTTTGAAGTGGAATATATATTTTTTGCTTTTATCTTTTCTTTAGAATAATTATTATTTATATATCTAACGGCGTTTAAAATTTTTTCTTTATTATCGCCCGAATAAATTTGATAATTTTTTTTATCGTTTAATATGTCGTTTAAATTAGAATGAAGAAGTAAACTATTTAATAATAGAATAAAAAATATAAATAACTTTCTACAATTTGGCATAGAATAAATTTAAGCTAATGCGCTAAAAGCTCTAACCGAAGCTATATCTATTCTTAATTGCAATATATATTTCTTTCCGTCTTTTCCGATTGCATAAGTATATCTGCTTGAAAGAGGCGACAAAGAGGAATTTTGATTTATATTTTGGCTCGTATTTTTAACCTGTTTTATAGTTTCAGTATTTGGTTTTGAAGCTAAAGATTGTATTTTTATAGCCGTATTATTTGAAGAAATATTATTTATAGTCATTTCAATACTCCTTTTTTATTTGGAATTATTAATATTATTAACGGAAATATAAAAAAACTCTTTATAATTTTTAATAATTTTTTATTGACTAATAATTTATTTAATTGTAGAATAATATTATAAAATAAAAATTAAGGATTTCATCATGAAAAAGAAAACTCTAATTTATTCGTTATTTATCTTCGTATCGTTTTTATCTTTAATATTATTATCTTGCGGAGATAAACATAGAGATGGCAAAGCGATTTATATTAATGTAGGTTCAGAGCCTAGAAGTATAGACCCCGCTTTAAATAACGCTGTAGATGGAAGCATATATATTCAGCATGCTTTTGAAGGTTTGGCTACAAGAGATAAAAATAATAAAATCATCGGCGGAGTTGCAGAAAGTTGGGATATAAGCGAAGACGGTTTAACCTATACATTTCATTTAAGAGAAAATGCAAAATGGGCGGACGGACAGAAAATAACGGCGGACGATTTTGTTTACGCTTGGAGAAGAGCGGTAGACCCTCTTACGGCTGCAGAATACGCTTATCAATATGAGCCTGTTCTTAACGCTATGGATATTAACGCGGGCAAAAAACCTTTGGAATCTTTAGGAGTTAAAGCTATAGACGAAAACACTCTTGAAGTTAAATTAGCTACTCCTACGGCTTATTTTATTGAGCTTGCGGCTTTTCCTACTTTTTATCCGATACGAAAAGATATTATAGAGAAATATGGAAATGATTGGACTTTATCGCCCGATTCTTATCTTGGAAACGGGCCTTTTATATTAACCGAAAGAAGAACGGAAGATAGACTCGTTATGGAAAAAAATACTAATTATTGGAATGCGGATGCAATAATTCCTCAAAAACTCGTATTTGTATTGATGCAAAATGAAACCGCTGCAATGGCTGGAATTAAAGGAGGAACAATACATTTTGCAAATAATCCTCCTCTACCTGATATAGAAACTTTACAAAATGAAGGATTAATGCATATAGCTCCGTATATAGGAACTTATTATTATTGCTTAAATTGGA
The DNA here is from genome assembly GCF_008016455.1 of Brachyspira aalborgi. Classification (NCBI taxonomy): domain Bacteria; kingdom Pseudomonadati; phylum Spirochaetota; class Spirochaetia; order Brachyspirales; family Brachyspiraceae; genus Brachyspira; species Brachyspira aalborgi. The sequence continues at coordinate 1,927,827 of NZ_SAXU01000001.1, read as the reverse complement.
CAAATAAAATATTAAAAGATGTTAGAATAAGAAAGGCTTTGGCTTTAGCTATAGACAGAAATTATATAGTTAAAGAAGTCACAAAAGCTGGACAAATTCCCGCAGCGGCTTGGGTGCCAAACGGAATAAACGATATGGAGGATGCGGAAGGCGATTTTAGAAAAGTTGGCGGAGATTATTATAGCGTTAAAGAAGAAGATTTTCAAAAGAATGTAGAAGAGGCAAAGAGACTTTTAGCCGAAGCTGGATATCCCGATGGCAAAGGAATGCCGATTATAGAATTTAAGTCTAATTCTGGAAATCATATTCCTATATTTGAAGCGATTCAGCAAATGTGGAAAGAATATTTAAATATAGATTCAATAGTTTCTCAAGAAGAATGGGCTACTTTCCAAAATACAAGACTTAATAAAGAATTTGTAGTCGCTCGTCATGGATGGATTGGCGATTATAATGACCCAATGACTTTTTTAGGGGTGTTTTTAAGTTATAGCGCTCAAAATGACGGCGGTTATTCAAACAGAGATTACGATAATAATTTAAAAATAGCTATGTCGACTACAGACCAAAAAGTCAGAATGGAAGCTATGCATAAAGCGGAAACAATCTTAATGCAAGATATGGGACTTATACCAATTTACTTTTATACAGACCCGATAATGGTTAGCAAAAAGTTAAAAGGCGTGGTTTACGACCCTTTAGGCTGGCATAAATTTTTATACGCAGAGTTAGAGAAATAATTTGACGATTTTGTTTTTCATTGTAATAGGAAGCGGCTTTTAATTTAAGTCGCTTCTTTTTTATTTACAATCATAATAAATTTTCTTTTAATTCTTTAACAAAATTATCAATAGATTTTAAATCAGATAATTGTAAAGTTAATTTATAGTTAACCGAATTGCCAGGGTTCATTGCTACAAGTTGTCTTTCTTTTTCGTTTACTTTTAAAAAATATCTTCTCTTTTTATGATTGTAAGAAATTTTATCTTTTATTATTAAAATAATAAGCATTTTGATGCGTTAGCCCAATTACTATAATATAATCGTTATTGTAAGCGGGATTTATTCCGTTAAATTGAAAACTATTATTTTTTAATCCTTTTCTTGCAGTTTTTATTTCAATCTTAATTCCGTTTGATAAAATATCGTATTCATCATGAATTACTTTTTGTTTATTATCTATTTTAATATTTTCTTCTTTAAATATTGTTTTTACAAATTCCTCGCCTATCTGTCCGATAGCGTTTCCTTCAAAATAATCTATTTTAGAAAAAATGCCTTCGTTATCTTTTGAATAGCGCAATTCATTATATTTATTTTCAATTATATTTTTTAATATATCATTTATATTCATTTTTAAATCCCTTATCTTCCAACAATTTGTAAATATGAGATTTGCCAATATGTCTGCATCCGTTTGTGGCAATGCTTGAATATTTATTCCAATCGGCAGTTTTAAATAAAGCGTCTAATTTTTTTATTGTTCTGCCGTTTTGAGTTGTGTAAATAATCGCTATTCCGCTTTTATATTTTACAGAATCAAAATCTTTAACTACATTAATATCTTTAAAAAAAGTAGAAGATAAATAATAATTCGCTTTCTTATTAAAAATCCATTCTTTTCCGCATTCTCTATTTTTTGCCAAAGAAACCGTCACAACTTTTAATAAATTATTAAACGGTTCGGTTTTTTCTTTTTGATTATACCAACAGAATTCTTTTTTTAAATTGCTATAATTTTTACTCCATATTTGAAAACAGCATTTTATATCTTTTTCTTTATTTCCAATATAAAAAGAATTTTCGGGTAAAACTTCTTCGTATAATAAATTAAAATGTTTTACTCTATACCTTATTGAACCTTTGCCTAAACTTTGAAAAAACATAGGAAGTATAAAAGCTACGAATTCCGCTTTCTCTGAATGTTCTATAAATTTTAAAGCCAAAACTCCTCTATGTCCAAAAGGCGGATTTCCTATAACTATTAAAGGTTTTTCAGGAAGTTCATAATTTAAATAATCGGATAATATAGTTTCGTATTTTGTTTGTTTAATATCTATTCCGATTTTATTTTTCGGAAGCAATTTATAAAAACTTCCGTCTCCAACGCTCGGCTCAATCCAAGTATATTTATTTATGTTTTCGTATTTAGAAATAATTTCGCAAGTTTTTTTGTAGAGTCGTTCTGATATTTCGGGCTTTGTAAAATATTCGTCAAAATAATTTTTTGAATTCGACTTCATTATATTTCCGTTTACATATTTTAAGTTCATTTTAAATCCGATTAATTTACTGTAAAAATATTCTATAATGATTTGTTTGTTATGTCAAGTTAAATTATTATTTATAAATATTAAGATTTTACTATATAAATTAGAATTCTATTTTAACCTTAAACATTTTAGCAATTTTTATTTCCGAAGCACTAGATTTTTCCATATCGAAATTAAATTTACCTTTTATAAAAGTTGGAGCATGTTTAAAACCAACGGAAACTTTAACAAATTCGTTGTGAGAATTTATATTATGTTCTATTTTTATATCTTCACGAGTTATACTACCTTCATCTATTTTTCCTTCCTCAAAATATCTCTCAATATAAGGTCCTATTATATTATCAAATGCTCTAATATTAATTTTTTCATTTTCCAACCAAGAATTGAATTTTTCTTTTGACACTTCACTTTTACTCATAGACATATTTATGTCGCCTTCGGTTTTATTATATTCTTGAGAACTATCTTTATTATTTATATTTGCATTTGCTTCAACTTTTACAATCGGATGATTTACTTCTGCTCCTATAGTATGCGAATATTTTCCTTTTTTAGAATATTTTTCCTCATCGCTGTAAGATAAAGAAAAACTTTTAGCTCCTATCTTAAAAGAAATTTTATATAATAAAATATAATAATCTCTTTTATAGCATTCGTTAAACGAGTCTAGAGGATAATAAACATTATTATAAATTCCGCTATCTACTAAATAACAACATTTATTATATTCTTCTAACGGAATTAATTTATCGTTTTTATCTTTTACAAAATAACCTTTTAATTTTTCATCTCCAAATCTGCATAACTCAAAATTATTTGTAATTTCTTTTGTCGCCATTGGATTACGCTTAATATTAAATTCTGTTTGACTATCTACTAAAATTAAATTATCTCCTATACTCATTTTTATTTAATCCTTATCTATTTTTTTATCATTGATAAAGTTATGACTATTAAGCCAGCTGCCAACCCCATCCCAAGTCCAACTAAAAATATTAGTTGTTTTTTTTTATTTGATTTTCCTTTTTTTATTTTATTATATTCTTTATTAAACTTTATATAATCTTCATCACGAAATCCAATTTCTCTAATTGTTTTTTCTATAGTATCATCTTCCGTATTCTTATCCCAAACTATAAAAGCTATTCCCGTTCTTCCTGAAGCATCAACTTCTGGGTGTTTCATATAACAAAACCATTCTTTAGATTTAATTTTTTTTATACCAAAATCGCCAATAATTTCTATCCTGTTAATATGAAATTTATCATATATGTTGTTAATATATTCCTGTTGCTCTTTACCAAAAATTTTAACGCCATCCTTAACGGTAATATGCTTACCGCCTTTTTCATTTCCTTGAACGGTTGCAACTATCATAAATACTCCTTGAATAAAAATTCTATAACTTGCTCTACAGGTTCTTTTTTAAGTTCAAAAATAGAACATTTCATTCCCATACTCCTAACTTCATTTTCAATTTTTTCTTTGTCAACTTCATCTCCTCGAGTGCCTAAAGACATATATTTAATTCCTTTTTCTTTACATTCATCAATAGTATTTTGTATGCCAAATTTTATATTTTCAACATTATAAAAATCTCTTGCGTCAAATATATAACATCTAATATCATGAGAAAGTTTTTTCGCTTTCTCAGTGTCTTCCAAACTATGTTCTGAACCGCTTGTATTAATAATTTTTATTTTAATTTTATCTTTATAATTAATGTCTGTAGTTGCGTTTCCTATCGCTATAGTATTAGATTTATAACTTATTGTGGCTGCTATAGTATTAAATGCTGGAGTTTTTTCATGCTTTTCTAAAAACTTGCGAGTTTTTATTAATTCTATAACCGTATCTTTTCCTGCTTCGGTTTCTCCAATGAATAAAATAGTAACATCTGCTTTATCTTTATAGTTAGCTGGCTTTACTTTAACTTTAGCTCTACCTATATTATATACTATAGTTCCAATTATAGTCCCACCAACTAAAACACTAGAGGCAACTATAATTACTGGTATTAATGGGAATGGCATAATTAACCCCTATTTTATTATTTAATAATATATTATAATTATAAAGTAAAAAATGTCAACAAATTTTAAATATATATTTCAAAATAGTTCGCATTTGAGCTGGCAGGGGGTCGAACCCTGGACCTGATGATTAAGAGTCATCTGCTCTACCAACTGAGCTACCAGCCCTTTAATTAAGGTTTATACATAAAATTAATAAAAAAGTCAATACTAACAATTATTAAGAAAATAAGGGGAAATTGGGCCAGCAGGGACTTGAACCCCGGACCCGATGATTATGAGTCATCTGCTCTAACCGACTGAGCTACTGGCCCCTTTAATTTGATTTGCATATCATACAATAGATTAAAAAAAAGTCAATAGTTAAAAATTAATTATTATTAATAATTTATACTTTAAATAGCTATTGTAATTTTATTAATATCCGATAATTAAGTTGACATATTTTTTTAGATTAATATAATCGAATATGTAAAATAATTTTTATAGAAATTGTATATGCCTAAAATCGAAGATTTAGAAAGATTGGGAAGCGTTGCCCTTTTAATTGGTAATAAAAAGCTGCCCGAAGAATTATCAAAAAACGATTACGATGCTTTTAAGTCGGTTTTCACAAACGAATATATGGAAAACTCTAAACCAACGGAAGATAACGATTTGCCTTCAATAGACGAAATAGACAATTTATTATCAAATGACGAAGACAATATTATAAAAGATAATGATATAGACGATTTAGGTTTGCCTAACGATTTGGGATTGGAAGAAGACGATAAAATATTGAGCAATTTGGATGATTTGGGTTTGCCCGATAATCTTGGAGAAGAAAAAGAAGACGAAAAAATTTCAAGCGATATAAACGATTTGAATTTGGAAGAAAATAATTTAGAAGAAGGCGATTCAAATAAATTGCCCATTTTGGATGATTTGCCTTTGCCCGATAATTTGTCTGATACGAAAAATAGCAATAATACGAATGATAAAAATATTTCTAATGATTTAGGAATAAGCGATATTTCTCATTTGTCGGATTCGGGCGATTTTGATAATAATGTTATAGAAGAAACTTTAGAAGAAAACGATAACGATATTGAAGAAAACGATTTTAAAGAAGACAATGAAAATTTAGAAGAAATATTAGATAATGATAATTTGAAAATAGAAGAAGCCGAAGAGTCTAAAGATAGCTATATTGAAGATAACATAATAGAAGATAATTTAATTAAAGAAGATATATCTGAAGAAAATATATTAGATAATGAAGAAGAATTAAAAATTGAAAGCGATAAAGAAAAAGAAGACGAAAAGATTGAAGCTAAATCTGAAGAAGAAGATATTAATTTAGACGATTTAGAAAATATATTAGACGATGACAATTTAAAATTTGAAGATAATAAAGAAATTGAAAAATCGGAAAATAAAATTGAAGATGACGATTCTCATTTAGAAGACTTAGAAGGAATTTTAGAAGACGAAGAAGAGGAAAGCAAATCAAAAGAGTCTGAAAAAATTGAGGATAAAGCAGAAGAAGATGCAACTCATTTAGATAATTTGGAAGGCATATTAGACGATATAGAAGAAGAATCAAAAATTGAAAGCGATAAAGAAAAAGAAGACGAAAAAATTGAAGCTAAATCCGAAGAAGAAGATATTAATTTAGACGATTTAGAAAATATATTAGACGAAGAAGATACCAAGATTCCTGAAGAAACTGAAAACTATAAAGAACCTGAAAAAACTGAAGATAAAATTACAAAAGACGAAACTAAAGAAGAAATTGACGATTTGCCAGATTTGGATAGCATAGAAAATACTAACGAAATAAAAGAAGAAGCTCCCGTTCAAATTATGGAAGGCGGAACTTCATTGCCTTCTCCAGATACCGCCGATAAATTAGGCGCTTCAAGATACGAAAATGTAGATGATAATATAGACCATGATAAAGTAATTGACAGTATAAAAAATCTTTCGCCTTTAACGAGATATCATGTATTAGACGCTATTCTTAATGAAAAACTTGACCAAGCTTCAATGAGAGAATTATTAGAAGCTTTAGATAGCGAAAAATCTAACGAAGATATAACAGAATTAATAAATAGAGAATTAGGTTTAAGCATTAAAGAATATGGAAAAAGCGGAATATTGGAACTTATACCAATTCCTAATTCTCTTAAAGATTATGCTCATATAATAAGAGTAGCCGCCGTATTTCTAATATTATTCGTTGGAATAGTTTTATTGTCGTATCAATTTGTTTATAAACCAATTAAAGCAAACGAATATTTTAAGAAAGGTTTAGCAGATATATATAAAGGCGCTTATAATAATGCGGAAATAAATTTTGCTCAAGGCGATAAACTCAAACCAAAACAAATAAAATGGTTTAATAGATACGGAAAAGCCTATATAGAAAGAGAAAGATTTGACAGCGCTTTGGCTAAAATAGAAGGAGCTTTAAATATAAAACCGCGAGATTTTGACAGCAGAGTTTTATTCGGATATTATTATAGAAGCAAAGGCGAAAAACAATTATCCGAAGAAGACTATATTAAAGGCGAAGAACTTTATAACGATATGCTTTCTTATGTTACAAAGAAAAATCAATTAAAAACTGTTTATGATGAGCGCGGAATATTAATGATAAGCAGAGCAAAAAATTTATCTCAAGCTAATTATTACGACAACGCTTATAATAATTATATTCAAATGATAAATCTTTTTGGAGATAATGTAATTGCAAGAAAGAGAGCTATGCTTATAAGAATATATCAGGATAATTATAAGCAAGTTAAAGCGCTTCAAGAACATATAAATAATTTGAAAAGCGGATATATAGACGATGATGTTTATCCTAAATTGGCAAGATATTTATTAAACAATAATGATTTTTATGGCTCAAGAACTTTGCTTGAAAAAATCTTAAAAAAATATCCTTCTAATTTAGAAGCTATAATAGGATATGCAGATTATCAAGCAAGATTAAAACATTATGAGAAAGCGAGAGACATATTGATTAATACCGCTTTGCCTATGTTTGAAAATAATCCTTACAGAAGAGGAAAAGAATTCGTATATAATATGCTTGGACAAATTTATTATAATTTAGGAGAATTTGGAAATTCGATTAATAATTTCAACGCGGCTTTAGAAATAAATAAAACCTATCCAGATGCTAATTATAATTTGGCTAATTTGTATTTTTATCAGGATAAAGATTATGAAAAGGCAAAAGAACATTATCAACTTGCTTACGATAATTTGCCTCCAGAATTAAGAGGAGATAAGCTTTTATATAATTTGTCATGGATTTATTATTTAAATAACGAATTTGACAGAGCTTTTGAAGGATTTAACGCTTTATTTCAGAAAAATCCAAGCAATAGCGTTGTTTCTTATGCTTTAGGAAATTCTTTACTTCATTTGGATAGAGCAAATTTGGCGAACGGTTTTTACAGAAACGCTCTTAATCAAATTTTAGCAAGACGAGAAAAATTGGGCAGACTTGAAATGCGAACGGAAAGCGATTTTTTCCTTTTAAGTTATTTGGCGAGTCTTTATAATAATATGGGCGTTTCCTACGCTTATAATTCTACAATCGAAAATAACGCTCAAAACGAACGAGAAGCTTTTAAGAATTTCGTATTGGCAAGCGAATATTTTGACCAAATTAGAACTTCAAATATAGATTTGGAGAGAATGGAAAAAAGAACTATTATACTTGAAAATAACAATATAGGAGTCGCTACTTATAATGTTATGGCAATTCAAAGCAAAAGAAATCTTAAAGATGCGGTAATGATAGACGATTATATACCTAAAGATATTTATTATGTAAGATAAAAACAATTCCTTTAATATATTATTGAAATAATATAAATATAATATATTATATCGATATAATTATTAAAGGATTTATTATGGCTTCTGTTATTACTTTCGGCGAAATAATGCTTCGTTTATCTCCTCCTTCAAATTTGAGATTTATTCAAACCGATTCTTTTGATGCAAGATTTGGAGGCGGCGAGGCTAATGTTTCTTTAGCTTTATCAAATCTTGGTATAAATACGGCTTTTATCACAAAACTTCCAAATAACGATATAGGACAAGCTTGCATAAACGAGTTAAGAAGATATGGAGTTGATGTTTCAAATATAGTTATAGGCGGAGAGAGAATAGGAATATATTTTTTAGAGAAAGGCGCAAGTCAAAGAGGCTCTAAAGTAATTTACGATAGAGCAAATTCTTCAATTTCAAAAGCGAGTATAAAAGATTTTAATTGGGATAAAATATTTAATAATGCGAAATGGTTTCATTTGACGGGAATAACTCCCGCTTTAGGAGAAAATGTAGCCGAAATATGCATTGAAGCATGCAAAAAAGCTAAAGAAAAAAATCTTACCGTTAGTTTAGATTTAAATTTTAGAAAAAAATTGTGGACATCCGAAAAGGCAAATAAAACGATGAGCAAATTAATGCCTTATATCGATATATGCATGGCAAACGAAGAAGACGCCGAAAAAGTTTTTGGAATAAAAGCGAAAGACAGCAATATTATAGAAGGCAAACTTTCTCATGAAGGTTATAAAGAAGTCGCTAAAAAAATTGTCGATAAATTTAAAGTTAAAAAAGTCGGAATTACTTTAAGAGGCTCAATATCCGCAAGCGAAAATTTATGGTCTTGCATGCTTTATAACGGCAAAGAATATTTTTTTTCAAAAGAATATTTAATTAAAATTGTCGATAGAGTCGGCGGAGGCGATAGTTTTTCAGCGGGTTTAATTTATTCTTTTCTAAACGACAAAAACGATAAAGAGGCTTTAGAGTTTGCAACCGCATTAAGTTGTTTAAAACATTCTATTGAAGGCGATTTTAATCTTGTAAGCATTGACGAGGTTATGACAGTTTATAACGGAGACGCTTCGGGAAGAATACAGAGATAAAAATTTTATTTGTTTACTAAAAAAATTATAAATCCTTTTTCCACTTACTTATTAAATTAATCGCTTCAATCGGAGTAATTTCATTAATATTCAATTCTTTAATTTCTTTTTCAATTTCGCTTTCTTTTATAACGGTTTTTATTTCGTTATCATTATTATACAAAGGCAGAAATTCTAAAGATTTTTTATTTTTTAATTCTATATTTTCAAATTGAATGCCCGCTTCGTTTTCTAATTTTTTTAATATTTCAGACGCTCTTTTTATAATTTTATTTGGCGCTCCCGCTATTTTTGCGGCGTAAATTCCATAACTTGATTCCGCAGCTCCTTCAATAACTTTTTTCATAAAAATAATTTCGTCTTTATATTCTTCAACCGACACTTTATAATTTTTAACGCCGTCCAAATCTTCAAGCATTGTAAGTTCATGATAATGAGTTGCAAATAAAGTTTTTGACTTTTTATTTTCTTCGCTAGTCAAATATTCTACTATCGCCCAAGCTATTGAAAGTCCGTCATAAGTGGAAGTTCCTCTTCCAATTTCGTCCATAATTATTAAACTTTTATTTGTGCAATGATTCAAAATATAAGCGGTTTCATTCATTTCGACTAAAAAAGTGCTTTCGCCTCTTGCAATATTATCGCTCGCTCCTACTCTTGTAAATATTCTGTCGACTATAGATATTTTTGCGCTTGAGGCGGGAACAAAAGAACCTATTTGAGCGAGTAAAACTATTAAAGCGGTTTGTCTTAAATAAGTGCTTTTTCCGCTCATATTCGGTCCCGTTATTATAAGCAAATGTTCTTTATTATTATCTAAATAAATGTCGTTTGGAATAAAACTTTCGTCAATTAAATTCGCTTCAACTACGGGATGCCTGCCTTCTTTTATATCTATAATTCCGTCTTCTGTCATTATCGGTTTGGTATAATTATCTTCTTTTGCTAAAATTGAAAGCGAAGAATAAACATCTATTATTGAAATTATTTTTGCCATTTTTAATATTGAAGTTAAATAATCGCTTACTTTATTTTTAACTTCAGTAAATATTTCGTATTCTAAAGCGTAACTTTTTTCATTCGCTTCGTTAATTATTCTTTCGTATTCCATTAATTTTTCTGTTATAAATCTTTCGCCGTTTGATAGAGTTTGCCTTTTTATAAAATCTTTTGGAACTGCAGACACATTGGCTTTTGTAACTTCTATATAATAACCAATAATATTATTGTATCTTATTTTTAAGCTATTTATTCCCGTTTCAGATTTATAATTTCCTTCAAGTTCGCTTATCCAATTTCTGCTTTCTCTTTTAGCTTCGTTATACTTTTTTAATGTTTCATTATATTCGTCTTTTATTATATCGCCTTCGTTTGTAGTTATCTTCGGGTCTTCAAGTATCGCTCTTTCTATTAAATCGATTATTATTTTTATATCATTAACTTCTTCAAAATTCGCTTCTTCAAAATCGTTTATCGCAAGCTCCGTAATAGCTTCCAAAGATAAAATTAAAAATCTTTTTAAAGCGACTAATTCTTTAGGATTTATTCTGCCCAAAGCTAATTTTGAAGTAAGCCTTTCAATATCTCCTATATCCGTTAATATATCTCTAATTTTATAAGTTAATTTTATGTTTTTATAAAAAAAGTCAACATTATCGAGTCTTTTATTTATTTCGTTTATATTAAGCAAAGGCTCTACAATAATTCTTTTTAAATATCTCGCTCCCATAGAAGTTTTTGTTCTGTCTATAGTGTCGAATAAAGTCATTTTATAATTATCATTTCTTATAGTTGTAAGTATTTCCAAATTCGATATTGTCGCATAATCTAAAGTCATTGTAGCTTTTTTATCGTAAATTTTAATATTAGATATATGCTCTAAAGAATGTTTTGCAAGCTCGCTTATATAATGTATTGTAGAACCCGCTAAAGATATTAATAAATGTTTGTCTTCTATGCCAAAACTTTTTAAAGATAAAGTTTTAAAATGATTGATAAGAGTTTTATAAGCATAAGAATATTCTGCAAAATAATCGGGAGTATGGCTATAAAATATTTTTGAAAATCTTTTTTGTATCTCTTTTATTATTTCATTTTCTTTTAAAGAATCTATAGTCATTATCTCTTTCGGATAAAATTTTATTATCTCTTCGCAAACTTCTTCTATAATCTCTTTTAAGTTTTCGTTTTCTATTTCGGTAATATATAATTCGCCCGTAGAAACATCGCATATAGAAATTGCAACATTTTGTTGATTTTTTGAAATTATAATTGAAGCTAAATAATTATTGCTTTTCGATTGTAAATATTTATTTTCGGATATTGTGCCTGGAGTTATAACTTGAGTTACATCTCTCTTTACTATTCCTTTAGCTGTTTTCGGGTCTTCCATCTGTTCGCAAATCGCTATTTTTACTCCCGACTTTACAAGCTTCGATAAATATCCGTCTATCGCATGATAAGGAAATCCCGACATTGGAACATTAGCTCTTTTAGTTAATGTAATACTTAATATTTGCGCTAATTTTTCGGCATCTTCAAAAAAAGCCTCGTAAAAATCTCCCATACGAAAAAGCACAATGCTATCGGAATATTTATCTTTTATATCTCTATACTGTTTCATCATGGGAGTTAATTTTGAATTTTCTTCTTTTTTGTTTACAGTAAAAAAATCTTCTTCCATAAAATTATAATCCAAAATAAATAATTTTGTTAATTTTGATAGTATATGTTATTTTGTTAGTTTAATCAAATTCTTTTTTAGTTATAATTTTTTTTAATTTAACGCTTGACATTTATTTTTTAAAATGTTATAATTTCGTTTATGAAAGTAAATGGTAATAATATAAACAATAAATTCTGCGGCAGCTCAGCTCAGCTCAGCTCAGCTCAGCTCAGCTCAGCATCACTTTAAACTTTTTTCAAGTTTATGTTTACTTATTAATTATAAAATATTATTCTGTTTATATATTAAAAACTTATTCAAATTCTTTTTTGAATTTATTAATTTTTACACGGCAGAAAGCATTTATTTATTTAAATGTTTATTACGGAAATATAATATTTTAAGGGGCTTTTTTGTAGAATGTATTTTTAAGGAGATTTTTATTATGAAGAGATTATTTATTTGTATTTTATTATTAAATATTGGAATAAATCTTTATGGACAAAAACAACCAGAATGGATATTAAATCCTCAAAAAGTTTATGATAAAAATATTTACGAAGTAGGAGTTGGGCAGGGAATAAGCGAGAAAGAAGCGGAAGATAACGCTTATTCTATTTTAGCAAATATATTTGGAATGAATATTTCGGTAGATACTAAAGCTAATGAAAAATATATTGAAACTTCTTTAGGAGTAGAAGAAATTAGGAGTTTGGATAATAGCACTAAAATAGAAGCAAAGCATAATCTTATAAATGTAAAGATAGATTCAAGATATTATGATACAAAAAAGAATAAATATTATGTTATAGCCGTTTTAAATAAAAAAGAAACCGCATTACTTTTGAATAAAAAGATTAAGGACAATATAAAAATTATAGATTCTTATATATTAAAATCAAATAGCGAAAAAGATTTATTTGATAAATATTATACTTTATATATAGCTTATATATTTTCTGAAAAGAATGAAAATTTTATAAATCAATTATCAATATTAGATAACTCTTCAAAAATAGATGTTTTAGATAGTTATAGAATTGAAAGAATAAAATCGAGTATGGAGAGCGTTAAAAGAAAAATATCTTTTGGAATTGAAGCTTTTGATATTACTCCAAATATAGAATCGGCAATAGAACATTCTATAAGCGATTTAGGATTTAAGATTAGTTCAAATCCAAGTTATATTTTTAGAGATAAATTTACTTTTGACGGAAATGACACGGGATATGGAATGTATATTATGAATTATACTTTAATTTTAGAACTTATAAATTATAACGGAGAGAGAATTGCCTCTTTTAAGTATAAAGGAAAGGACGGCGGAGCTTCAGAAAAAGACGCTAAAAAAGTAATAATGAATAAATTAGTTAAAGATATTAATTCAAATTTATCGTCTCAATTATCTAATTATTTAGACGGCAGATTTGAAAGAATAAAATATTAAAAAAATTAATTAAGGAGTTAAATTATGTTTAACACTAACAAAAAACTTATTTTCGTATTCGCGTTTATATTTGTAAATGCGTTATTCTTTTCGGAAAATGTTTTCGCCCAAAGGAAAAGAATAAAATACGATATCATCGACCAAAGGGGCGGAAAAAAAGCTAAACAGCCTAAATGGATGTTTAAGGGAACTACGGCTTTAGAAAAGGACTATCCTAACAAGATGGCTTTTATCATAAGCGGACGGGGTAAGAGTTTAAACTTTGTGGAAAGCTGGGCTAAAAGGGTAAATTCTTCAAGCGAGGTTGCAAGATATTTATCGCAATCAATTACCGATATGACGGCGGCGTCCGAATATGGCGGAGATGAGAGTTTTCAAAGAACTATGGAAACTCTTACGACTTCTGTATCTAAAGTAAAAATATCGGGCTTGAGAAGAGAAGACGATTGGTGGATATTGAAAGAGTATAAAGACGGTTCTAAAAAAGGACAACAGGAATACGAATATTATGTTTTGTATCTTATCGACTCGGATATAATGAAGAGAATAATTAATAACGAAGTCGAAAAAGCAATATCGGGCGAAAATGAAGAAACTAAATCTCGAGTAAAATCCGCTATGGATAAATTGACTTATGAATATATAGAAAACAATGAAGAATAATTAATTTTATGGGGTAATTATGTTTTAAATAATTATCCCATGACTTATATAATTTAATGAGGTTAAATAATGAATAAAAAAGGATGTTTTACAAAAATAATAATCTTCATAATTATAGTTTTCGTATTATATAAAATCGGTTTTTATATATTAAATATGAGATTTGAGGATATAGACGAAGATTATATGCTTGGTTTGTGGGTAGGCAAAATAGCAATATCTGAAAAAATTAATGGTTATAAAATTACATATCTACATAATATAGCTTTATATTTTAATGAAAATAATCAATTAGGATATTCGGCATTTACTTATGATGCGGATTTAAATACGGATAATGACTATTATGGAGGCATTATTTCGGATAAATTGAGGAATAATTTAATAAATGCAATTAAGATTTCAACTAGTAAAAATGCTGGAAGTTGGAAAGTAAAAAATAGTAGATTATTTTTAAATATAGGTAATGAAGAATATAAAAGCAAAGGTAAAGAAAAGAAATTAGCTATATTTTCTATAAAAAATCTATATTTAATTGATAATAACGATGAAGTATTTAAATTTAGCGGTAATTTCTTTAAATTCACGGATAAAGATGGAAAGAGGATAAAACATAATAATCCTGCTTATGATTGGATAGTTAAAAATATTTATTAATGTAAATTTTAAGGATTTGATTATGATAAAGAAAATATTTATATTATTTATAGCCTTATTTAGTTATAATTTGTTTTCGGCAGAGAAAATAACTGTTGCGGTTTTGCCTTTTTCAAGCGTAAATGGAGAAGAAGAAGGAGATACATTAGCCTCTATGTTTGCAAACGAATTAAGCAAAAGAAAGGTTTATAAAGTTCTTACTAGAAATAGTCAACTTGAAAAAGTCATGAAAGAACATAACTTTCAGAGAAACGGTTTGACGGACGAAACTACAAGAATAGTAATAGGACGCGCTTTAAATGCTCAATATGTCTTGGCAGGCGAAGTAAAGAAATTGGGAAGGAATAATATTCTTATAGTAAGTATGATAAATGTTGAAACTTTTGAAAATATTACGGGCGATAGTAAATCGTTTAGGAATATAGAAGATGTTATTCAATTTATTCCTCAAATAATTAATGAAATAACGGGAACGAGAGGAAGGACAGTAGTCGATATTGATATTTTCGGAGATGAAAGCTATAAAAATGTTGTTACTTCTGGAGATAGAGCCGCTTTAGAGAGAATTATAAAGAAAAGAAGCGGTGAAAAATATATTAAAGATATAGAGGCAGCCATTTTAATCGATATAAATCGTTATATAAGAATATACGAATATAATGGTTATTATACAAATTCCAGAGGGCGACAAATATATACTATTATAAATAATAACGAATATTTAACGCCATTAATGATAGCTTCGGCATTAAAATATAACGATTTATTAAAAGCTTTAGTAAGCGCTGGTGCGGATTTAAATTTGCAAGTTAAATCTTATGGTGTAAATATTGCTACCGCTTTAACCTATTGTATATTATCTGGCAATATAGAAGGAGTTTCTATACTTCTTAATGCTGGAGCAAGTATAGATAACAGGGAAGATTATTTACATACAGCTATACGAATAGGAAATGTGAATATAGCTAAACTTCTTATAAATAAAGGCGTGGATATAAATCAATTACCTAAAGACAATGGAAATGATACTGATTATAAGGGAAAAAGCGCATTAGTTTATTCTGTAATTAAAAGAAATGTAGATATAGTAAAATTACTTTTATTAAATAACGCCGATATAACCATAGATAAAGAGCCTATTCTATATACCGCTTTAATTTACTATGAATATAGAATTGTAAAATTATTGTTGGATGCTGGCGTAGATATAGATGTTAGGGACGGATGGGGACATACGCCTTTAACTATAGCATGTGAGAAAGGATATATTGACGCAGTGAAATTATTAATAGAATACGGAGCGGATGTTAATTATGCGGATAAAAAAGGGAAAAAGCCTTTATATTACGCTATAAATAGCTCAAAGAAGAATGAGATAATAAAACTTTTAGTAGACGAAGGAGCTACTGAATAATTTAAATATATTTTTAAAAAAAAGGAGAAAAATTATGTTTTGTGCAAATTGCGGAAAAGAAATTAAAGAAGGAATGAATTTTTGTTCTTCCTGCGGAGGTAAAATCGAACCAACTAATAAAGAAAAAATTAATAATATTAGTAGTTCGGAAAACAATACTAATTATATTGATATAAAAGATATTAAGAATGATAGTAATTCAACTTCTGATTTTTATATGGATATAAAAGGAATAAAATCAAGATTTGACCACGGATATAATATTATGCAAATAAATGTAGTTCTTATATCTATGGTTATCGGGGGAGCATTTTGGTATATAATTTATAGTAATACGCCAGTTCTCATATTCTTTTCTTTTTTACTTGTGGTAATTTTTACTATAATATTTCCTTTAGTTATGCTAATAATAGCTACTAAACTTAATCCTCGAGGAGTATTTATAGACATGCAAAATGGAGTTCTAATTAAAAATAATAAAACAAAATTTAGTTTTTTAAAGGATGAACTTCATTTAAAAGAAGTGTTTGCAATTCAAGTTAAAAGCTTTAAAATAGACGCTCTACCATGTCCTAAAGGCACTTTTAAATATAATAAAAATATATTTCTTAATACTCTTTTAGCAAGCGGAGAGTTCTACAAATTTACATTTTTTGATAAAAATGGAAGTCCGCTATTAAATATACATTTAACTAATAAAAACGATAGAGATAAACTTATTGAAGCTCTTAAAACCGTTTTTAATATATTAGGCAAGTATGATGTTCAAATAGAAGTAAATAATTCCGTAAGTAGAGATTTTGACGAATTGGCTATGTAAATAAATTAATATATTTTTTAAGGAGTAAATTATGTTATGTCCAAAATGTGGAAATCAAATTAACGATGATGCAAAATCTTGTGATTTATGCGGTTCTTCAATTAGCAGTCTTTCTGTGAATAATCAAGGAGGGCTTTTGAGTAGAAGAAAAAGAAAAAACGAAGAATTAGATAATAATATCGATAAAATATCAGAAAATAATAATGATATTAAACAGTCGGAAAATTTATCTAGTAATGAAAACAATATAAATATTGTTAAAGAGGTTGATATAATCCAAAATAATGAAACAGTAGATTTTTCAAAAATAAAGAAAAATAGAGATTTTGTTATATATCTTATATTAACTTTTCTAACGGGAGGGTTATATATGGTATATTTTTGGTGGGGTTTTATAAAAGATATGAACCTTATTTGCGGAGAAGAAGGAGAAAGTCCAAATTCTATTTTAGTATTAGTATTTTCCGCTATGACTTTTGGGCTTTATTATTTTTATTGGATATATAAGCATTCTGAAA
The DNA here is from genome assembly GCF_008016455.1 of Brachyspira aalborgi. Taxonomy (NCBI): domain Bacteria; kingdom Pseudomonadati; phylum Spirochaetota; class Spirochaetia; order Brachyspirales; family Brachyspiraceae; genus Brachyspira; species Brachyspira aalborgi. The sequence goes on along the minus strand of NZ_SAXU01000001.1, from coordinate 1,910,394 downwards.
GGATAAAAAATGCAGCAGCTCGTTATAATGTTATAATAAAACAATCAAGCGGAGTTATTTTATTATGGACTTTAACATCACTTTTTACCGCTGGAGCTGGTATATTTCTTGGTCAGTATTTTATGATAACTAATTTTAATAAATTAACAAACGCTATAAAAGGAGAGTAAATTATGGGATTATTTTCAGATTTCATAGAAGGTGCTATTAATTCGGCTATAAATTTTAACGATAAAGACCATTTATTAAAAATTTTATGCCTTGTAATTTATGCCGATAGTGGTAATGCATCTGCACAAGATATACAAATGGCAACGGAACTATATAATACCATGTTTCCTAATGAGAGCATGATTGCAGTTCAAATTCAGAAAAAGTTAAAATTAGCATATCAAGATATATGTAATTCTAATAAATCTCCTGAAGAGATTATTAAAGATATAGAAACGGGTAGAATAGATAGAAATAAACTTAAAATATTTTTTATATGCGCATGTTGCACAGCTTTGGTAAATATGGAAGTTGAATTAAATAATAAAAAATTATATATGGTTTATTTAATTAAAGTAGGATTTAATTTAACGGACGATGAAGTTAATGATGCATATTTATTTGCAAAGAATAATTTTGGTTTAAATAATATGATGTATCAAAATATAGTGACCGCTCTTGAAGAAGCATTTGAATATTTTGATAATAATGATTTTGACGAAGAAGATTAAAATTATTAAAAAAATATTTATAGGGGCGGTTTAATAACTGCCCCTTATTTTTATTATAAAAATATATGCTATTTTATTTTTAATTTATAGTTTCATTCTTTTTTGCTAAATTTTCTAAACGCTTGAACCGTTTGAACCGAGCCATACCAAAAAGCTATTTTGCCTAAAAAATATAATATTCCTTTAAATACTATTTCTATAAAACATATTATTTTTATATTACTTTTGCAATCGTATATATAACTTAAATATTCTTTATCATATAATATTTGAGAAAAATTAGTTGGAGCTATAAAACTAAATAATTCTTTTATAACATAATCAATATTATTATAACCTTCAAAATAAATAAATGAAAATACTATTGAAACTATTATATAAATAATTGCAGAAACAAATATATGATTTAAAATATTTTTATTATAAAGCAAAACATATAAAATAGAAATAAAAGCAATTGTAAATATAGGAATACATGAAATATTATATGACATTGTGAAAAATAAAATTGAAAATAATATTGTGCATAAAAAAGATTTAACCCAATTCAAACCGTTATCGCTATATAGAGAACTTAAATAAATAGAAAATATATCCCCAAAATCTTTAAGAGTTTTATTTGGTTTATTTATTAATTCTTCTTTATACAATTTTATTTCTTCGGCATGGTATTCTAAAGCTTTTATAGTATTAGATTTTTTATATTCTTCATGTTTAAAAATTCTTGCAGTTTGCCAATTTGAGAGATTATCATATTCACAATTTATATCTGAAAAATCTCCGATTATATTTGTTCCTTGTAAATTAATATTTTTAATTTTAATATTATAAAAGTTTATTCTCCCATTCATGTATATACCTTTTAAACTAACGCTCTCTATTGTGTTCGTTACATCTTTTATTGATAATAAAGATTTTGAATTTTCAAATGATATATTATCTAAATTAATTATAGAGGCAAAATTATCTTCTTTATTTTTATTAAATTCTATAATTTCTAAAGCATCTATAATATTTAATTTAGATAGATTAAATTCTAAATTAGAATTTATATTATAAAATAATAATTTATTTTTCCAATGTAAATCTGAAAAATCGACTTTATTTTTAAAAATCACATCATTAAATACTATATTTTTACCACAATCAAAATTTACTCTATCAAAATAAACGCCTTTAATAAATTTTAAAGCAAAGAAATCTACTTCATTATAGAATGTAGTATTAACAAAACTAACAATTTCTTCAAATATTGTACCATAAAATCGTATGATTGTTGCCTCAAAAATGCAATGGCTAATATTAACTTTAAAAGGGCATATTAAATATTGAAAATTGTTTTCTTCTTCTATTATTATTATATATTGCTCTTCTATGTTAAAATGTTTAAGAATATTTTCCAAAATCAAGTCAAATCTAATAAAACAGTTTATATATTTAGTAATATTTCCACCTTGTAGCAGTTTTTCATTTTCTTTGATTGGTATTTTATTATTTCCAAAATTTAAAACAAGTTCTTTATATTTAACCTCTTTTATATCAATATTTTTACTTTTTGCTATTTCTTTTCTCTGTTCTTTTAAATCATATTTAAGCCATTTAATTAAATCTTCTTCTGTATTATAAACTTTTGGTTGTTCCATTTTTTATATTTCCAAAATTAAAGTAATAACAAATTATAACAAAAAATTTAATAAATTAAAAGTAAATTAATAAAATAATTATTCAAAAAAATCTTATTATAAAAATTAAATTCTATTTCAAAAATAAAGAAACTTTCCATAAACTAAAAAAGCTACCAAATTAATCCCGATAGCTTTTATTATTTTCTATTTCTTAAAAAGCTCGCTATGTGAACCTACAGCCTGAATTTTTTATAAATAAAAAATATTAATAAAATATCCAACAAATATATCAAATCAATTTATAACAAAGAATTGTTAAAAAGGAATCGGATAAAAATTCTTAAAATTCTTAATATAATTTCTTAAATAATTTAAATTAAACTCTCCCGTTCTTTTTAAAGTTTCCGCTTCGATTTTAATCATTCTTTTAACATCTTTATTTCTGCCTAATTTTTTATACAATCTTTTTAGCGTCATAACGACTGATAAATCGCTATAATGAGTCAAAGTTTGATTAAATAAAGATAGAGCTTTTTTCAAATCAAATCCTTCAAAATTATTGAGAGCGAAATAAGAATATAATAAAGCTATATGGCTATGAGAAAATCTTCCTCTCGTTTCGGCTATTTTTTTTACTATGCTTAAAGCTTTAGATTGATTTTTTTTAACTCCTATTCCGTTATAATAACAGTGAGCCAAAGCGGCTTTTGAGCATGAACATTTTGAATTATTTATTTTCGCTATTTCGTTAGCTTTACAATATATTTCAAAAGCTTTATTTTCATTTTTTTCAACTCCTCTGCCAAGCTCATAACCTCTTCCCATTATAATATAAGCGCATTCCAAATTTGCATCCAATTCTATTGAATTATTAGCAAGTCCAATTGCAAGCTCGGGGCAAGGCGCTATAATATTTCCGTAAAATAATTCTTTAGCGTATAAATAATAAGATAATGCATCGTTTAATTGCATCGATAATTTTAAATTTTCAATTCCTTCCAAATAATATTTATAATCCATATTATACATCATTATTTTTGCAATGCTTCTATATATTAAAGCTTTATCTAAAGTTTCATCGTTAAGACAAATTTTATAATTTTCAACTATCAAATCGTAATTATTAGAGCCAATCATTTGCAAAGAATACGCGTAAATAAATCTTATATAATAAATATTATTTTCTTCAATATCTTCAAAATCTTTATTATTATTTAAAGATAAAAATCTATTTAAAAACTCTTCGCATATTTCAACTATTTTTTTGTAATTTTTTAATTCGTAATTTACAAATATCATTAAATTATAAATTGAATTTTTTTTATCTTTAATCTTTTCCAAATATTCTAAAGATTTTTTATAATCGTCTTTGTTTTCTGCATAATTATAATAAAACTCGGAAATTCTCTGATAAAGCCAATCGTCTATATCTTTTATCTCTTTAATAATTTTTTCAAATTCTTCTTTCGCTTTATCTATCTCGCCTTTATAAGAATATAAATTTCCTTTATAATATTTATATTGAACGCTCTTTATATCGTCTCCTAAAATTTCAATAACTTTATCAATTAAATTAAAAGCTTCATCCAAATCTTTATTTGTTTCTTCATTTTCTTTATATTCTCCGCTTTCAATAATCATATCATGAAACGCTTGAGTTTTTCCAAGCAAAGAGGCTAAATTATATTTATTTTTACTTTCAAGCAATTTACCGTAAGTTTCAATAGCCTTTCTATAATTTTCTTTTTCAAAATGCCATTCCGCTATTTCATACAAAGCGTTATAATTTTTATTATTTAATTCAACCGCTCTATTTAAAAAGAAAATTGCATCTTCAAAAAAATCAGAATTGATTGAGTTTTTAGATAATGCGATTCCTTTCAAAAAATAAGCATCGTCATACATTGGAAAATCTTCAATGAGTTTATTCGCTTCCGCATCGGCTTTATTTAAAATATCCAAATTATAATAACAAAGTCCTCTTTCAAATCTCGCCATTTTGCTATCTTCAATATCGACTCTTTTAATAAAATCATCGTAAAAACCGATTGCTTGATGAAAATCCGATTCGTCTTTTCCATTGTTTAAATAACTGCTCGCTAAAATAAGCAAAGCATCGATTGAAGTTTCTTTAGATTTTTCCAAAAGAATTTGAGCAAACTCTCTCTCTTTATCTACATTTCTTACGACTCTATTTAAATACATTAAGCCTCTATATGCGTCTATTATATTTGGGTCTATTTCTATAGATTTATTTAAATCATGTTCTATAGTAGAATATATTAAAGATTTTGTAGCTTCCAAACTATTATCGTATTTTTCATTTTGTATTTCTATAAACGCCGATTTTCCTCGCATATAAAAAGCTATGGCGTTATTCGGTTCTTTAGATATTATTAAATCTAATTCTTTTATAGCTTTTCTAAAATCGCCTTCGCTCATATATTGTTTTATTTTATCTAAAGAATTCATAATAAATAGAAATATATATAAATCTTATTATCTGCGGTAAAACCATAGTAATTATTAAAAGAAAAATCAAAGGCGATATATCTATTACGCCGATTATAAATTTACTTCTAAAATCTCCAAATATTCTGTCGATTATTCCATCCGTTATATTATAAAAAAATCTAACAATCGGATTATAATAATCCAAATTAATCGCTCCGAATGCGGTTAACCAACTTATGATAATCCAAATAAACCATATAAAAGAATAAAGTCTTAAAGTTTGTATTATCAAAACATATATAAAATCAATAATCCGTATAAGCATATAAATCCATTAATCTATTTTATTTAAAGCCTCTTCAATATTAGCGGCTGTATTTACTATATTCAAAAATTTCATAGCTTCAAATAATTTTTTTAACTGACTAGTCAAAGAACAAAAATAAACTTTTCCTCCTTTCTCTGAAGAGATTCTTAAAATTGAGGCGATTAAACCCAAAGCTGAAGAACACATATATTCCGTTTTATGAAAGTCAAAAATAAAATTTGAAACTCCTAAATTTTTTATATAAGATAATTTATCTTCAAGTATATCGACATTTTCCGATATAATATTTTTTTCTATATGTATAATAGCCGTTTTATCTTCAATTATAGTTCTTACCAATTGAAATCTCCTTTAATTAAAATAACGGATAAATTGCAATATATTATATATAATAAAAAAATCAAGTATTTATTATGCGCTTTATTTTTTCCATTCTATTAAAATTGGACAATGGTCGCTTCCCATAACTTCGCTTAATATATCCGCTCTTTTAATATCTTTTGCAATCTCGTTATTAACAAAAAAATAATCTATTCTCCAACCTACATTTGTCTCTCTCGACCTAGTTTTCATGTCCCACCAACTATAATGTCCGTTTTCTTTAACAAACATTCTAAATGTGTCGGTAAATCCTTTGCTTAAAAATTTTGTTATAAGCGCTCTCTCTTCGGGCAAAAAACCTATGCTCTTTTCATTTTCTTTTGGGCGAGCTAAATCAATAGCCTCATGAGCGATATTCATATCTCCGCATAAAATAATATTGGTTTCGTTTTTCAATTTGCTTAAATATTTAATAATCTCTTTGTAAAAAGTTAATTTATATTCAAAATGCTTTTCAGACTTTCCGCCATTTGGAAAATAAACATTGAATATAACAAAATCGTCAAACTCTAAAGATAATATTCTTCCTTCTCTATCCGTGAATTGATTTCCTATTTTATTTTTAATTTCTTTATTAGGTTTTAATTTTGAATAAATCGCTACTCCGCTATATCCTTTTTTAATTTCTGGGTCGGCAGGATTAAGAAATAATTTATAACCTTCTATATTTTTTAAGTCTTCGGGAAGCTGTTCTTCAAAAGCTTTCGTTTCCTGCAAACATATAATATCGGGATTTTCTTTTTTTATAAAATCAACGAGTCCTTTTTTATAAGCCGCTCTTATTCCGTTTACATTCCATGATATTATTTTTAAATTTTTCATTAATTAATTTTCCTTAATTTAATAAATATATTTTTTAAATTATAATATATTATCAGTAATAAAACAATCTTTTTTATAAATCGCATATTTAAATTTAAAATATTGATTTTATAATTTTAAATTATTCTTAAAATAAATAATTAAAAAGGCAAGGGATTTTTTATAATCAACCTCGCCTTAATAATTTTTCTAATTAATCATTTTTTGTATTATTGGCATAAATATTTTTAAGAGTAAGAAAGCCGACAATATCCAAGTGAATAACGAAATTTCTTTAATTTTTCCCGATACTAATTTTAAAAGAGTAAACGATAAAACTCCGAAAGTTATTCCTTCGGCTATGCTATAAGCAAAAGGCATAAATATTATGCATATAAAAGCGGGAATAGATTCCGTATAATCTTCAAAATTAATTTCGAGTATCGGCGTCATCATAAATAATCCGACTATTATTAAAGCGGGAGCGGTTGCAGCTGACGGTATTGATAAAAATATATTTGATAAAAATAACGAAATAAACATTAATGCTGAAAACACTAAAGAAGTTAATCCCGTTTTTCCTCCTTCTGCGACTCCAGAAGCGCTTTCTACAAAAGTAGTTACAGTCGAAGTTCCCAAACATGCGCCAGCCACAGTTCCTATAGAGTCGGCAAATAAAGCTTGTTTACATCTTGGCACTTCTCCGTCTTTTGTAAGCATATTCGCTTTTGTGCATACTCCGACTAAAGTTCCAACCGTATCGAAAATATCTACAAATAAAAATGTAAATATTACTATAATCATATTTGGGCTTAATATATTTATAAAATCAAACTTAAAAGCTATAGGCTCTAAAGAAGGAGGCATAAAACTTCCATGCGGAGATAATTTTGTTATTCCCATTGGAATTCCTATTATAGAAGTTATTAATATTCCAAGTAAAATTGCTCCTCTAACATTATAACTTAAAAGTATCGATATTATAATAATTCCTATAATCGCAAGCAATCCGTTTCCCGAAGTTATATTTCCAAGTCCTATTAATGTGGCATCATTATTAACTATAATTTGAGAATTTTGAAGTCCAATAAAAGCTATAAAAAGTCCAATTCCTACCGATATCGCTCTTTTCATATTAAGAGGGATACTATTAACTATAGCCTCTCTTACATTAAAAGCCGTAAGAATTATAAATATAATTCCTTCAATTAAAACCGCAGTTAAAGCAGTTTGCCAACTTTGTCCCATTCCTATAACTACAGTATATGCAAAAAATGCGTTCAATCCCATTCCAGGCGCCAATGCGAAAGGAAGATTTGCCAAAAGCGCCATTACCAAAGTGGCTATTAAAGAAGATATAACGGTAGCCGTAAATACAGCTCCTTTATCCATTCCCGTTGCTCCAAGTATATCGGGATTAACGGCTAATATATAAGCCATTGTCATAAAAGTTGTAAATCCCGCTATAATTTCAGTTTTAATATTTGTTCCGTTTTCTTTTAATTTAAAAAACTTTTCCATAAATAGAATCCTATATATTTTTATTTTTTCATTTCTATGAAAGATAATATTTTATACGATAGATTTATTTTTGTCAATTAATATTAATGGTTTAGTTTATTATCATATAATTAAAAACTATAAAATTAAATTCTCTTAATTATAATAAATAATTTTATCTACAATTAATACTTTACACTAAATAATTTTTACTATAATATAAAATTCTATGACAAAAAGAAACAATATAAATAATAAATTAGAAATATTAAAAGAATATACCAAAGAAAATTTTTTAATTTCTTTAACAAATAAAGGAATATATAACAGAGCGTTAAAAGATTTTAAAAATATAAAAAATATAAAAATCGAAGAAGCGGAAGATAAAATAAAAATTTCGTTTGATAATATTGAAATATTTTTTACAGAAATCATAAAAGAAACAAAATGCAATTGTCCTTCTCAAAATATTTGTAAACATATAATTATAGCTTTATTATATATAAAAGAATATTCAAAATCTTTTGAAAATAAAAATTCTAAAAATAAAAAAATAAATAAAATTCCTAATAAAAATATTTTTGAAGAATTAAATAATTCAAAAAAAATAAAAATTAAAAAAAAAGAAAAAATTATAGACGATAATATTTTAAACATTTCAAAAAATTTTATAGAAAATATTTTTGCAAAAGGATTTTATGCATGCAATGAAAAAGATTTTGACAAAGCCGAACAAATCGCTACAAAATTAAATATTAACAATATGCCCGAACTTTCTAAACTTTTTAGAAGTTTATCTCGAAACATAGATGCCATGTTAAATAAAACAATTCTATTCAATAAAATATTTACAATGCATACAATATCTAAAATCTATAATACGATTAGAGCTATTGAAAACGCTAAAAAAAATAAAGACGATAAAACTTTTAAATTATTAACGGGCGAGATTAAAAGCGAATATATTGGCAAAAATTCGGGAGAGTTTATAGGTTTGGGAGCTTATCCTTTAATTTCTTCAAGTTATTTAGGTTTAACTTCTATACTTTATAATTTAAACTCTAAAAAAATTTATTTCTTTTCTCATGTAGTTCCGACATTTTACGATAATTCAAAAAATTCTTATGACGATATTCTTTATAATTATAGAAAAAAAATTCATTTGGAAAATAATATTTCTATCGAAGATATTTCAAAACATAAAATAAAATTAACAAATTATAAAATAAATAACGAAGAGAGAATTTCAGATAGTAAAAAAACTTCTGCAATTTTAAATAAAAGAATAGATTATAATTTTTTAAAAAATATTATTAAAGATTGCAATTTATTTATTTCAAATTATGACGATTTAAAAAATATAGATTTTAAATATAATTATTTTAATAATAAAAATAAAGTAAAATTTTTTATTGTCGAATTTCAAAAAATAGAAAATATTAATTTCGATAAAGTTAATCAAATTCTTTTTTTCGATATTATAAATAATAATCAAAGTTTAACTTTAAACATAAAATATAATTTGATTAATTCAAAAGGATTCGATTATATAAAAAATTATAGAAACTCAAAATTAGACAAAAATAAATTTATGGTTTTTTCAGCTATAGAAAAATTAAAATATTTTCCAATAAGCGTTATAAATATTAATTCCGTTATAAATATATTTTTTGAAAATTAAATTTAAATTATTTCGATAATTATAAATACAAATAAAAAATAACGGCGAGATTATGATAAAAGAATCTATTGAATATATATTATCCGATTACAGTATTTTAGAAATAGCGACAAGAATAATGGTAGCTTATATAATGGGAATTTTTATAGGTTGGGAGAGAGCGCAACATAAAAAACCTATCGGAAGTAGAACGACAAGCATAGTATGTATGGGCGCTGCGATTTTATCATGCTATGAAGAAGTTTTTGCAAAAACTATAATGCTTCAAAATTACGAACTTGTAAATATAGGCGGCGAGATATTATACACGACTCCAGATTATAATAGAATAACCGCTCAAATAGTTTCGGGAATAGGTTTTTTGGGAGCGGGAATGATTATACAAAATAGAGGAAAACTTCATGGAATTACGACAGCCGCTATAGTTTGGGTTACTGCATGTTTGGGAATTGTAATCGGTTCTGGGCAATGGGTTTTATCGGGAATAGGTTGCTTATGCATATTTTTAAGTTCTTCAATTTATAGAGTTCCTTATTTTATGGCTAAAAAAAGAAAAACTTTATTTTATTTAATAGAATACTCCGACAGAATAAATATTGAAGATGAGCTTGAAAGATTTGGAATAAGAACGGTTAATATAGAAATAGTCGGTTGGAATGAATCTCAAAATAAAGACTTTGAATCTCCAAATTTGATAAGTAAAATTTCTATAATAGTTCCAAATGTTGATTATAAAAATTTAGAAAATATTTTTAAAAGTTTATCTATTAAGCCAATAAAAAAACTTTCAAATATGAGAGAGAAAGTGGATTTATAGAATGTTTAAATAAATATTAATTAAAAGAAGTTTATTTTTTAACAAAAATTACCATATGATTTGTAGTAAATGTTGAATTATAGTAAAAATATTCTATAAAAAATGTTTAAAATACTAATAATTTTAAAAATTAATATTTACATTATTTATAAATAATGTATAATTAAATTAACAGTTCCGCAGGGCTTATCTATTGATAGCTCACTCTGCGGACATATTTTTTAAATTATGATTTAACTATGTCAAGTTATAATAAACCTTATAAATCAATAGACGAGCATATAGAACTTCTTAAAAATAGAGGATTAAAAATAACTAACGAGAATTTTGCAAAAAATTTATTAAAGAGTTTAAACTATTATAATTTTAGCGGTTATTTGTATGTTTTTGAAAATAAAGACCCAAATAAAAGAAGCCATCGGTTTGAGGATACGACTTTTGAAGAAGTGTATAGATTTTTTAATATAGATACAAAAATAAGGCAATTACTTTTTTCTTGTATTTCGTATATAGAAATATATATGAGAAATGTTATAAGCAGATGTTTTTCAGAGTTATACAGTGACCCATTTTTGAATTATAAATTACCTAATTATAAAAATATTAATAAAAATCTTATTAAGGATGCCGAAAACTCTAAAGAAAAATTTATTATGCATTATAAAGATAAATATTATAGTAATTTCCCGAAACTCCCAATATGGATAAGCATTGAAATTATGAGTTTAGGGACCCTATCTAAATTTTTTGCTTCTTCAGAAAATAAATTAAAATGTGAAATAGCAAAATATATGAATATTTATCATCATATATATCTAAATAGTTGGTTATATTCTATATCGTTTATCAGAAATAAATGCGCTCATCATTCAAGATTATTATGTTTGCCATTAAATAAGATACCTATTATACCAAAGAAAAACAATATACGGTTAGCCTCTAATTATGAATGGAATATATTGCCGAAAGATAGTCTTTTTAATTTTATCATTACTTTAGAATATTTGGTAAAGAAATCGGAAATATATAAGACTTCCACTTTATTTTTTATAAATAAAATATATCAGCAATTATATAAATTAAGCCAAGATAATTTATTGAAAAATAAAGATTTTTTATTAAACGAAATAGGAATTCCTAAAAATTGGAAAGGGGATAAATTTTTTATAAGTTAGATTTAATAAATATTTCATTATAAAAATATTTAAGAATTAAAATTTACTTTATAAAAATTTATTTAAGTTACACTGTTTTATTATTTCTTGCTATACAAATATCTAAATATTCAGATAAAGAATTATATAAAAATTCTTTTTTGTCAATTTGAATTAAAAATACTTGCCCTTTTTCATTAACAATGATTAGTTTTGCATCTATTCCTAAATCTTCTAATACAAAACTATCCAATGGGAAATTTTTATTAACGCTTCTTTCTTGTTTTGTGACTTCAACTACATTTAAATATCCACTAACATTTAATCCAAACCATTCTTTTGAACTAAATCTTATAGTTCCAAATTCTTTTAAAAATTCAATATATTCTTCTGGAAAAGTAATATTTAACTCTTGTTGAGCCAATTTTATCTGACTTGCAGAACAACCTCCTACTTTTTCTAAATCTTTAATACAGTTTAATTTTTCTATTATATTACTCATTATTTTACCTCCATAATATTTAAATATTTATTCTATTTTTCCAATGATTTTCTCTTTCTGGGTCCCATTGATTTCCATCTCCATGAACTTCAGTTGGTTTGCTGTTATCATGTAGTATAGTATGATTTCCACCTGTTCTATGTTGTTCAAATGTCAATTCAGCTAAAGGCGAATCTGGACGCTGTCCTATATGATGCAACTGAATAGGCTTCCCATTTTTATCTAATGGAGCAAATCCTTTTTCCATTCTTTCTGCATTTGTCATTTCTCTTTTAAATGGGTCGCTTTTTTGTTCCATATCTATATCAGGTTTGATAAGACATTTCTTACCGTTTATTTCAGCTTGAACCAATCCAGCTTTTTTATATATTTTATATTCTTTCCATGAACCTATTGCATTCACAATTTCATTACTCCATCCTGTTAATATTTTTATTATTAATTTTTCAAATATAAAAGACAAAGCAGCAATTTTATTTATGACTAATAATAAAATTAACAATAATAAAATAATTAAAATTATAATTAATAATATTTTTAAATCAATATTAAATTTGTTTTTACTATCGACTTTAATTAAATTAGTTTGAAGTTCAAAAGTTTCTTCAACCAAATCAATAAAAATATCGGCTCTTCTATTGATAGCTCTTCCTTCTTCTGTGCGATTGTCGGCTATAGAATTGCTATAACCGAAAGATTTTAATGCTATATTTTGCAAATTACGGTTAGTAAATATTATATTGCTTACGGTTAATGCCCTTTGAAGTCCAAGTTTATAATTATACTCAGCTCTGCCTTTACTATCGGTATGTCCTTCTATATAAATTTTTACAATATTTTTATTAGTTTCTAAACTTGGTATTATTGAATCTTCTATAAATTCTCTTCCTAAATTAAATTTATTAAAATCAAAATTAACTCTCACTATTTGTATTTTATTCGTTTTATACAAATTAGTGGATATTACTTCTCTATATTCTTTATTATTATTAGAAGAACAAGAAATTATAGAATAAAAATAGAATTAATAGTAATTTCTTCATAAAAACATCCTTAAAATACATTCTACAAAAAGCCTCTTAAGATATTATATTTATTAGATAAATACATATAATATTAGTTAGAATACCATTAAAAAGTCAAGCGTTTTATATAATTTATAATAATTTTATTCGCTTTAATGATTATAATTATAATATTTCTAAAAATAAATTTCAACCGTTTTTATTGACTAATTATAGTTTATAATTATAATAAGTAATAAAATTAAATCGCATAAAATAAAGTTTGTCGAATATATTATACTTTATAAATCGATAAAAAAGTTTATTAAATATTATTTGGAGGAAAAATAATTTGGATGTTTATAAAATCAACGATATTGAAGAGATTATAAAAAATAATTCTTATCTTGGAAGAGGCATAATAATTGGCAAAAGCAATGACGGAAAAAATGCCGTTTGCTCTTATTTTATTATGGGAAGAAGTTCAAATAGTAGAAATCGTATTTTTTCTTTTAAGGATAATATTTTATATACCGAGCCTTTAGATAAAAATAAAACTGTAAATCCCGAACTTATAATTTACGCTGCATTAAGAGAGTATAAAAATAAACTTATTATAACCAATGGCAATCAAACAGATACGATATTTAACGGATTAAAAGATAAAATAAGTTTTGAAGAATCTTTAAAAAGTAGAAAATTTGAGCCTGATTCTCCGCATTTTACTCCAAGAATAAGCGGACTATTATGTTTTAAAGACAATGATTTTGATTATAAAATAAGCATTCTAAAAAGCGCAAATAAAGAAGGCGAGGCTTGTTATAGATATACTTTCGATTATGAATCCGTATGCGGAATTGGACATTTTATACATACTTATTTGCAAGACAATAATCCTCTTCCTTCATTTTACGGCGAGCCAAAAAAAATAGAAATTTTAAACGATATTGACGAGTTTACAAATAAAATTTGGCAATCATTAAACGAAGATAATAAAATATCTATATTTTCGCGTTATACGAATTTGAAAACGGGAGAAAAAATCGATAGAATTATTAATAAATATAAATTATAAGGAGCATACAAAATGAAAGAATTTCAATTAAAATACGGATGCAATCCAAATCAAAAACCTGCAAAAATTTTTATGAAAGAAGGATGCGAACTTCCAATAAAAATATTAAACGGAAATCCTGGATATATAAATTTTATGGACGCTTTTAACGGTTGGCAACTTGTTAAAGAACTTAAAGAAGCTATTGGACTTCCTTCGGCTACTTCTTTTAAGCATGTAAGTCCTACATCCGCGGCGGTTGGCTCTCCTCTTTCAAATAAATTAAAAAAAATATATTTCTATGACGATATTGACGAATTAAACGATTCTCCTATTGCCTGCGCTTATGCAAGAGCGAGAGGAACTGATAGAATGTCTTCTTTTGGCGATTGGATAGCTCTTTCCGATAAATGCGATAAAACTACCGCAAAATTAATCGCGCGGGAAGTTTCAGACGGAATAATAGCGCCCGAATATACTAAAGAAGCTCTTGAAATTTTAAAATCTAAAAGAAACGGAAATTATAATATTATAATTATCGATAAAAATTATATTCCTTCTAAAAAAGAAAATAGAGATATTTTTGGAATAACTTTTGAACAAGAAAGAAACAATTTTAAAATAGATAAAAATTTACTTTCTAATATCGTGACGGAAAATAAAAATTTAACTGAAAATGCAATAAGAGATATTATAATATCGCTTATAACTCTTAAATATACTCAATCAAATTCTGTTTGCTACGCTTACGATGGACAGGCTATAGGAGTTGGAGCGGGACAACAATCGCGAATTCATTGCGTTCGTCTTGCGGGAGATAAAGCTAATACTTGGTTTTTAAGAGGGCATGAAAAAGTTTTAAATCTTTCTTTTAAAGATTCTTTAAGTAGAGCTGAAAGAGATAATATTATAGACGGATATATTAATAAAAATGAAGAGGATGTTTGCGAAGAAGGAATTTGGCAAAAATATTTTGACAAAAAACCCGAAAAGTTTACCGAAAAAGAAATAAAAGAATATCTTTCGGAAATAGACGAAGTTTCTTTAGGTTCGGATGCATTTTTTCCTTTTTACGATAATATAGATAGAGCAAAAAAAAGCGGAGTAAAATATATAGCTCAACCAGGCGGTTCTTTAAAAGATAATCTTGTTATAGAAAGATGCAATAAATATAAAATGGTTATGGCTTTTACTGAAATGAGATTATTTCATCATTAAAATTATAAAAAATTTATAAATAGGATAAAACATGAAAATTTTAGTTATAGGAAGCGGCGGAAGAGAGCATGCGATAATAAAAAAAATAAAACAAAATAAAAATGTATCTGAAATTTACGCTATCCCAGGAAACGGCGGAATTGAAAGAGACGCTATTTGCATTGATATTAAAGCGACTGATATAAACGCTATAAAAGATTTTGCTAAAAAAAATAATATCGATTACGCTATAGTGACTCCTGACGACCCTCTCGTTGCAGGTTTGGTTGACGCTTTGGAAGAAATAAAAATTCCATGTTTCGGACCAAATAAAAATGCGGCGATTATTGAAGGAAGTAAAGTATTTGCAAAAAATTTAATGAAAAAATATAAAATCCCGACTGCGAAATACGAAACATTTGAAAGCTATGATAAAGCGATTGAATATTTGAAAACCGCTTCAATGCCTACTGTAATTAAAGCCGATGGACTTGCGCTCGGCAAAGGCGTGATTATAGCGGAAACTAAAGAAAAAGCTTTTGACACGGTAAAAAATATTATAAAAGATAAAGCTTTTGGAAAATCGGGAGATAGAATAGTTATAGAAGAATTTTTAGAAGGAGTCGAAATTTCAATTCTTTCTTTTACGGACGGAAAAACTATAATTCCTATGATTTCATCTATGGACCATAAAAGAATCGGAGATAAAGATACGGGATTAAATACTGGAGGCATGGGAACGATTGCCCCAAATCCTTATTATACAAAAGAAATAGCAAAAGAATGTTTTGATAAAATTTTTATTCCGACTATTTCGGCAATGAATAAAGAAGGAAGAACTTTTAAGGGTTGTTTATATTTCGGACTTATGATTACAAAAGACGGTGCTAAAGTAATAGAATATAATTGTAGATTTGGCGACCCTGAAACTCAAGTAATTTTGCCTTTATTAAAAAGCGATTTGCTTGATATTATGATTGCCACTACTAACGGAAATTTAGATAAAGTAAAAGTTGAATTTGAAAATAAATCTGCAGCCTGCATAATTATGGCAAGCGAAGGTTATCCTTTAGAATATAAAAAAGGTTTCGCTATAAATATTCCTAAAGATATTATTGAAAGAGTTTATTTTGCGGGAGTTAAAAAAGAAAACGAAAAACTTTTTACTAACGGAGGAAGAGTATTGGGAATAACAAATATCGCCGATACTTTGGATAAAGCGATTAAACTTTCTTATGAAGACGCAAGACAAATTTCGTTTGAAAGCGCTTATTATAGAAAAGATATAGGCGAGAAAGCTTTACTTAAAAAAGGAAATAATTAAAAATGGTTTATAGAATATTCGTAGAAAAAAAAGACGGTTTTAATAACGAAGCAAAATCTTTATATTCGGATATAACGGAATTTTTAGGAATAAAAAGATTAAATAAATTAAGAATTTTTAATCGATATGACGCCGAAAATATTTCTGAAAAAATTTTTGATTATGCAATAAAAACCGTTTTCTCTGAACCTCAACTTGATAATGTTTATAAAGAATTAAATATAAATAAAGCGTTTGTTTTTGCAACGGAATATTTGCCTGGACAATTTGACCAAAGAGCGGAAAGCGCATCTCAATGCATTCAAATTATATCTCAAGGCAAAAAGCCTTTAATTAAAACCGCAAAAGTTTACGCTTTATACGGAAATCTAACAAAGAAAGATATTGAAGAAATAAAAAAATATATTATAAATCCCGTTGAAATAAGAGAGGCAAATTTTCTAAAACCAGGCACATTAAAAGAAAAATATAAAATTCCAAAAACCGTAAAAATGTTAAAAGGTTTTATAGATTTAAACGATAAGGAACTTTTTGATTTTATAAAGTCTTATGATTTGGCTATGGATTTTGACGATTTAAAATTTTGCCGTGAATATTTTTTATCAGAAAAAAGAAACCCGACTATAACCGAAATAAAAGTAATAGACACTTATTGGTCCGACCATTGCAGGCACACGACATTTTTAACGATTATAGATAATGTAGAATTTGAAGACGAATTATTACAAAAAACTTATAAAGAATATCTTACAATTAGAAAAGAATTAAAAGATAATAAACCAATTTGTCTTATGGATTTAGCTACCGTTTTAATAAAATATTTCAAAAAAAATGGAAAGCTTAAAAAACTTGACGAATCGGAAGAGATTAACGCTTGCTCTGTAAAAATAAATATAGAAGTTGACGGAAAAATTGAAAATTGGATTTTGCTTTTCAAAAACGAAACTCATAATCATCCAACCGAAATAGAGCCTTTTGGAGGAGCGGCTACCTGCATAGGCGGAGCTATAAGAGACCCGCTTTCTGGGAGAGGTTATGTTTATGGCGCTATGAGAATTACGGGAGCTGCAAATCCTACGGTTTCAATTTCTAAAACTTTAAAAGGCAAATTGCCCCAAAGAAAAATAGTCACAACGGCGGCGGAAGGATATTCTTCTTATGGAAATCAAATAGGTTTGGCTACGGGAATTGTCGATGAAATTTATCATAATGGATATTTAGCAAAACACATGGAAATTGGAGCGGTTATAGCGGCTGTTCCCGAAAAAAATATTAAAAGAAAAAAACCGATTGCGGGCGATATAGTCATTCTTATAGGCGGAAGCACGGGAAGAGACGGATGCGGAGGCGCTACAGGTTCTTCAAAATCCCATACTGAAGAATCGATTGAAATATGCGGAGCTGAAGTTCAAAAAGGAAACGCTCCCGAAGAGAGAAAACTTCAAAGACTTTTTAGAAATCCAAAAGTTTCAAAACTTATAAAAAAATGCAATGATTTCGGAGCTGGCGGCGTTTCGGTTGCAATAGGCGAACTTTCTGACGGAATCGATATAAATCTTAACGCTATTTTGAAAAAATACGAAGGACTTGACGGAACGGAACTTGCAATATCCGAATCGCAAGAGAGAATGGCTGTAGTTATTGACAAAAAAGATATTGAAAAATTTTTAAGTTTTGCTAAAGAGGAAAATTTGCATGCTGTTAAAGTTGCTACGATAAAGAAAGAATCAAAATTAACAATGTTTTGGAATGGAAAAAAAATAGTCGATATATCGAGAGAATTTTTAAACTCAAACGGAGCAAAAAAACATATAAATGCAAAAATTAAATCTTTTAAAAATTTTGATAAAAAAATTCCAATAGATTTTGTAAAAGGTTATAAATCTCTTTTATCAGATATTAATGTATGCTCTAAACGAGGACTTTCGGAAAGATTCGATTCTACTATAGGAGCGGGAACGGTTTTAATGCCTTTCGGAGGAAAATTTCAACTTACGCCAATACAAGCGATGGTTCAAAAAATTTCAGTTGAAAAAAAAGAAACTAATAATTGTTCTTTAATGAGTTATGGTTTTAATCCTTTTATAATGGAGAAGAGTCCTTATCATGGAGCTTATTTTTCCGTAATAGAATCGGTTTGCAAATTAATAGCTACAGGTTCAGACTTTAAAGAAATATATCTTACTTTTCAAGAATATTTTGAAAAATTGGGAAAAGATAAAAATCGTTGGGGAAAACCTTTGGCTGCGCTTTTAGGAGCTTTTAAAGCTCAAAAAGAACTTGAAATTTGCTCGATAGGCGGAAAGGATTCTATGAGCGGAAGTTTTGAAAATATCAATGTTCCTCCGACTTTAGTGTCGTTTGCCATCTCTACAGCGAAGATAAAAAATATTATATCGCCCGAATTTAAAAAGTCTAAAAATAAAGTTTATCTTATAAAACCTAAATACGATAAAAATGGACTGCCCGAAACAAAATCTTTATTGTCTATTTTTTATAAAATAAATAATTTAATGAAAAATAAAAAAATTCTTTCATGCTATACATTAACCTACGGCGGAATTGCAGAAGCGGTTTATAAAATGTGCATAGGAAACGGATTTGGATTTGAATATAATTCTAAAATTTCATTAAAAGATTTATTTAAATATAATTACGGCGGATTTATTATAGAAACCGAAGAAAATATTGACGAAATATATTTAGGAAAAATAATTTCTGAAAAATATATTTTATACAAAAAAGAAAAAATTGACTTAAAAAAATTATCTTTAATTTACGAAAACAAACTTGAAAAAATATATTCTTGCAATATTAAAACCTATAAAAAACCGATTAAAAATTTTTCTTACGAAACAAAAAATAGAATCGTCTCAAAAATTAAAATTGCAAAACCAAAAGTTATTATTCCCGTTTTTCCTGGGACAAATTGCGAATACGAAAGCGCAAAAGCTTTTGAATATGCGGGAGCGAAAGCAAAGATTATGGTTATAAATAATTTGTCTTCGGATAATATTAAAAAAAGCGTTGATAATTTTTCAAAAGAATTAAAAACCTCTCAAATAATTTTTATTCCTGGCGGATTTTCGGGAGGAGACGAACCTGATGGAAGCGGAAAATTTATAACAGCATTTTTTAGAAATCATATTATAAAAGAAGAGACGATAAAACTTTTAGATAAGCGAGGCGGATTAATATTAGGAATATGCAACGGATTTCAAGCGTTAATTAAATTAGGATTAGTTCCTTTTGGCAAGATAATCGAAACGGATGAAAATTGTCCGACTCTTACTTTTAATGAGATTTCAAGGCATCAATCAAAAATTGTGAGAACGAGAATCGCTTCAAATAAATCTCCTTGGCTTTCTTATATGAATGTAGGCGATATAGTAAGCGTCCCGATATCTCATGGCGAAGGCAGATTTATTGCAAGTGAAGATTTAATAAAAAAACTTTCAGAAAACGGACAGATTGCAACTCAATATGTTGATTTTAAAGGAGACGCTTCAAACGATATTAGATTTAACCCAAACGGTTCTATATATGCAATAGAAGGAATTACATCTCCCGATGGAAGAGTTTTTGGAAAAATGGGACATAGCGAAAGAATCGGAAAAGGATTATATAAAAATGTTTTGGGAAATTACGACATAAAAATGTTTAAGTCGGCGGTTGAATATTTTAAATAAAAATGATTGAGAAAAAATAAACAAAAAAGTGTATTGCTAGCAATGACGATATCCTGCAAACAGAATACTTAATTGATTACAGCATGCATATTATCGTTTTTGATTAAAATGTATAAAAAATTTAAATATTAACTCTTTACTTTTTGAAATTATAACCTTTTTTAATTTAAACTTATTTCAAAAATGAAATTTCTAAAAAATTTAGCTCTAATAGTAAATTATCAATTAAAAATAGCTAAATTTTATAAAATCATCATATTTTTTCTTAATTTTTTTATTATAATGTTTGACATATTTTTTTAATGTTATATAATTTTAATTATGATAAATATAAATTACAGTTTCATGAAGCCAAGCCAAGCCAAGCCAAGCCAAGCCAAGCCAAGCCAAGCCAAGCATTTGCTTTAAACTTTTTAAAATTTTATGTTTACTTATTAATTACAAAAACTATTATATTTATTTGGAATTCATATTTGGTAAAATCATTTATTCAATTAAATGTTTTTATAAATTATTTTTATTAAATTAAAATAAGGAGTTATTATGTTATCAGTTTTATTATATTCTTTTTTATCTATGCTTGTTGCAATACTTTTAAACAAGATATTCGAATTTGTTAAAATTAGAATAGTTGTCGCTTCTATATTATCGTTAATAGCGTTATTATCCTTAATAGTGTATGCAAGGCAAAGCGTTTTTCATACGATATTATGCTTATTAATGTTATTTAGTATATTCTTAAAAATAATACAAGATATTGTAGTATTCAAAATAAGAAAACTTAATTATGTAAAATTTGTAAGTTTTGTCTATTATTTTGGTGTTTATACCATGTCTATTTTATATATATTTTATTCGGTATCGTTAGAAATTAGCGGAAATAATATTATCTTACATAATATAACTTTAAGAATAATCGCTTTTATTTTTGTAATTGGTTCATTATTTTATTCTTTTGATTTAGTAATATTTATGCGTAAAATGTCAAAAGTTATTAAAAGTTTAACATATAGTAATTTTGAAGGTTTATGCGAAAAATTAGAAATACATTATAAAGACGAAAAAACTAAAATTAAAAAACAGAAAAAAGCTAAAGAGGATGACGAAATTGAAGGTAAAAGAGCTATACTAATGTTAACTTTAGAAAGATTAATAGATAAAAATAAAGTTAATACAGTTCATTTATCTAATACCGATATATATTTTAATCCAGATTTTTTGAATACTTGTAAATCTTTAGCCGAAGATATTTCTAAATTGGATGTTAGAGTTGATAAAAATATAGCTATAAACAGTATTAAAGAAACTCTTTCGTTACCAAATAATTTATTATCCGACTTTTTTATTATTGAAAATGATAATATAAAATTGCATGAATTTGACGATGGCGATTTTTTCGTAAACGATATTAATGTAGATAAAATAGTAGTCTGCGCTTCATGTGGTAAAGCAAAATTATCGTCTATGATGGAAAATATAGAAGGTGAATGGTTCTGTTCCGATATGTGCGAAGAAACGGAAAATTTATGTTATAAAATAGCTTATGATAAAGATTTTGGAGAAAAACCTATAGGAGAAAGCATAAGCGATGGCGGAGCTATGGGTGTTGCTTCTATTAGTGCCTCACAATATTTTAATGAAGAAGCAAGAAGTATTTTTAGTAAAGGGGGTGGACATGGAGTAGCTGCCGAGAGAATAAATGATTTTATAGATAGAATTCAAGGAAAAGATGCAAAGATACTTGGAGATGATAACGCTAAAGACGGAGCGGATAGAATAGTTGATGGCATTAAAATTCAAACCAAATATTACGCAACGGCTCGAGAAAGCGTAAACAAGGCTTTTAGAGATGGCAAATATAGATATATGGATAATGGAAAACCTATGCAGTTGGAAGTTCCAAAAGACCAATATGAGGCAGCCATAAAAGAAATGGAAAAAAGAATAGAAAACGGTGAAGTTCAGGGTATAACCGACCCTAATGATGCTAAAAATATCATTAGAAAGGGACATCTAACTCAAGAGCAGGCTGTAAATACGACTAAATTCGGAACTATAGAAAGTTTACTATATGATTTTAGAAAAGGAGCAATTATTGGATTTTCTGCTGGCGGAATATCATTTGCTATTAATACGGCTATTACATATTGGCGAACTAAAGATATGAAACTTGCTATAAAATCTTCAGCAATAATTGGAATAAAAACGGCTGGAAAAACAACTGCTATATTTATGGTATCCGCTCAAATGCAAAGAATACCTCAAGTTAAGTTATTTTTAGATGAAGCTATAAATTTTAACTTCAATAAATTACCAAATGGTAAATTTTTAAGAGGCGGATTGTATAAAATAGGAAGGAGTGGCAATGCAAGTCATACAGCTAAAAGCACTCCAACAGAAATAGCCAACAGAACATTACGAGGTGCTGCTGTTGCTGCGTCATCAACTATAGCCGTTACTTCGACTATTGAAATTATAAGAATGGCTAGAGGTAGAATATCTGGAATGCAATGTATTAAAAATATAGTCGTTTCGGCAAGCGGAGTTACGGGCGGGACTATAGGGGGACTTGTAGGAGGCGTTTTATTATCGCCTATACCTATAGTTGGCCCTATAGTCGGTTCTTTTGTTGGAGGTGCTGTCGGAGGAATGGTAGCTACAACTGTTGCTAAAACTGTAATGGATGAGTTTATAGTAGACGATACTGTTGCAATGATGGAAATTGTCACAAGACATTTAGAATATTTGGCTTCAAACTTCTTATTATCCGATAAAGAGATGAAATTATTAACAAATGAAGTAGACAATATAATAACTCAAAATAAAGCTTTCTTGGAATATGTATTTGCTTCAAGTTATAGAAGAGCGTTTGTTAACAGCAAATTAAAACCTATAGTTGTTAGAATAATAAAAGATAGAGCAAAAATACCTTACGAGGCTTTAGAAGAGAAAAATATTATAGATGTTATAGCTGAAGAAGTTCCAGCTTAATAGTATTTTTTAATCTAAATAATTTTTTGTTTATTATATTAATTTAATCCAAACGCTTAAATTAATAATATTTAAAATAGAAAAATTATAACCATACTAAAAAATTTATAAATCAAATAATTAAATGTTTTAAAAATAAAATATATAAAATAATAATTTAAAAATCTATAACAGAATTTTGAATTTTATTATTATAAAAACTAATATTACGAAATAAAACGCCAAACTTCTTTAAATATATTTTCTCTCAAAATCTCTCTATTCAATTTTATTTTATCTAAAATATCAATCCCGATTTTAATCTCTTTCAAAGATTTTCTTATCTGCCAAAAACCGCAATCCCATAAAGAAATTTTATATTTATTCAAATTTATTTTTTCAATATTTTCGTAAAAAAATTTATATAATTCTTTTCCGATATTTAATAAATCAAAAGATTCTTTCGTCATAATTTTTTCTTTATTTTTTAAATATTCAAATGCAAATCTTTTTTCGTTGTTATAATCAAAAAAATTATTATTTGAAAAAACTTCTTTATAATCAAAAGGATAAAAATGATTTTCTATTTTATAATATTTATCTTTATAAAAAACATTATTCATTGAAACCGTTTGATTAGAGCTTGCAAATAAACTCCAAATAACGCAGTCGATTTTAAACTTTTCGCTTAATCCTTCAATATCGCATTTCGGAATTATAAATTGGTCGCTTCCGTTAAGCCAATTAACTTTTGTAATTCTTCTAATCGCATGAATAATCATAGCCTTTTGAAAATTATCTTTTGTTATTGAAAGAGAGCCTGCGGATGCTTGAGGAGCTGAAAATATAGCGGTTAAATTTTGTTTTTGCAAATCGCTTCCGCAACTCATAAGAGAGCCTAAAAAACCATCGCAAATTTTATCTCTAATATCGCTCCCCGAAACTTTAACTTTTATGGCGGAAGATAACGGAACGAAAGAGCGCGAATTTCTAACTCTCTTTATCCATTTATTTAATAATTTTTCTCTATCGACTACGGCATAATTTTTTTTGCCGATTTTATCACAATTATTATTTAATATATTCAATAAAATATTTTCATTTTTTATATTATAATTATTTGCAATTTTCCAAATTATAAAACTTACGGGAAACGGAATAGCTTTTGAAGTGCTTTCAAAATTTAAAGAAGAAAAAACAAATCCGTTTACAAATTTATAATTGCAAACATTATCTCTAAATCTTTGATTATTATTCGCCTTTATATAATTTATCTTTGAAAAAATCGCCAAATAAATATTTTTTGAGTTTACAAATTCTTTATTTATTCTAAACATAAATTGAGCAGATAATTCTCGCGAAGATTCTCCCAATTTATTTTTATGCATAATATCTCTTATCAAACTTGAGCTTACATTTTTTTTGCTTTTAGAATTTGTTCCCGCAACCTGACTCGTAGCGTAAGGCGGATTTATAAATATAAGCCAATTCAATTTTTTATTTTGCAAATCTGATTTTAATTTATTTGGAATTTTTTTATAATCAAATATTTTAAATATTTTTTCTTTTGATTTTATATTTTCTTCTATATCATCATTTAAATAATCGTATTGAAATACGCATGCGTTTTTAAATTTATCTTTGCAATAATTTATATCTTCTTTGTCTATAGTCGACATATACAAATATTGATAAACCGATTTATCTAAATAATATTCCAAATTTCCTTTTCCGCATGCCATATCCCAAATTCTATAATTTCCGCTTTTTAATTCTTCTATGCTTATTATTTTATTTATATATTCCAAAGATTTTTTAGCGAATATTAAAGGAGTGTAGAATTCTCCTAAATATCTTTTTTTTGAATCATGTTCTTTCATTTTATATTTTATAATTTAATCGAATATTAAAATCTTGCGCTCAAATAAGGCATTGGATTTTTATGGTCGCCGTTTATTCTAACTTCAAAATGACAATGAATTCCCGTAGTTCTTCCCGTATTTCCAATAAGCGCAATTTTATCGCCTCTTTTAACTTTATGCCCGACACTAACTAAAAGTTTTGAATTATGTCCATAAGCGGTTTGATAGCCGTTCGCATGATTTATTATAAGAAACCAACCATATCCGTTTCTCCAACCAGCATAAGAAATCACGCCATCGGCAACCGCTAAAATCGGAGTTCCGTAAGGTCCCGCGATATCGACTCCGTAATGATAACTTTTTTCTTTAGTAAAAGGCGATAATCTCGCTCCAAATCCGCTTGAAATTCTTCCGCCGCCAGCAACGGGCCAACCTGTTGGAATTTCTTTATGCAATATAGAAGATATTTTTAAAAAAGATAAAATATTTTTTTGATATATATCGACTTCATTTAAAATTTTGTTTATATTAGTGGCTTCATTTTTTTTAATAGAATAGTTATCGTTATAATCTATGCTATAAGAAATATTTTTTAAATAATTATTATAATCTATTAAAGCCGAAGAATATCTATTTATTGAAGTTTTATAATCTTGTATTAATTTATAAGTTTGAGCTTCTCTATCGGATAGAGCGATATAAAAATTACCCGCATTTTTTTGTCTATAATAAGCGTCTATTCCCGTATAAACCAAAGACGAAAATATTAAAAGTAAATATAATATAATAAAATTATTAATCGGCTATCTTATTCCTTTTTCGTCATCGTTATAAAATAAGAGTATGCTTCTTTCGTTATTTCCTTTTTTTATAATAGTGTTAATTATAATTTTGAAAAAATTTCTTATTCCGCTAGTTAAATTATATAAGGCTTTAAAAAATTTATTTATCTTTCCAATAAATTTGCTTCTTGATTTTACATAAGGATTTTTATAAATTTTTACTTTTTTCTTCTTAAGCGATTTATAAAAATATTTATTTAAACTTTTATCGCTTTTAGAATTTTTTTTATCTATTTTTTCATTTTTAGAATCTAAATTACCTACAAATTTACTCGCAATATCTTTAGCTTCTTTTGAGCTTTCTTCCGTTATATAATATTTATCTAATTCGGCGTTTAATTCTTCAGTTTTGTCAAATAAATCTCTCGTCTGAATAATACTCTCCTCGTTTATAAACTATCAAATAAACTATTCTCTTTATAGTTATCGTCATATATTTTTGAAACATTTAAATAAGAAAAAGCCTTTTTTGTGGCGACTCTTCCTTTCGACGTTCTCTTTATAAAACCGCATTGAATCAAATAAGGCTCAATAATATCTTCTATAGTTTCTATTTGTTCGGATAATGAAACTGAAATAGTGTCTATTCCAACAGGTCCTCCGTTATAATGTTTAACTATAGCGTTTAAGTATTGTCTATCAAGCGCTTCAAATCCGTTTTTATCGACTCCCAATTTTTCCATAGAATCGCATGCAAAATTTTCATCCATTTTTATAACATTTGAAACTATTGCAAAGTCAAATATTCTCCTTAAAAGTCTATTTGCAATTCTTGGCGTTCCTCTCGCTCTCGATGCTATAGAATGCGCAGCCGAATCGGTTATTTCTATATTTAAAAAATTTGAACTTCTTTTAACTATATTAGCCAAA
The DNA here is from genome assembly GCF_008016455.1 of Brachyspira aalborgi. Taxonomy (NCBI): domain Bacteria; kingdom Pseudomonadati; phylum Spirochaetota; class Spirochaetia; order Brachyspirales; family Brachyspiraceae; genus Brachyspira; species Brachyspira aalborgi. The sequence continues at coordinate 1,883,617 of NZ_SAXU01000001.1, read as the reverse complement.
TCGCTTTCGTTATAAAATTCCAATCTTTCCACTATTCCGAATCTGTCGTATAAAGGCGTGCTTAAAAGTCCGCTTCTTGTAGTCGCTCCGATAAGAGTAAAATGAGGCAGTTTAACTCTAAAACTTTTCGCGCTCGTTCCTTCTCCAACTTTTATATCTACAAAAAAATCTTCCATTGCAGAATATAAAACTTCTTCTACAACCGTTTTTAATCTGTGAATTTCGTCTATAAATAATATATCTTTTTCTCCCAAAGTCGTTAATATAGAAGCTAAATCTCCAGGTCTTTCTATAACGGGAGCGGATGTAGATTTTATATTGCATCCAAGTTCATTCGCTATAATTTGAGCGAGAGTAGTTTTTCCCAAACCAGGCGGTCCGTAAAAAAGTATATGGTCCAAAGAAACATCTATTTTTTTTGCGCTTTCTATATAAACATTTAATTTAGACTTTATATTATCTTGTCCTATAAAATCGTAAAAACCTTTAGGTCTTATAGAAGTATTTTCCAAATTATCGTAAGAAGTTTCTTCGGCATTTGTTAAACTTTGATTTTCTTTTTCCATATTTATTTTTATTAAGCAATTAAAATAATTCTGATATTATATTACAATAATAATTATTAGTCTATATATAATATTTTAAATATTTAACTATTATTCTCGCCATACCAATCTACATTTCTTGAAAAATACATTCCCGCCGCTATAACTATAAATAATCCTAAAGTTCCCATAAGAAAAGCGTAATCGGTAAGTTGCAATATGCCAAATAAAAATATATAAATCAAAATTTCTACAATAGCCATATAGAGAATATATTTTTTCGATTTTATTATATAACCTATATACATTGAAGTTAATAAAACTACCATAATCGCGCTTATTAAATAACTTAAATTAAAATTTATATGCTCTGAAATCGCAAGCAGTAATAAATAAAATATCGCGTTAGATATTCCAATCAATATATATTGAACGGGATGAATTCGTTTTTTAGAAATTACCTCGCATAAAAATAAAACAAAGAAAGGAATAAATATAAAAAGTATAGAATATTTCACGCTTCTTAAAATTTTTTGATAATTATCGTTAAGAAGTAAAAAAGATATTATTACATTATTTGCATTTTGATTATCTTTAAATTCATATTCGTTATTTTTATCTTCTTCTTCGCTTGTCCAATATTTATTATATGAAGTATTAAAGCTTGCGATATTCCATTCCGCATTAAATCCGTTTTTAGACAATTCTCTTTTTGTAGGAAGAAATCCGCCCGTAAAACTTGGGTCGCTCCATTTTGAAGATATATTAAAATAATTATCCGAAGCCATAGGATTTATAATCAAAGAATTTCCGCCTTGAATATCAATGCTCGTTTCAAATTCAAAACCGTTAAATAATTTTTCTTTTGAAATATTAAATAAAAATATATTGCTAAACATAGGCAAATTTATTTTTACGGTTTTCTCGTAATATTTAAGCTCTTCGTTTTCGTTTATAATTATTTTAGGCAATTTGAGTAAATTCTTTTTATTTCTAATTCCAAATATAATAATCGCTTCGTCAAATAATATTTCGGCGTCTTTTTCATTTAAATTATACAAATCAGAATTATATTTATCAAACTTTCCTTTTATATTTAAAGTCGAATTTAAAACGGGAACTTTAAATATTCCTCTTTTAAGCAAACTTATTTCAACATTTCCAAAAATATTATAACTATTTGGCATATAAAAAATATATTCTCTTTTATAAGTTATTTCTTTCGTGTTTTCGTATATAACTTTTTTCAAATAAGGAATCGCGATAATCAAACCTTCTATATTTGCCTCTCCTCCGATTGGCTCTATTATCGAGTCTACGGCTTCAGATTGATAATTTTTTCTATCTCTCACAACCGAGTCGATAAAAGTCATGGGAATTAAAAGGAAAAGCCCCAATATAAGAATAGTAAAAATTTTAAATCCAAAAGTTTTTGAAACATTATAAATATTTTTTATCATAATTAAAACTCCAATTTAGAAAATATAATTTTTTTATTAATATAATTATAGTCGATTAAATATTTTTAACAAGATGAATTATTTAGTATTTCTTTTTGACGCTGCCCGTATTTACCAATGGTAGACTTTAGTCTGATGCGATTCTTTCTTGACAAGAAAATAACAAAGAATTTGATTTAGAAATCCACAAACTTTAATAAACCATATCAAATTTTCTATCAACAATATATTAAAAAATCTTTATGTTTTAACATACATTTTTATTTAGAATACTATAAATCTATAGTGGATTTTTCAAATACAAAATTATTGAATATTGAAACCGAATATATTGAAGATTTTAAATTTAATATTTGGTAAACTTTAATTAATAGCGGTTGGTTTAGAGAATATAACGACGATATTACCGAAATAATAGAAGAATTGGAAAGCATAATTGCAAACAATTAAATAATTATTAAAAAATATAATTCCCAAATTTATCGACTTTTATTTTCAATTCCTCTTTATCTATTTGAAACAAATCGTAGCCCGTTTTTAAATCTTTCCAAAAATTAATTAATTCTTCGCTATAATATTTTTTATAATAATCAAAATTTGAATTCGTCATTTTGAACGGAAATATATAAACGGGTATTTTCTTCTGTCCGCAATCCGTAGCGTAAACAGAATAAAGATAAACTTCTTTGATTTTATCGTCCGTTATCGGAATGCATCCTATTGTAACAGTCGAGCCATGAATAAATATGTCGCCTCCGAGTTTCGATTTGTAGCCTTTTATTTTATCCGAAGCGTTTGGATAATTTATTCCCAAAGACAAATAATAAGAACTTGCGGGATTAAAAATTTCTATATTGTAAAAACCTTCGGGAACTTGCAAATCTCCTTCTTTTCGTTTTGGTCCAAGCACTCCCGATTTTTCAGCTATATTATATTCGCAAATTTTTTTATAGATTTTATCCGATTTATTTTTAGCGTATAATTCCAAAATCGCTTCTTCTTTAAAAGCTATCATTAATATATTTAATTCTTCGATTTTTATATTATTATTTTTCAAATTATTTTCGATTAAATTATATTTCTCTTTTATCGCATCCCGAACTCTGCCATACATTTTTTGTTCGTTTATAAAATTGCCTGAAAATAGTAAATTATTCATTATAGCCAATATTAAAATTATTTTAAACATTTTAAGCCTCGATATATTATCGATATTATCGGAGATTTTTCAATTGATAAAAAATATTATTTATTATATGATTTAAATTATAAACTTAAATATTATTGGAGGAATAATGTTAACTTTTAAGAAAATAGACGATAAAGAAATGCAAAATATAATCGACACTAAAGAAGTAAGCGACAATATAAAAAACGCTTCTGAAAATGTTTTAGCGATTTTTACGCAAGATTGGTGTGGAGATTGGAAAGGTTTAGAAAGAGAATTAAAAGCAAACGAAGAAAACTCGCCTGTTGATATTACAATTTTTATTTGTTTATATAACGAGAGTCCTTTATACGAATCTTTTATGAACTTCAAAGAAAATACTTGGAATAACGAATTGATTCCGTATTTACGATATTATAAAAAAGGCGAATTATTGAAGGATGGAAATCATTTGCCTTTTCAAAGATTAATTAAAGTTTTTGAATAATGTTTAAAATAGAAAGGGCAAAAATAAACGATATAGAAGAAATATCCGATTTGGTAAAAAGAATTTATTTAAAATATAATTCTAAAATCGACAGCGAAGAAGGAATAAATAATATATTAACTTTTATGTCTAAAGAAAATATGCGATTAAGATTTTATATAGAAGGCGCTTTAATGTTAGTCGCAAGAGATAAAAATAACAAAATAGTCGGAGCTATAGAATTAAAAAATTTTGAACATATTTCGCTTTTCTTTGTTGACGATAAATATTTTAAATTCGGAATTGGAAAGAAACTTTTTGAAGAGGTTAAAAATATTTTAGAGCTTGAAAAATACAGCGTCAATGCAAGCGATTACGCTTTGGAGTTTTATAAAAGGTTAGGATTTATTCAAATAACCGATTCTATAAAAATTGAAAACGGAGTTCATTTTTATCCTATGCTTTACTAAAAAATAATTAAAACTCCTTACCATAAATAATAAATTCGTTTATAAAAGTTTCGTTAGAATTTTCGGCGGAAAAATATCTAAATTTGAAATTTTTTCCCGTAGATTTGCAGATTTTCAAAAGTGTCGAATTATTTTTAATATCATTCAATGTATTTTCTTTAACCGCCGTAAAATATATATCTTTATTTTCTAAAATAAAATATATATCTCCTTCTAAAATATAATTGAAAACTATTTTATCGGGAGGAAAATAAAAAACTTTAGTCATTGTGGTAATTTCGTCAATCCTACTTGGAAGACTTTGATTTATTCTTTTTACAAATTCCTCAACAATATTTTCTCTGTTTTGCCTTTGGCGCGGAAAATAATCGAAGAAAAAATAATTAGCCAAGCCAATAAGTAATGCAAGAGATAAAATATAATTTCTATAAGGTTTTAGTTTGTTTATAAAATTTTTCATTTTCATTCCTTTAAATTTAATTAAATAACCTCTGAATTATAAATAGTTTTCAAATAAAGTCAAATTATTTATATAAGCATTGTTTTTTATAATAAAAAAATATATTATTTAGTAATAATTTTTTGAGGCTGATTTATGGAATTAAAAGTATTAAATAAACAAAATAATTCAAGAATGTGTTTGGTTTGCGGATTTAAAAACGATTTAAGTTTAAAAGCGGAATTTTACGAATTGGAAGACAAATCTTTATGCGCGCTTGTAAAATTCAAAGATGTTCATCAAGGTTATCCCGCGAGAGTTCATGGCGGAATTTTGGCGGCTATTTTAGACGAAACTATTGGCAGAGCAATGATGCCTTACACGGGAGAAGAAAAATGGGGAGTCACTATTTCATTAACAACAAAATATAAAAAGCCTGTTCCAATAAACGAAGAGATAAGGATAATTGGAAAAATCACCTCCGACAACGGACGAGTTTACGAAGGCGAAGGTTATATACTTTTAAATGACGACAAAATCGCGGCAACCGCAAAAGGAACTTATCTTTGTATGGGGCTTGATAAAATCGCTGAAATGGACCCAGAAAGCAAAGAAGATTGGTTTGTCGAGAAAAAAGAAAGCGACCCTAAAATTATAAATATTCCTTAAATTTTATAATATTACCGTTTTACCTAACATATTTATATCTATATCTTTAAAAGAATTATCAATTAACATTTTAATTTTTTTTACTCCAAGTTTTTTTAATTCTTCAATTGCTTCATAATAAAATTTATCCAAACCGTTAATTGAATGAGCGTCAGTATTTAGCATTAAAGGGATATTCATTTTCAAAATTTTTTTAATCGTCATTTTATTAGGATAATGAGCGTCAAGATTTGATTTACTCATAAGCTTTATATTAACTTCGACTATGCAATTATTTTCTTTTATATTTTCTAAAACTTCTTCGACTTTTTCAATATACCAATACTCCTCTTCGGTAAAATATTCCTTTTTTAAATTATATTTTCTAACCAAATCTAAATGTCCAATAATATCGGGTTTTTGAGTATTTGTCATTTTAATTATATTGTCAAAATATTTTTCTATAACGATTTTTATGTTTCCGAAATGTTTAATCGTTTCTTCAAAATTATCTTTCGACATATCAATGCAAAAATAATTTTTATTGTCGTCTATAAAATGAACAGAACCTATTCTATAATCGAGAGCCATTTCTTTATCGGTATTTTTATTTAAGTTGGAATAATAATCCGCTTCTATGCCAGAATAAATTTGAATTTTGTCTTTGTATATTTCTTTATATTTTTTTATATCGCTTAAATATTTAATCGTGCCTTCTTTCGTCATAGAACAATCGTCTTTAATAAAATTTGAATGCCCAGAAAAACCTAAACTTATAAATTCTTTTTCTATCGCGTATTTTATATTTTCTTCTATAGAATTTTTACCATCGCAATAATTTGTATGCGTATGCAAATTTGAAATATATTTCATTTATAAAAAGCCTTTATTTTTTTACAAATTATAACATAAATTACATTAAAATAAAATTTATTTTTGAAATCTAATTAATTAAAATTAATTAGAATTATATTTTTTATAAAAAATAACCCCGCTATTAAAAAGCAGGGTTATTTATATAGATTAGTATTTTTTAATTATCTTCTTTTAGAAACAACCTTTTTCTTTGAAGCCGTTTTTTTATTTGTAGACTTCTTTTTTAATACTTTTTTAGCGTTTGACTTTTTAGCCGAAGCTTTTAAAGTTTTTCCCGCTTTTTTTACAGCCTTTTTTATATTTTTAGAGGCTTTTTTAACGGCTTTATTTACCGTCTTTTTAGCAGTTTGTTTAGCTTTTTTCTTTTGTTCTATAACGCCTTGCGCTGCTGCGAGTCTAGCTATCGGCACTCTATAAGGAGAACAACTTACATAATTTAAACCTATATCATGGCAGAACATAACGGTAGCAGGGTCGCCTCCATGCTCTCCGCATATTCCTATAATAAGTTTTTTATTTGTCGCTCTTCCTTTTTCAACTCCTATTTTCAAAAGCTCTCCTATTCCTTCTTGGTCTAAAGATTGGAAAGGGTCTTTTTCGTATATCTCTTTATCGACATAATCTTTTAAGAATTTGCTCGCGTCGTCTCTCGAGAAACCGCCTCCCATTTGAGTTAAGTCATTTGTTCCGAATGAGAAGAATTCCGCTTCCGTGGCGATTTTATCAGCTACTAAAGCGGCTCTTGGCACTTCTATCATAGTTCCAACTTTATAAGAAACTCTTACTCCCTCTTTTTCAAATACTTCTTCGGCTATTTTTATTATTCTATCTTTTATAATTTTTAGCTCTTTCAAAGTTCCAACCAAAGGAATCATTATTTCAGGATGAACTTTAACTCCGTTTTTGCTTACTTTAACCGCAGCTTCAATTATCGCTTTTGCTTGCATATCGTATATTTCAGGATAAGTTATACCAAGACGGCAACCTCTATGTCCAAGCATTGGGTTAACTTCATGCAAACTATCTCTTATCGCTCTTAATTTCTCGAAAGCTACTCCCATATCGTTTGATAATTCTTCTAATTGAGAATCTTCATGAGGAATAAACTCATGCAAAGGCGGGTCCAAAAGTCTAACCGTTACGGGATAACCATCCATAGCTTTAAATATTCCAATAAAATCTTCCATTTGCATTGGGAATAAATTATCCAAAGCTTCATCATATAATCTTTTTGGCTCTCTATAAGCGTCTTTTAATTCGCTAACCAAATTATTTTTTCCCGCTCTTTCAACTTCGCTTATTTGAGCTTGCAATTGTTTAACATCTTCGGCAACTAGTATTAATTGTCTAACGCTTTTAATTCTATCGGCATTAAAAAACATATGCTCCGTTCTGCATAATCCTATTCCTTCCGCTCCAAAACTTCGCGCTATTTGAGCGTCATGAGGAGTGTCGGCATTTGTATGAACTTCCAATTTTCTTGTATCGTCAGCCCATTTCATAAGCTTTTTAAAATCTTCAGACATTTCTGCTTCTTTAGTCGCAACTTGTCCTAACATTACCTCGCCCGTAGAACCGTCTATTGAAATATAATCTCCTTCTTTTACAATCTCATTTCCCACTTTCATACTTCCTGAAGAATAATCTATATCTAAAGCGCTACATCCCGCAACGCAGCATTTTCCCATTCCTCTTGCAACAACGGCTGCATGAGATGTCGCTCCGCCTCTTGCCGTTAAAATACCTTCTGCGGCATTCATACCTTTAATATCTTCTGGGCTTGTTTCTATTCTAACGAGTATTACATTTTCGCCTTCTTCTTTTTGTTTTTCCGCTCTATCCGCTGCAAATACTACTTTACCAACGGCGGCTCCAGGCGAAGCGTTTAATCCTTTTGCCAAAATCGTAGCTTCTTTTTTAGCTTCTGGGTCGAAAGTAGGATGCAAAAGCTGGTCTAAATCTGAAGGATTAACTCTCATTATAGCTTCTTCTTTTGAAATTATATTAGCTTCTGCAAGTTCAACCGCTATTCTAACCGCTGCGGCTGCCGTTCTTTTTCCGTTTCTTGTTTGAAGCATATAAAGTTTGCCTTCTTGAATCGTAAATTCCATATCTTGCATATCGCTATAATATTTTTCTAATTGATTTTTATAACTTACAAGCTGTTTATATACATTAGGCATAACTTCTTCAAGCGAAGGATATTTTCCTTTTCTTTCAAATTCGCTTATATTATTATTTTTAGCCCAATCTAAACTGCCTTCAAGAGTAATTTCTTGAGGAGTTCTTATTCCTGCAACGACATCTTCGCCTTGAGCGTTTATTAAAAACTCTCCGTAGAATTTATTTTCGCCCGTTGCTGGATTACGAGAGAAACAAACTCCCGTAGCGGAAGTATCGCCCATATTTCCAAATACCATTGCCTGAACATTAACCGCTGTTCCTAAAAGATTTCTTATATCGTTTAATTTTCTATAGGCTTCGGCTCTTGGATTATTCCAACTTCTAAATACCGCATTTATAGCATGCCATAATTGAACTTTTGGGTCTTCTGGGAAATCTTCTCCCATTTCTCTTTTATACATTTCTTTATATTTATCAACAACTTCTTTTAAGTCATCAACATTTAAATCCGTATCTTTAACTTCTTTTGCAGGTTTGCCTACTCTGGTAGCTATAGAATGTTTTGCATTGTCTAATATCTCTTCAAATTTATCATGGTCGACTCCCATAGCCACATCGCCAAACATTTGAATAAATCTTCTGTAAGCGTCCCATGCGAATCTTGGATTATTAGTTTTCTTAATCATTCCATTAACCACTTTTTCATTAATGCCCAAATTAAGAATAGTATCCATCATTCCTGGCATTGAGATTGCAGCTCCCGAACGAACAGAAACCAATAAAGGTTTTTCTTCGTTGCCGAATTCCATATTCATAGCTTTTTCAAGCTTCTTAATATTTTCGTCTACGAGTTTTTTCAAATCTTTCGGATACGATTTATTTTTTGAATAATAATCGCATACTTCGGTTGTGATTGTAAAACCCGCTGGAACTGGAACTTTGCTTTCCGTCATTTGAGCCAAACCCAAACCTTTACCGCCTAAAAGCGCTTTAGTTTCTTTAGCTCCTTCCGACTTACCGTTCCCAAAAAAGTAAACCATTTTTTTTAATGCCATAATAAGCCCCCGTAAAATAATCTTATTAATATATATTTATTATATAGTTATTTTTTTTATTGTCAATTTTTATTTTAAAAAATTTTTATAATAATTAAAATTTTAAGATATATAAGTCGACAATTAAATATAGTATTCTTTAATTAAAATATATACTTAATTTTAAATTATTGTATAATATTGTAATTAGAAAATAAGGAATTATTATGAAACTTAAAATTCATAATTTTATTATATTATTTTTTTTAATAATTATGATTATAACATGCCAAAGTTCTATAGTTATATCTAATAACCGAAGAAATGATAAAATAAATAATGCGGCTACAAATAATATAATAACAAATATTATAGCCAATAATACGAGAACAAATAATATTGCAACAAATCAAGCTCAAAAAAATATACAACCGCAAATACAAATTGCATATCAATATAGATTAACCGAAAGAGGAAAAATTTTAATAGTTCCTGAAAATATACTTTTTGAACAAAATAGCAGTAAAGTTAATGTCAATAGATACGAAAAAACTATAATATATGTTTCTTCTTTATTAGGATTAACAAATATTATGAATATAATTGTCGAAGGACATACGGATAATTCTAGACGAGAAAATGTTGATAATTCATCTTATAATTTAAGCAGAACTAACGATATATTATATTTATACGATAGCAAAAAAAATGAAACCAATTTATCATATTTGCGAGCTGTGGCTGTATCGTCATATTTAACAAACGCTATGAAAATAAAATTAATAAATATAGGCGTTCAGAATTTAATTAATCCTTATGACACTGACGCTTTAAATAGGAGAGTAGAGTTTATTATAATAGAAAATTCAAGCGATATTGATATTTATAATAATTATTTTAGGAATAATTAAATATAGATTTTTTAATAAAAGCCATATTAAAATATAATAACAAAAATTATTATGATAATTTGCGAAATTCTAATTTAATTATTAATTGACATAAAAAAAACATTGTATATAATTAAAGTAATTTAATAAAAATATTTTATAAAGAAAGAAGGATAAAAAATGAAATTAAAACATACGATAGATTTTATTAAAAAAGATACGGTTGCGATTTTTGTAAAAGTTGAAAAAGAGCAGCCAAAAGTTTGCACTTTCGATAAGGAATATATAGATTTGTTTAATAGTTTGGTTAAAGATAAATATTATACAATCTCTACTCCGTTTGCTTTTGCATTTTCTAAAAATACGAGAGTAATTTATATAACTTATAGAGAAGTTAAAAATTATATGTATGAAACTTGGAAATGCGCTGGAGCTTCTTTAATAAAAATAATGAAAGATTTGCATATAAGCGATATTGAAGTCGATATGGCGGAATTATTTGCAGAAATAGGCTCTATGGAATCATACGAACAATTTTGTTTAGGAATGCTTTTAGCTTCTTATAATTTCAATAATTATTTGGGAGAAAAAAGATTAAAAGAAAAAACGAATATTAAAAACATACTTTTAGTTTCAGAACATAAAAAAGACACAGAAAACGCGATAGCGAGAGCGTCTCAAATAGCGGAAAATATTTTTTGGACAAGAGATATGGTTAATGAGCCTAGCAATGTAATTAATTCTTTAACATTTATTGAAAGAGCTAAAAAAATTGCAGAAAAGAAAAAAATTACAACGACTATTTTGGATGAGAAACAATTAAAAAATCTAAATATGAACGGAATTTTGGGAGTAAACGCTGGAAGTAAAAATCCCCCAAGATTATTTGTCGCTCAATATAAAAATAGTAAAGCTAAAAAGCATATAGTTTTAGTCGGAAAAGGAATAACTTTCGATACGGGCGGAATGTCGTTAAAACCTTCGGATGCTATGCTTGGAATGAAAGACGATATGGCGGGAGCGGCTGCGGTTTGCGGAGCTTTATTTTTAATAGCCGATAGAGGATTAAAGGCTAATGTCACGGTAATTTGTCCTTTAACGGATAATAAAACGGGAAGCGGCGCTATTAATCCTGGCGATATTTTGAAAATGCATAACGGAGTCACCGTAGAAGTGGTAAATACGGACGCTGAAGGAAGACTTATACTTTCGGACGCTTTATCTTACGGAATAAAAAAATATAAACCCGATTATATAATCGATATTGCCACTTTAACGGGAGCTTGTTCAATCGCTTTGGGAAAACATGCCACAGGATTATTATCAACCGATGAAAAGTTGGCGAATATTATTAAAGACGCTGGAAACGACACTTACGAAAGAGTTTGGGAACTTCCTTTATTTGAAGAATATAAAGAATCTATAAAATCGGATATTGCCGATATAAAAAATACGGGCGGAAGAGAAGCGGGAACTATTACAGCAGGACAGTTTTTATCGTATTTTACAGAAGGAAGCAAATGGGCGCATTTGGATATAGCATGCACTTCTTATTCAAATGTCGCTGAAAAATATACTTCAAAAGGCGCTACTGGAGTAGGAGTTTATCTGCTTGCCAAGACTGTGGAAAAATTAGTTGAAAACGAATAAATAAAAATTATGTAAATAATAATAAATAATTTAAGAGGGATTTATTTTTATAAGTTCCTCTTTTTTAGTTTTATACTTTATATAAAGCTTGTATTTATTTGTATATTTTCAAAAACATAATCTCTACTTATTATTCATACTCTCTTGTTTTAATTTTTTATCTATAATTGAGCGTTTTGATAATTCGTCTTTTATATCATTTAAAGTTATATTTTTTTCAACCATTAAAACCAAACTATGGTAAAACAAATCTGAAAGCTCGTATATAATCTCTTCCTTGCTTCCGTTTTTAGCGCCAATTATAACTTCGGAAGATTCTTCGCCGATTTTTTTTAATATCTTATCAATTCCGCTATTAAAAAGGTAAGTCGTATATGAGCCTTCAGTCATATTTATTTTTCGTCCTCTTATAAGTTCGTATAATTTATATATTGAAAAATCTTTATAATTTTCTTTTTGATAAACTTCATTCATAAAACAAGATTCCGCTCCAGTATGGCATGCGGGACCGTCTTTAATAACTTCTATAACCAAAGCGTCATTATCGCAATCGCTTTTAATATTTTGTATATGCTGATAATTTTTTGAAGTCTCGCCTTTTCTCCAAAGTTCTTTTCTGCTTCTGCTATAGAAACAAGTTTTGCCTTCTTTTAAGCTTATCTCTAAACTCTCTTTATTCATGTAGGCTAAAGTTAAAACTTCTTTCGTATAATAATCAATTATTATAGCGGGAATTAATCCTTTATCGTCAAATTTTAATTTATCAATGTTTAAAATATTTTGCATAATTTATAATCTCACTTTTATATTATTATTTTTTAAATATTCTTTTAAATCTTTTATATCTATCTCTTTAAAATGAAATATCGAAGCGGCAAGCCCAGCGTCAACTCCTTTCACTTCAAAAACTTCTTTAAAATGTTCCATAGTTCCCGCTCCGCCCGAAGCTATTATTGGAATTGAAACATTGCTCGCTATTTCTTTTAATAAATCTATATCAAAGCCGTTTTTAATTCCGTCCGTGTCGATGCTGTTTATTACAAGCTCGCCCGCTCCGTTTTTCTCTCCATTAATAACCCATTCTATAGCGTCAATATTAGTATTCTCTCTTCCGCCTTTAACAAATACTAAATATTTATTATTAACTTTTTTTATATCAACGGAAAGAACAACGCATTGATTTCCGTATTTTTCCGCAGCTTCTCTTATCAAATTAGGATTTTTAACCGCTCCAGAATTCACGCTAACTTTATCGGCTCCAGATTTTAAAACTCTGTCAAAATCTTCTATAGTATTTATTCCGCCTCCAACAGTTAATGGAATAAAAATTTCTTTCGCAACTTTTTCAAGCGCGCTTACGAATAAATTTCTATTTTCATAAGAAGCCGTTATATCGTAAAATACAAGTTCGTCAGCCATAGAATTATTATAATATTTTGCAAGCTCAACAGGGTCGTTCACATCTTTAAGCCCGATAAAATTCGCACCTTTTACAACTCTTCCGTCTTTAACATCCAAACATGGTATAATTCTTTTAGTTATCATTATTTATTCCAAAAATTATTTTGCAATTTTTATTATTTTTTTCAAATCTATTTTTTTTTCGTATATTGCTTTTCCAACAATAGCTCCGTCAATATTCATTTCTTTAAGTTTTATAATTTCCTCTTCATAAGTTATTCCGCCCGAAGCGATTATATTGCAAGAGATTTTATTTTTAAGCTCTTTATAAATATTCAAATTAGTTCCCGATAGTTTTCCGTCTTTCGATATATCGGTATAAATTATAGTTTCAATTCCCATATCGTCAAGTTTTTTGCAAAAATCTATAGAATCTTCTTTTTTAATTTCTTTCCATCCTTTAATTGCAATCATTCTATCTCTAGCGTCTACCGATACGGCGATATTTTTTTTATACTTATTTATCATTTTCTCCAAAAAATCTAAATTTTCAACGGCAATAGTTCCAAGTATAACTCTTCCAACTCCGATATCCAAATATTTTTTTATCGTCTCTTCGCTTCTTATTCCGCCTCCGACTTGAGTAAATAAATCGCATTTTTTAATTATTTTTTCTATCGTCTTAAAATTAAAAGTATTTCCTCCTCTCGCTCCGTCCAAATCTACAATATGCAAATTTTCGCCTCCGCTTTCAATAAAAAAATCTAATACTTCCATAGGATTTGTAAAATAAGTTTTTTTATTATTATAATCTCCTTCGACTAATCGAACTACTTCTCCGTTTTTCAAATCTATCGCGGGAAATATTTTCATTTTATAATCTCTCCTTAATTATAAATCAAATCTTTAAAACCTTTTAAAATATTAAGTCCCGTGTTTCCGCTTTTTTCGGGATGAAATTGTATTCCGTAAATATTATTTTTTTTAACAACCGCGGGAATTTCAATATCGTATTCGCTGCCTGCTATTATGCTTTTAGAACAATTTTTTGCATAATATGAATGAACAAAATAAACAAATTCGTTATTCTTAATATATTTAAAAATTTTATCTTCTTTCTTTATATTTAAATTATTCCAACCCATATGCGGAACTTTTAATTCTTTATTTTTCAAATCTTTTTCTATAGGACAAATTTCCCCTTCTATTAAACCGAGTCCTTTATATTCTCCATACTCAAAACTTTTATCAAAAAACATTTGCATTCCTAAACATATTCCTAAAATTATTTTTCCTTTTTTGCTTTCTTCAACTAAAGTTTCTTTTAAAATTCCACAGTTCTTTTTTTCTAATTTTTCAATTGCGTCTCTAAACGCTCCGACTCCCGGCAAAATTATTGCGGCGGATTTTTTTATAATATTTTCTCTATCCGTTAATTTATTTTCTATGCCGACATAATTTAAAGAAGACATTAAAGAAAATAAATTTCCAACTCCATAATCTATTATCGCAACCATTTATAATATGCCTTTAGTTGATAAAATTTCGTCTTTGTATTTTTCGTCTATTTCTACGGCTTGAGATAAAGCTTTAGCAAAACCTTTAAAAATAGATTCTATAATATGATGCGTATTTTCTCCATGAAAAGTTTTTATATGCATCGTTATATTCATGGAATTTGTAAAAGCCGTAAAAAATTCTTTAACCAATTCCGTGTCGAAATCTCCAATTTTTTGATTAATCAAATCGGCGTCAAAAATTAAATGACTTCTTCCGCATATATCAATCGCTACCAAAGTTAAAGCTTCGCACATTGGCATAAAAAAATTGCCGTATCTTTTTATTCCTTTTAAATCTCCCAAAGCTTCGGCGAAACATTTTCCTAAAACTATAGCCGTGTCTTCAACCGAATGATGATAATCTATATGAGTGTCGCCATCGCATATAGTTTCTAAATCGAATCTTCCATGTCGAGCAAATAAATCGAGCATATGGTCTAAAAATCCAACTTTAGTTTTATTTAAATATTTTCCCGTTCCGTCTATATTTAATTTAATTTTAATTTTAGTTTCGTTTGTATTTCTTTCAATTTCCGATTTTCTCATTTTAAATTCTCCTTAAAATAAAAAATATAAAAGTATAAAAATATTTAATTAATAATTTCTTTCAAAGCGTTTATAAAAATAATCATTTCTTCATAAGTTCCTATAGTCACTCTTATAAAATTATTAATAATTTCTTTTTTAAAATATCTAACCAAAATTCCTTTCTCTTTCAATTTCAAATAAATATTCTCGCCCAAAATTTTATTATGCGATATAAATAAAAAATTTGATTTTGAATCTAAAACCTTAAAACCTAATTTTTTTAATTCTTCTTTAGTTTTTTCTCTCGTTATTATAATTTTTGAAACGGACTTTTTAAAATATTCTTCGTCTTTAAAAGCTTCGATTCCCGCTAAAATTGAAAGCCTATTTATAGTGTAAGAATTAAAAGAAAATTTTATATTTTTAAGCCCTTTTATCAATTCTTTATTTCCAATGGCAAATCCTAAACGCATTCCTGCCAAGCTTCTCGATTTTGAAAAAGTTTGAATGACAAGCAAATTATTATATTTGTTTATAAGTTTAATCGCCGACTCTCCGCCAAAATCTATATAAGCTTCGTCTATTATAACGATATTATTTAAGTTATTTTTAATTATCTCTTCAATTTCGTTTAATTCTAATAAAAGTCCCGTTGGAGCGTTTGGGTTTGCAATAATTATTCCCGAATCTAAATTTTTATAATTATTTATATCTATAGAAAAATCTTCTTTAAGAGGAATTTTTTTTTCGCTTAAATCAAATAAATCGGAATAAACGGAATAAAAACTATAGGTTATATTAGGATAATAAATTTTATCTTTTTTATTAAAAAATGCCATAAAAGAAAACGCCAATATTTCGTCAGAACCGTTTCCAATAAAAATATTTTCGCTTTCAAGTTTATATTTTTCTGCAATTATATTTTTCAAAACGCTAATATCTGGGTCGGGATAAAGACGCAAATCGTTAAAATCGCTTTCTATAATAGTTTTTTTTACATTTTTTGAAGGAGGATAAGGAGATTCGTTTGTATTAAGTTTAATATATTTTTTATCTTTAGGTTGTTCGCCTTGAACATAAGGAATAACGGAATTCGCTTTATCGCTTAAAAATTTATTCATATTAAACTCTTCATTAATTATTTTTGAAAGTATTATTATATATGATATTTGATATAAATAAAAGTATTTATAAAATATTTTCTTTTATAAAAATAATATTTTTTAAAACTGAATGATAAAAATAACCTATTGTAAAAGATATTATAATCAATAATTTAAATTCAATCTAAAATTGAGAGGATATAAAAATTTAAAGCCATTATTTACCCCCCCCCTTTTTTTTTATGAATTTATAAAAGAATTTATTTCTAAAATTATCTCGCCATTTTCTAATCTTCATTCAAATGTTTTAAAATATTCAAAATCTATTTTTCGTGTATTTTCGTTCATAACTATAAAACCTCATTAATCAAATTTATATTTGTATAAATAATATAGCTATTAATAAATAATTTTAAGTCTATAAATATTATAATTCTATTTTTCAAATCTCAATTTTATAGAATTTGCATGCGCTTCCAATTTTTCATTTTCTGCAAAATTAATTACATTATCTTTAACTTTTTTCAAAGCGTCTTTAGTATAATAAGTGTAATAAGATTTTTTAATAAAATCATCAACCGAAAGAGGAGAAGAAAATTTTGCAGTTCCGCTTGTTGGCAAAACATGATTCGTGCCAGATAAATAATCTCCCAAAGCTTCGGGAGTGTTCGCTCCTAAAAATATAGAGCCTGCATTTTTTATTTTTGATAAAATTGAAAAAGGTTCTTTTATATTTATTTCCAAATGTTCGGGAGCTAATTCATTGCTTATAAAAATCGCCTCTTCGATAGTATTAGTTATAATTATTTTTCCGTTATTTTTTATCGATTCTTCCGCTATTTCTTTTCTGCTTAAATTTTTTAATTGTTTATATAATTCTTCTTTTACTTTACTTGCTATATTTTCGCTTGTCGTAATTAAAACGCTTGAGGCTAATTTATCATGTTCGGCTTGAGCGAGCATATCTGCAGCAATATGAATCGGATTTGCATTTTCATCCGCTATAATTAAAATTTCGCTCGGTCCTGCAAACATATCTATAGAAATTTCGCCATAAACGAGTCTCTTTGCCGTTGCGACATAAATATTTCCAGGTCCTACTATTTTGTAAACTTTAGGGACGCTTTCAGTTCCATAACTTAAAGCCGCAATTGCCTGCGCTCCGCCAATTTTAAAAACTCTATCGACTCCAGATATTTTTGCAGCAGCCAAAATAATATCGCTTATTTTCCCATTTTTATTTGGAGGCGAGACAAGAATAATTTCAGGCACTTTAGCAACTTTCGCGGGAATAACATTCATTAAAACCGTTGAAGGATAAATTGCAGTTCCGCCAGGAATATAAACGCCGACTTTTTCAATCGGATTTATTATTTGTCCCATAACGATTCCGTTTTCTTCGTTAGTTATGAATCCATTTCTAATTTGTTTTTTATGGAATTTTTCAATATTCTTATAAGCCAAATGCAAAGTTTTTTTAAATTTATTATCTATTCTATTATAAGCTCCGTCAATTTCTTTTTTAGAAACTTCCAAAATTTTTGTGTCGGCTTTATCAAATTCTTTATTATATTTAATCAAAGCCTTATCGCCGTTTTTTTTTACATCTTCAATTATCGCTTTAACTTTTTTATTAATATTATCATAACTAAATTGACTTCTTGCTAAAATTGGTTTTAAAGAATCTCCGTTTTTATAATTTATAATTTTAATCATAATACTTCCTCAATATTTTTAACTATCTCTGTTATTAAATTATTTTTAAACTTGAAACTCACTTTATTTACAATCAATCTTGAGCTTATATAATCTACTATATCTTTAATCACAATTAAATTATTTTCTTTTAAAGTGCTTCCCGTTTCCACAATATCTATAATAACATCGGATAAATTAAGTATCGGCGCTAATTCTACCGAACCGTTTAATTTTATTATTTCGACATCTCTATTTATAGAATCAAAATATTTTTTCGACACATTTATATATTTTGTGGCGACTCTTAATCTTCTCTCAATATCTTCTTTATAATCCTTAATTGAAGCCATACATATTTTGCATTTTCCAAATTTCAAATCTAATAATTCGTAAATATCATGAGAGTTTTCAAGCAAAATATCTTTTCCTACAATTCCAATATCTGCGACTCCTTTTTCTACATAAATTCCGACATCGGAAGGTTTGACAATTAAATATCTTATTCCTTTATTTTCAAAAACAAGTTTTCTATTGTCTTCAAGCAATTCTTTATTTTCGTATCCTATCTTTTTAAATAAATCGTAGACTTTTTTTAATAATCTGCCTTTCGGCAAAGCTATATTAATTTTATTCATTTTATAATTTTCTTTTTTATTTTAATGAAATTTATTTTTTATTTATTTTTGTTTATTATTAAAATCATTATATAATAAAATTAAATTTTTTGTAGTAAAAACAAGATAATTATTGAATTGAAATTATAAATGTTATGATAAAATATGGATTGATTTAATTTTAATGACTAACAATTTAAGAAATCTTTATTTTTTAGTAGTAATAATTTATAATACTATAATAAAAAATATTTAAATAATATAAATACAAAATTAAAATGAGTAAAAAAAATAACGCCGAAATAGAAATAAAAGCTTACATTGAAAATGTAAAATCAACTTTAGATTTTTTATATAAGAACGCAAAATTCAAAAAAAAATATTTTAAAAAAGATATTTATTTTGCCAAAAACTCCGAGATAAAAAGCGGAAATATAAATTTAAATAATTGCATAAGATTAAGAATTGAACATGGCGGTTATACTTTTTGCTCAAAAATAAGAAGTATAATAGACGCAGTTGAAGTTAATGAAGAGAGAGAGATTAAAGTAAGCAAAAAAAAATCTAAATTCATAATCAATTTTTTATCTTCTTTAATGGATTATAGAGAATATGTTAAAAAAGAAAAAAAAGGTTATGCTTTCAAATATAAAAACGCTTTAATTGAAGTGTCGAATATAAAAAATTTGGGCGACTTTATAGAAATTGAATTTTTAAATAATGAAGAGTCGATAGAAAATCAAATAAAAAAATTAAAATCGATATTAAAAGAAATAGGAATTGAAGAATCTTCTATAGAAACAGAACCTTATATAAACCTTCTTAAAAAAAAATTATAAAGAAAAATTTATTTTACCGTTTTCAACATTAACGCTTGCCACAAAAATTTTAACTCTATCTCCAAGTTCATAAGCTTTTACTTTTTCTATAAAAACGCATTGCATATCTTGATAAAATCTATAATCAGAACCGACATAATGCGACTCAATAAATCCTTCAATTTCAAGCCCTTCGATTTCAACAGTTATTCCGTATTTAGACATAGAGCTTATAATTCCAAAATATTCGTCTCCGAGTCTGTCTTTCATGAATCTTGCCGCTTTAACTTGTCTAACATTTCTTTCGGCTTTATTTGAAGTTTTATCAAGAATAGATAATTTATCGAAAGAATCTTTGCATAAATCTTTTAATTTTAAATCTATCTCTTTATCTTTATTTATTAAAACCGATTTAACTATTCTATGAATAAGCAAATCTGCATATCTTCTTATTGGCGATGTAAAATAAGTATAATAATCTAATCCTAAACCGAAATGACTTTTATTTACTATGCTATAAGAAGATGGCGTCATAGAACGAAGCAAAACGGAAGTAAGCAAATTTTCTTCCGCTTTTCCTTTTACTCTTTCTATAAATTCTTTTATATCGTATCCGCCATTTTCAAGTTTTTTTAATTCATAGCCTTTATTATGAGCGAGTATTTTAAAATTATTAAATCTATATTCGTCAGGCAAACCATGATATCTAAATATTACTCCGTCATAATCTTTTAATTTTTTAGCTATTTCGCTATTTGCCAAAAGCATTAATTCCTCTATTATATGAGCGGATTGCTTTTTTTCTTCTCCGTAAAATTCTATAGGAATTCCTTCCTCGTTTAAAACTATTTTTATATCGTTATTGTCGAATTCTATTCCTATGCCTTCTTTTCTTTTTTTATATAAAATATTTTTTACATCCAAAGAATTATTTATTAATTCCAAAAGCCAATTTTCTTCTTCGACTTTTTTATTTATAATATCTTCCGCATAATTATAAGATAATCTTCTGTCGGATTTTATTAAACTTTTTAAAATATTAGATTCTAAAATATTGCCTTCTTTATCAATAATAAAAATTAAAGTTAAGGCAAATCTTTCTTCGTTTTCATTTAAAGACATTATATTATTTGATAAAATCTCGGGAAACATATTATAAACTTTATCGATTAAATAAGATGAATTTCCTCTGCTTTTAGCTTCCAAATCTAAAGGAGAATCAATATCTATAAAATGGCTTACATCCGATATATGAACATAAACTTTATAATTATCTTCAATTTTTTCTACGCTTATTGCATCGTCCAAATCTTTTGAAGTTTCGCCGTCTATAGTTATTGTTTTTATTTCTCTTAAGTCAATTCTATCTTTACAATCAAATATTGCATTATTATTTATTTCGTTTGCGATTTTTAATAATTCTTCGCTAAAATCGGATTTTATATTATAAGCTTCCGCTATGATTTTTGAATCCAATTTTGCATTTTGCGGATTTACCGATATTTTTTTATTTTGAATTGTTTTAGGAGCTATTTCTTTTCCTTCAAGTTTATTTATATATTCTCTTCCTTCTTTCGTAATTTTTAATAAATTATTGTCCGTTTTTTGAATATAATTTTCGCTAATCGCTTTTCTTATTAAATTAGTCAATGCGGTTTTTTCGATTACGGTTTTTGAATTGAATTTTATAAATACATTATAATCAATTTGATTTTTTATTAATTTTCTTATTAACTCTTCAATAGTTATCATAAATTTATAAATGAAATTAATTTTTAAATAATAAAAAGTATTATTTATTTTTCAAATCTTCCAAATATCCAGATTCTTCAAGTTTTTGTTTGAATTCTGATTCAGAAAGAATATTTTTTATGCCTATAACTTTTACGCCTTTATCGATAGCTTCTTTGAACATATCAATAAAATTTACAGGACAAAATATAATATCATAATTAACGGCAGAATGTTCGCAGCCCGATAAAGCGCAAGTTTGAATATCAAAATCTTTAATTTCTAACGATTTTAATACATTTTCAGTCGTTTTCTTCATCATTAAACTTGTTCCCGTTCCGTTAGCGCAGGATACTAATACTTTTAACATAATTTTATCCTCCATATTATAACTTAATATTAATTTATAATAAATTTAGTAAACCCTCTTCGTCAATATCATTTTTTATTAATTTTTCAACTTTTTCATCGTCTCCCAAAAAGTCCGCAAGTTCGGCGATTGCATCCTGATGTCCATCCGAATCTTCAGCCGCTAATGTAAAAAACAAATAAACTTTTTCTTCGGTTTTATAAAAATCAACGCCGTTTTTCACTTTTAGAAAACTCATTCCTTTTTTTATAACGCCTTCTTCGGGGCGAGAATGCGGCATTGCAACTCCATCCATAAGAACAATATAAGGACCGTTTTTATAAACATTATCGATAATCGCTTGAATATATCTTTCTTCAATATTGCCGTTTCTTACCAAAGACTCCGCTCCGATTTTCAAAGCCTCTTCCCAATTTGCTACCGAATCGACTATTTTTACATTTCCTTTTATAAACTCTTTAAGCATAAAAGCTCCAAATAAATTAAATAATAGCCTTATATTATAGTATTTTTATTTTTTGTCAAATTTTTGAAAATAATATATATATAAAATTCGCAATTTTTTTGCTATTATATAAATGAATTATAAGCCTTATATACCGAAATTTAATATATAACAATTATTTTAAAAATAGGTTATTATTATTAATATTAATATATTTGGAGGCGCGCCCTAGTGCGTAAAAAAAAGCGCTCTTTATTTAAAATGTATATGGCGACAACCTTGTTAGCTTTTTTAATTCCGACAATTTTTAGCGCGACTTTGGTTTTGAAAAATAAGCAAAAATATTTAGACAATATCGTATCTTATATAAATAGAGTCTCACCAATAAATATATCGATATCGGATATTAGCGTATCTTATAAATTAGAAATTATTTTAGAAGATGTTAAACTATATTCAAAAAATAATTCAAACGCTTTTTTTGATTTAGATTTTGCTTCCGTTAGATTTAATCCTTTAAGGCTTTTAATAAATAGAGATATTTTTTATATGTTTAGCGAAGCCGATATTAATAACGCTAATTTTTATCCCGCTTTATTTGACAATTCTATTTTTAATAAAAAAACAGATAAGCCTTCAAAAAACAACAGCGATATAAAAACCGCTATAGATAATATTACCGATTTGTTTATTGATAAAAATATAAGAATAAAAAAATTCTCTACAAAAATTGTAGACAACGGCGAAGTGTCAGAAATATCTCTCGATTCTTTAAATGGAAATTTTAGAACTTATAGATATTTTTTATCTTATAATATTAATTTGCCCGATAAAACTTCAATATATTTTTCGATGGAAAGCAGTCCCGATTTATCTGAAATTCATTCTATAATATTAGGACATGACGAAAAGAAAGATTTATTTAAATATAATTTAGATTTTACAAACGATTATAATGATAAAATGGAAGGAGAGTTAAAAAACTACGATGATATTTTGGCGAATTTAATATACGATTATAACGATAAGAGATTAGATTTTTCAATTACAAATATCGATATAGACAAAAATACTATTTACAAATTAATGAATATAGCTTTGGATACGCCGATAGTTCATAAATTCGTCAAATTAGACAATAACAGAATAAAAAGCATAAGCAACTCTATTGAAGGATTTAAATATGCAAATATAAATGTTGTTGGAAATAGAAAAGAAAATGAAAATTTATATTTGGATATGGATTTGAAAGCGAAAGATAAATTTTACGATTTATTTGTGAAAGCTAAATTAACTAATAATAATATAGTTCTGTCAAACGCTATAATGAATTTATTAAACGGAAATATAATAGCAAGCGGAATAATTCCTATAGAAAATCCTATATTAAGCAAATTAGAATTAAATATTAACGATATATACGCTGGAGCAAATAATCTCTATTCAAAATTAACTTTAAAACCAATATCTTCAAGCAAAGAAAAAATTATAACGAGATTTACGATGCATGAATTAAGTTATAACGGAGCTTTAAAAGAACCTTTGGCTTGGAATATAATTTATAAAATTAAAGATAAAGAAGTAGATATTAATTTAGTTGAAGATAAATATAAAGAGCCTTTAAACGCTAATATTTCATTAGATAATACAAAACCCGTAATTGTAAACGCAAAAGGAACTATTCCTCAAGATATTTTTATTGTAATTTTAGGAAGAAATCCTATCGATAATTTATCTTCTTTAAATGTTAATTATAGTATGAGCAACGCTTTATATACGGACGGAAAGGGAAATATTCATTCTTTAGAATTGGCTTCGAGAAAAATTTATACGGAAGAATATTTAATAAGAATAGGCGCTTTGGCTTATAGCAATATAATAGAGCTTAACGATATTTATTATAAACTATCCGATAGCGGCGATATAAAAGCTAAAGCAAATATAGAATACGATAAAAAATTTAATGTAAAACTTAACGGAAATGTTGAAAGTCCTTTTGGAAAATATAATTTAAACGGTTTTACTTTAGATGCTACAAACGGAAATAAAATAATTTACGCCTCTACCGAAAAATCGGAAATTATCGCAAACGGTTCTATAACGACAAACGGAATTTTGAATTTAAATATTAAAACGCCTAAAGAATTAAGTATAAATAATAATGTTATTAACGCTGATATTTCAATCGACAATTATACTCAAAAACCTTTTTATATTTACGGAAATGTAAAATTCGATAAAAATGTCGCTCCGATTTTTACTTTAAATACTCAATTCGAGCTTTCAAATCAAAGTTTAGTTTTCACAAATATAATTGTAGATTATGGCGCAAATAGAGTTATGGGAAACGGAATTTTGGATAATAGAGACGGAATTAATAAATTTACGGCTTTATTTAAATCGGCGGATAATGACGGCGGATTGGTAATAGACGCTTCGATTAATAAAAATAATGTTTATGGAAAATTAACCGTTTCGGATTTGCCTTTTAATTTGAATTACGCCAACGGAATTTATGGAATATTATCGGCGGATGCTACCGTTATCGGTTTATTAAATAATCCAATTATTTATCTTGATAGATTTAATATAAAAAATTTGGAATTATTGGAAGATAGATTTGATATTTCATTAACGGGTTATTATGGAAAAAACGAATTTGAGTTTAAAGATTTTGTTATGACTAAAACGGGACAAGGCGGAATGGTTATAACTAAAGCGTTTAAAAAACCTCAACAGATTAGAATTCCTTACGCTTATTTTTCAAAAGATTTACAGAATATGCAAATAGAAGTTGATAATCTATTTATCTACAGTTCGTATAGCGGAAATATAAATTATAATATGAGAAAATTGCCAAATGGAATTTCGGAATATAGAATTCAAACGAGTCCGATAACGATTAACAGAAGAATATTGCCCGAATTTGGAACTATAATGACTTACTCGGACAATCTAATATCTTTTACAAATAATAAAACGCATGGAATAAACGGAACTATTTTAAGAGAAGAAAAAGAAAATAAAACTAAATTAAATTATATATACGATAATAATCAAATGCTAAATATAGACGGAGTTATAAGAAACGCTAAAAATAATCAAGTAGATTTATTATTAACTTCAAGCAAACTCAATGTTGAAATATTTGAAATATTTAATGTAATTTTTACCGAAATACAATCTTCGCCTACAAATTTTATAATCGATAATAAGCCTTACACTTTATACGCGAGAGTTCATGGCGATAAAGATAATTTGGCTATAAACGGAAGATTTTTAGGGCATGGCAAAAAAGTAAAGATAGCTTATTTTTCAGACATATTCGATAACGCTATAGTAGATTTTAATTTTGACGGAAATATGTTTAATATTAATAATTTAACTTTCTATACGAAAAGAAAAAAGAATTTAAGCGTTACGGGAGAGGCGGAAATTTTTAGAAACGCCGTAAATTATATGGATTTCGATTTGCTTTCTTCAGACGAACAATTAGGACTTTTGGAAGGCGATATAGATTTTAATGTGGCGAAAATAAAAGGACCTTTGCATTTGGATATGAATGTCGGCGGAAACTTATCCGCTCCAAGAATCGGCGGAATATTAACTTTAATGAAAAGCGATATTCAAATTAACACTATAAATAATAGAAATACTTATTCACAGCATATTTATGGAATAGCAAGCAGAATATATTGGGATTTTATAATCGAAGCTTGGAAACAGGTTAGAGCTTATAATGCTTTAGTTGGAGATTTTTATTTGGAAGAAGGCTCTAAAATGGGAGTTTATAGTTCCATAATGGACGGAATAGAATTAACGGGAACGATTAATTTGGCAAGAGGAAATATTTATTATTTACAAAATATATATAAATTAGAAAGCGGTTCTATAACTTTTCCGAATAATAACAGTTCTGACCCTATAATAGAAGCTACGGCTTTTGCAAATAAAAAATATTATCCTTCTACTGCAAATAATACATCTTCAGAATCTTTTGAAAATGAAGTATCGAGAGAGAGCATTACTTTATATATGGAAATGAACGCGAGATTATCTCAATTATTATATCCCGATACTTCGGGAATATTGCCCGTTAGATTTTACACAATACCTACATTAGGACAATATCAAGTAAATCAATTAGCGGGAATACCGCAAGGAACTTTTGACAATAGAGAAGAGCAGATGTATGCTCAAACTACAAGTTATTTTAATAGCAGAAGCGAAAATAATAATCAAGTCGGACAGGTTGTGGGAAGCTATAGCGATTTAATATTTGGAAATACTATTTTAAGACCTTTTGAAAGATGGATAATGAGAATTGGAATAATAGATTCTTTTAATATAAGCAGCTCCGCCGTAAATAATATTATAACTTATAATAATAATTTGAGTCTTGCTAAATTTTTTAATAATACGAGCGCAAGTATTGGAAAAACTTTTTCAAAATATTTGTATGTAAAATGGGATATTACTTATAACGCTAAAGACCCGAATAGACCGAATCTTTTTGGCAGACCTAAAGATTCTTTCTATTTTGATAATAGAGTCGGTTTTGAAATATCAGCTCCAATTATTTGGCAAAATTACAGACTTGCAAATTTGACATTTGAATATAAAATAAACCCACAATACATTCAAGAAATAGGGCAAGATTTTAATTTAATCGGTCGTTGGAGATTCAAAACTAGATTTTGATATTGTTGGCAACTTGGAGATTTTAGTGAATTTTTGTAAAAAATATTTTATTATTTTATTTTCTGTATTTATTCTTTTATTTACTTTTATTTTATTAATAGCCGTTGAAAGCGATTTTGATAATTTAAAAAACGCGAGAAATATAGCCGCTTACGAAGGATTAATAATAAACGATATAGAAGTAACGGGCGAGGTTAGACTTACTGAAACTCAAATAAAAAATAGTTTTCCGATTAAAGCGGGAAGCAAATTTTCAAGAGCCGAAATTAACGAAGCGATAAAAAAATTATTCGATACTCAATCTTTTGAAAGAGTCGCAATCGATGCGAGAAGCGATGGAAACGGAGTAATATTAAATATAATCGTAGCCGAAAGATTTTTAATAAAAGACATTACATATACGGGAAATAAAAGATTAACAAGAACGGCTTTAAACGATGTTATAAAACCTATAATGAAAGCGGGCGACCCTTATATTCCGCAGAATTTAAATGACGCTGTTAATTCTATAATAACGAATTATCAAGATAAAGGATATTTAAAAGCTTATGTAAAACCGAAAGTTACTGAAAATAAAGAATTGTTTGAAGTAAATATAGAAATGGATATTGTCGAAGGAAACGAGATAAAAGTTGCATTTATAAAATTTCATGGAAATACGCATTTTTCGGATAACGAACTTAAAAGGCAAATGTCCACTAAAGAAAACGGATTTTTATCTTTAGGAAAATTTAACGAATTCAAATTTGAAGACGATAAAGCAAAAGTAGTAAAATATTACGCCGACAGAGGATATTATAAAGCCGCGGTAGATAATGTTAAATTTACTTATCAATGGAGAGACCCGCAGATAAAAGACGACCAGGATTTGATAATCGATATTTATTTAACGGAAGGCGAAAAATATTATTTTGGAGATATAGGATTTAAAGGAAATTTAATTATTACTTCGGATAATATACAAAAAGATATAAAATCGAAAAAAGGCGCTTTATATAATTATACTTATCATATGACGGATTATCAAGGAATTCAAAATAAATATTCTGAAAGAGGATACATATTTAGGCAAGTTATTCCCGTTATTACCGTAAACGAAGATGCAAAGATAGTAAATATTATGTATGATATAGTTGAAAATGATAAAGCGCATATAGAAAATATTTCAATAGCGGGAAATACAAAAACAAAAGATTTCGTTATACAAAGATACATTGATATAAAACCAGGCGAAGTTTTCAATTCAGTAAAAATTCAAAGAGTGCAGGAAAGATTATATAATACGCAATTTTTTGAAAATATAAATATAAATGTAAAACCAGGCTCTGCAGAAGGATTAATGGAATTAGCATTAAATGTAACGGACGGAAGGTCGGCTATGGTTTCAGGCGGAGGAGGATTTTCAACAGGTTCGGGTTTTAAAGTTTTCGCTTCAATTAGAGAAATGAATTTTTTGGGAAGAGGTTTGCAAATAGGATTAAGCGGAGAATTCGGACAGAATCAAAGAAGAATAGCTTTCAATTTTGCCGAGCCTTATTTACTTAATTTGCCAATATATTTGGGATTGGATTTATCTTATTTTTACGAAAATGTAAACACAGGCGACCAAATAGGCACGGGAGATTTTGGGCTTCCTAAATATTCTTATTATACAAGGCACGGTTTAGAGGGAATAGTTCGTGTCGGATATTATTTTTACGATTATTATTCTACATTCTTAACTTTCGATACATTAGTTCAACAATATATGCAATGGGATGACCAAGGAGCGAGCGATAGCGGACCAGACCATGTTTTGAATGATATTAAAAAATATTTGAAACATAGAATAGAGAAAAAAGTTGGAGGAAATAAGAGATGGGAAAGCGATTGGTTTACTACTTTTATAGTTTCTTATTCTTTATTAAGAGATAGCAGAAACGATTATTCAAATCCTACAAGAGGAAGTTTTTTAAGAGGAACGGTTGATTTTTATTTTCTTCATACTCAACTTATGAGATTAAACGCTACGGGATTTTTAGCAGTTCCCGTTAATGATAGACTTTCATTTGCATTCTACGGCGAGATTGCTCAAATTGTTAAAATACCTGGAATGGATATTAGAAACGATGCGGATGTTTTATATTATCTTAATCCGTTTGAAGATGTTAGAGGTTGGGATACTTCAAGATACACGCTTTTTAAACATAATAGAGGCTTGTCAACTTACGATATGGTTGGAAGTGACGGTTCTAAAGATTCTTGGGCTTATGGAAGAGCTAAAGTGAGAATATTTGCCGAATTAAGAGTCCCTATTATTCCAAAAACTTTAGGATTTGTAACTTTCTTGGATGCGGGACAATTATGGATGCCAGGAAGTTCGGGACTCAATCAAGATGGAGACGCTTATTCTTATCCTTCGCAATTTATGAATATTAAAGATATATTCGACCCTTCGCAATATATGTATTCTTGGGGTTTTGGATTAAGATTAACGATTCCTATATTTAATATAAGATTCTATTTTGCTCAAAGATTCGTTTATAATAAAGATAATGTCGGATTTGGAAAAGGCATACAAGCTTTTGAAGGCGATTCATTCTCTCCGCTTGGCAAATGGCTTGGAAGAGGTTGGGGAATAGCTTTTACAATGAATCATCCTTTTTATTAAAGCTATTGAAAAAATTGATTATATTGTATAATAATTATTGATTTTATATAAAAAAATTAATAAAAAAATTTTAAGGAGAAAAAAATGAAAAAGTATTATATTTTTGGTTTAATATTTACGGCTGTTTTATTTGTTTCGATAATAAGCCCAAGATTATTCACTCAATCTTATAGACTTACAAAAGTAGGATATATAGATTTGCAAAGAGTAATAAAAGAAGTTACAAGCGACCAGGAATTAGCCGATAAATTAAAAGAAAAGCAAGAAGAATATAAACAACAAAATTCTACCGAAGATAATTCTGAAAATTCTATTGCAAATACTAGAGACACTTCTTTAAAAGGAATGGTAAAGAGACAGGTTGCAAATTCTTTAATGAATATAGTTAAAAAAGAAGGCTATACTTTGATTTTGGAAAGAACGGAAAATTCTATATTATACGCCGACAGAACTTTTGATATTACAGAATCGGTTATTGCGGATGTAAAAGCGTCTTTAAAAAAATAAAAAATTTTGGGAGATAAAATGAAAGTAAAAGATATATTTAATTTTTTGAACGCTAAAAAAATAATAGGAGATGAAAATTTAGATATATCTACTCTCTCGCCTATAAACGATATTATTGAAAACTCTATTATTTGCATTGATAATAATAAATACATTGAAACGGCATTTAATAGCAAAGCTAACGCTATTATAATGAGAGAAGATACTGCGGAAAGTATTAAAGATTTTAAAAATAAAACTATTATAATTTATCAAAATCCTAAAGAAGCTTTTATTAAATTATTGTATTTTATGTTTGAAGATAAAAAATATAATTTGGGAACGATTAAACAAACGGCGATTATAGAAGAAAATTCAAATATCGACAAAGAAGTTTATATTGGCGATTATGTTCGCATAGGTAAAAATTGCATTATAAAAAAAGGAGCGATTATAGAAAGCGGAACGTTTTTAGGAGATAATGTTATCATTGGAGAGAGTTGCATAATTCATTCAAATGTTTCAATTCATGATAGATGCGTTATTAAAGACAGAGTAATAATTGGCTCTTCTACGGTTATAGGAAACGATGGATTTGGATTTTTTGAAGTAAATGGAAAGCAAATGAAAATTCCTCAAAGGGGAAATGTTATAATAGAAAACGATGTTGAAATTGGCGCTAATGTTTGTATTGACAGAGCGACTTTAGGCTCAACTATTATAAGAGAAGGCGTTAAAATAGACAATCTCGTTCAAATAGCTCATAATTGCGATATTGGAGAGCATTCGATAATAGTTTCGCAAGTCGGGATAGCAGGAAGCAGTAAAATTGGGCATAATTGCGTATTGGCGGGACAAGTCGGACTATCGGACCATGTGGTTTTGGGCGATAGAGTAATTTTGGGAGGACAAAGCGGCGTTATGTCAAAAGTTAAAATTGAATCAAATTCTATTATGCTTGGAAGCCCCGCTCAAAATATTGATAGAGAAAAATTAAAAATGATAGCCGAGCAAAAATTGCCCGAACTTATAAAATTGGTTGAAGAAAAATTTGAAACTAAAATAAGAAGAGTGAAATAATTATTTAACGGCTTTAATTAAACAAAATATATGATTATAAAAAAATCTCCTTGCAAAATTAATTTATTTTTAGATATAAAATCAAAAAGAGAAGACGGTTATCATTTAATAGAATCTTTATTTCATACGATTGATTTATTTGATATAATAAAAATTGAAGAAGATAAAGAATTTAAAATTTCAACGAGCGGAAAATATAAATTAAACGACAACGAAGAAAATATAGTTTCAAAAATATTTTATTATTTCAAAAATGAAATGAATCTTAAAAAAAATTATAAAATAAATATAGAAAAAAATATTCCAACGGGAGCGGGACTCGGCGGAGGTTCTTCAAATACGGCTACTATAATAAACTTTTTTTTAGAAGAATTAAATATAAAGCCCGACAATCGATTAATAGAATCTTTTTCAAAATTCGGAGCGGACATTCCGTTTTTTATAAATGGAGGTTTAAGTTGGGTATCGGGAATTGGAGAGAAAATTTTTTTATATAATTTTACTTTTCCTTATAAAATAATTTTAATCTATCCAAATATAATAGTTTCTACAAAATTGGCTTATTCAAAATTTGCAGAAAACGATTTTAACAAATCCGATATTTTTTATATTAAAAATTTGCTTGATAAAAATGAGAAAATAAAATTTGAAGATTTATATTCGCATACTTACAATATATTTGAAAAAAATGTTTTTAAGATTGAGCCTAAAATAAAAGAATATAAAGAAAAAGCTGAAAATGAAATTAAAAGAAAAATTTGCATGAGCGGTTCGGGTTCTTCGCTTTTCGCTTTATATGACAAAAATGAAAATATAATAAACGAAGATTATAATAAATTAAAAAATATATTTAAAGATTTGGATATATATAAACTAAATTTAATTTGATAAAGAAATTTCATTTTTTATATAATCGTAAAATATATTAAAAGTTTCTTCAATATTTTCTTCCCAAGTATTATGAGTAAAAATTATATCGGCGCTTTCTTTATATAAAGGTTCGCGCTCTTTCGATAATTCGATTAATTTATTTTTATCTTTAGTTAATAAAGGTCTTTCGCTTGCGTCTATATTGTTAAGAAGAATGTCGAGGTTTCTATTTATAAAAATCGTTATTCCTTTTTTTTTCATTATCTCTCTATTTTTTTGAGACAATATTATTCCGCCGCCTGTAGATACAACGGCGTTTTTTAATTCGCTTAACTCTTCTAAAATCTCGCTTTCTTTTTCTCTAAAATATTTTTCTCCGCGCATTTCAAATATTTGACTTATCTTCATTTTTTCTTTTTTTTCTATTATTAAATCCAAGTCATAAAAATTATAATTCAAATATTTAGCTAGAATTTTTGATAAAGTAGTTTTACCGCAGCCTGGCAAACCTATTATAAATAAAGTTTTTTTCTTTTCTATTTTATTATTCATCGTATATTCCAAGTATGGTAAAATTTTCAACGGAATTTTTAAAATCGTCTAAAGTAGATTCGTCAAAATTTCCCGTCATATCGATATAAAAATAATATTGCCATTTTCTCTCTCTATGCGGACGACTTACGATTGATGTCAAATTAAAATTTTTTAGTTTTAAAAGAGCGTTTGCCAAAGAGCCGTTTTCATGCGGAAGCAAAAATCTTATAGTCATTTTATTTCCGTTTTTAAGAGCGTTATCGTAATTTGAAACTATAATAAATCTTGTCGTATTTCCTTTTATATTTTCTATATTTTCTTTTAAAATTTCCAAATTATAAATTTTTGCAGCGTTTTTATTCGATATTGAAGCCAAAGAATTATCTTCGCTTTTTGAAACTATATAAGCCGCTTCAGCCGTATTGCTTGCCGTTAATTCTTCAAAATTATTTTTCTTTATAAAATCCGAACATTGCTTTAACGCCTGCGGATGAGAGATAACTTTTTTTATATCTTTTATTTTATCTCCTTTTTTTGCCATAAGTCCGTATTCTATCGGAAGATAAATCTCTCCGACTATTTTGCAATTATAAAGAACAAGTATATCTAAAACTTCATTAACCATTCCCGTAGAAGAATTTTCAAGAGGCAGAATTCCATAATAGCTTTCTTTATTTCTTATGCTTTCAAGAACATCTTCAAAACTCGCTTTATTTATTAATTTATTTTTATTATTAAAAAATTTTTTAGCCGCTTCATATCCGTTTCCGCCTTCTCGTCCTTGATAAGCTACAATTTTATTATAATCTATTTTTTTATTAATTTTATTTTTATTATCTTTTTCGATTAAATTTTTTTGCAATGATTTTGAAACCGACATTATATCGTTATAAATTGTGATTATAAGATTAGACAAATCTTTATTTTTTAATAATTTTATTTTTTCTTCTATTAATTCTTTTTCTCTTTCAGCGTCAAAAACGGGAATATTATTTTCTTTTTTAAGCTCGCCTACTTTAACGCTCACTTTCATTCTATTCTCTATAAGTTTTACTATTTGTTTGTCTATATCGTCAATTTCGGCTCTTAATTTTTTTAACTTTTCCATAATTTAAATTTAATAAAAAATGTTTTAATTTTAATAAATATTATTTAAGTTTAATTTAAAAATAAAAAAACTCAATATTATTTTAATTATAACGCTTGACATATTTTTTTAAATATTGTATAATTTGAATGTAAATAAAATAAACTATAAAAATTAATGGGTATTTTATATGAGATTTAAAAACACTGTAACTATGTTGAACAGAACAGAACAGAACAGAACAGAACAAGCAGTTTAAACTTTTTCAAAATTTATTTCGTAAAAATAAAAATCAATCAATCAAAATATTTATTAAATTTTTATCCATCTCTTTTGGATATTTTCTCAATTTGTATAGCTTATCGAATAGCGATATTCGTTTGGTTATAAATAAAAATCTATTAAAAGGAGTTCATATTATGAATTTCAAAAAACTATTTTTAATTACTTTCTGCTTAACTTTTATTTTATTTCTTGTAAGTTGTCAAACTATAGCAACCGCCGACAACATTCCTCAATCTCTTCAACTTTCTGGAAACGATATAACCGTTGGAGAAGTTTTAACGGCGGAACTCAAATATGACGCTAAAGATAACACTTTGAAAGAAAGACTTATAGCCGAAGCTTTAAAAGGAACGACTTATGATTTCTTAATTATGCCTCGTTATGAGATTTTCAAATCTGGTTTAATCACAAAAATGAGAGTTAGAGGAAAAGGCGCAAGAGTTAAATAAAATTTATTAATCTATTGTTAAGCGGAAAATAGAGGCGTCATTTTTTAATGGCGTCTTTTTTTTATTTATAAATACTTGACAAATAAAAAAATAGTATTATATTATGTAAACCTAAAATTATTTTTATAAATTAATTAAAAAAAATATTATTATGAATTACTCAAAAAATAAAATATTCGGAAATTGGGATTTCTATAAATTATGCATTTCTGTAGCCGTTCCCGTTATGGCACAACAATTAATAATGGGAATGGTTTCGCTTATAGACAATTTTATGGTTGCGGGACTTGGCGATACAAAAATGGCGGCGGTTAATGTTGCAAATCAATTAAATTTTATATATTTGGTTTTATTATATACTTTCTACGGAGCTGGCGGAATATATATGGCTCAAAATAGCGGCGCAGATAATCAAGAAGGAATGCAACAGGCTTTTAGATTTAAAGTAATACTTCCGTTTATAATTTCAGTTATATATATGATTTTAATGCTAATAAATCCCGAAATTTTTATGCGACTTCTTACGCAAGGAAATTATGCTCAAAAAGAAATATTAGAATCTAGTTCAAAATATATGAAAATAATAGCGTTTACATTTATTCCAATTTCAATTTCGGGAGCTATAGGAAGTTCTTATAGAGAAATTGGAAAGCCTCATATTCCTTTAGTAATATCGGTTATAGCGACAGCATGCAATACTTTTGGAAATTGGATTTTAATTTATGGAAATTTGGGCGCTCCGAAACTTGAAGAAACGGGAGCTGCAATTGCGACTTTAATAGCAAGAATATTAGAAATGGCGATTTTTATAATATATATTAAATTGCATAAAGAAAAATTTTATGTTAGAACGAGAGAAATATTAAAAGTTAAAATTGGCGTTTTTATCGATATGGTTAATAAATCGAGTCTCATATTTTTAAGCGAAATTAGTTGGGGATTAAGCGAAATGTTTATGACGGCGCTTTATAATAGCAGAGGCGGAGCGGAAACGGTTGCGGGAATGGCTTCGGGTTTTACGATTGCAAATATATTTTATTTGGTATTTCAAGGAGTTCATGTAGCGTCTATGGTTATTGTTGGCGGAACTTTAGGAAGAGGAGAACTTAAAGAAGCTAAAGATAAGGCAAAATGGATAATGAACGGTTCTATAATAGCGGGTTTAATAGTCGGATTAATAGAAATGTCTTCAATATTTTTAATTCCTTTTATATTTTCAAAACTTACTGTTAACGCTCAAGCGATTACAAGAAATTTAGTAATATTGATTTCATGCTATATGCCCGTATGGACTTATATTAACTCTCAATTTTCTGTTTCAAGAGCGGGCGGAGACGCTTTATTTGGTTTTGCGGTTGATGTTCCCGTATCTTTATTTTTATTCGCTCCTGCGGCTTTAATTTTGGCTAAATTTACTTCGGTTGGTCCTGTAGCTATGTTTGGAATAGCAAAATTAACCGATTTTATAAAGATAACGATTGGCATTATAATGCTTAAAAAAGAGAGATGGATTAGAAAATTAACGGATTAGAAATAAATATAAATACTTAATGATAAATTCCGATTATATAAACGATATTGTATTATTATGTATTTAATAGAAAATTTCTTATAAATAAAGGATTTTATAGTTTTTATGGATAGATTTTATGGATAGAAATTTCTTTCATATATTTTTTGAATTAGGCATTCCAACCATAGGAACTTTTATGGGTTTTGTAGGCATAATACTTTACGCCTATATATATTTAAAATTATTTGAGGAAAGCCAATTAATAACTTTATCGATAGGAATTTTAGCTTTTTTATTTTCGCTTTTAGAATTTTTAAATATAATAATATCTCTATCGGATTATAATAATCAAATAGCTTTTCATTTATATAGAGTAGAGCAAATGATTTTATCCGTAACGGTTATTCCTTGGATGATTTATGTAAAAAATAATTTGGAATTAAATAAAAAATATCATAAAGCTTTGGAATTTCTTTATAGTTTGACGGTATTTTTAGTCGCTATAATTATAGTAATATCGATAGTTTATCCCGAAGTTTTTATTTCAAAGACGGAGGCGATAAACACTTTAAATGAAACTATGAAAGGCAGCATAAAAATTAGAGGGAAAATAGGACCTTTATATGTTTTTAGAGATTTTGTAGTTTCTTGTTCTATGTTAATTGTAATAAGCGCGTTTATATACGAAGTAGTCGTTATTAAAAATTTTGCAAAAAATACGCAATATTTAATTTTAGCTTCTATAATAGCGATATTTTTCTTTGACGACTTTAACGGAATTTCAGTATATCAATCGAGAGGAGATTTTTTAATTTTGAGAAGTATTCCATTTTCGAGAATAACTTTAGCTTATGTAATTTATAATATTATAATTATTCACTCTTCGGTAAATCAATTTATTTCTTCGGTTTTTCGTAGAAGAACTAAACAAAGTTATAATTTTGAAGAGATTAGAGCGCAAGATACGGTTATAATAAATACGGCTTCAAATACTTCAAAAAAAATGCTTGAATATAAAGAAGATTTTCAAAAAGCGGTAAACGAATTAAAAGAAGATGTTTCAAATTCTTATTCTTCGGTTAGCAATTTAAAATCGGAAATTGTAAAAATTATAGATTCAATAAACGAATTCATTGCTATAGAAAACTTTCAGGTAAACGATGCGTATTCAAATATTGAAAAGATTAACGAACTTATAGAAACTTATCCGAAATTAAAAGAAGTTTCAAAATCTCAAAAATTAATGCTTGAATCTTTAAATATAACTTTACAAAAATCAATAGAACAAATTTATAATTTGCAAGCAGAGAGCGTAAATATGCTTGATAAATTCGATTCTTTTCAAGGAGGATTGGAAAAAGAAAGATATAATATAGGATTAGAATTAAATAAAACTTCAGAAATAAGTCATTTAAATATTCAAATAAATAAAATTATAGCGTTTATGACGAATATGTCGGATAAGGCAAAAACTTTGGCGATAAACTCGGGAATTCAAGCTTCAAAATCGGGAGCTTATTCAAATGACTTTGCTTTAATTTCAAAATCAGTATCCGAGTTAGTCGGAGAATCTTTGAGCGTATCTGAGAAAATGCAAAAACTTTTATTTCAAATAGAAGATATTTTTAAGAGATTTAATCATGCAAGCGTTAATATAAATAATAATTTTACGGAATTAATAAAAGAAATATCGTCATATTATGATAAATTAATTCAGTTTAATAAAGGAATGGAAAGGCAAAACGATTTTAATATGACTATCGTAAAAAATACGGATAAAATGTTTAATTCCGTTTCGGATATTAAAGATATAATAACGAGCGAAGAAAACGATTTTATGAATATAAGATTAAGAATTGAAGAGTTTAACGATTATATAATAGATATTTCAGAAAAGGCTTTTGAACAAAATTCGGAAATAAAAAATTTAATGAAGGATATGAATAAACTTTTAGCGACTTCGGAAGATTTGGAATCCGTTAGCGGAAAACTTAACGATGAAAAAGAAAAACTTTTAGAATATTCAAATAATTTAGACGATGTAATTAAAGAACATTCTAAAGTTATATAAAGGGTTTTTATGGATTTGCTTACAAATTTTATATTAGGATATAATATTAATATCATTAAACTTTTAACTCCCGTGATAAATTTATCGTTTATGACAATACTTGCCGTTGTATTTATTTTGCTTTCAAGAAGAACAAAAAGCTTTGTTTATACGATAGTCGCTATAACTTTGGAATTATTGTCTTTATATAATATTATATCTATAGCGATTATATTTTTAGAATTATACGGAGTTTATCCGAATATAGCTTCTAATTTATATATTTTTAATAATATACTTTTATTATTTACGGTTATGCTTATGCCTCTTAATAATAAAAGTTTTTTAAGCGATAATAGAACTCTTAATAGTTTGAGCGATGCAATTTTAATTATAACGGGAATTTTAATAATAGCTCTTATTACAATAAGCCTTATAAATTTTGAAACCTCTTTTTATGTAATATATAACGATATAGGCGATTTTTATAGCATTGAGCCTAAAGGTTCATTTTATCTTTATAAAATGTATATAATATTATTCTTATTTGCAGCTATTTTGATTCCCGTAATACTCGATATTATAGCAAGACATAATATAGCAATTAATATAGTGTTTACAATTTTTAGTTTAATAGGATTATATTTAATCGTTACCGATATAATTCATTTTGGAGGAGATTTAAACGCCGATTTTGACAGAACAGCGCTTGCAATAACTCTCTCTTATATGATTAGATTTATAGCGACTTTTTCAAGTTTTACGATAAGCGCATTAAACGAAATAAATAAAGATACCGTTTTGATAAATAAATTAAAAAATAACTTAAATATCTTAAAAAATATAAATGGAATCTCAGACAAATTAAACTCTGTGGATAAAAATTTTATGGACTCTTCGCTTTTCGTATTTGAAATAGACAAAGAAAATAAAGACGCTTTAGATATGATGAACTCAAAAGTAAATAATATTTTAGAATCTAAAGATAAACTTACCGAAACAAAAGATAATAAAAATCAAATAATTAGAGAAGGAATAAAATTTACAAGTTCCGTATTTAGCTTTTTTGAAAGATATAAAAATCAATTGCAAGATAGTTGTAAATTATTAAACGGAATTATAAAAAGAATTAAAGAAACCGATTTTTCTCATAACGAACTTATAGAGCTTTCTGAAGATTTAAAAAATATTAAAAATAATCTTAATCAAACTTCTAAAAAATTTATAGACAATATTGTAGAATATGCAAGCCAATTTAAAGACATAAGCGCGATAACGGGCGAAATTTACGAAACGATAGAATATATAAAAAATATTACAAATAAAACAAATTTACTTTCAATAAACGCGGGAATTCAATCTTCAAAAGCGGGAGTTTATGGAAAAAGTTTTTCTGTTGTCGCTAAAGAAATAGGAAATTTATCTAATGAAATATCTTTAGGCACGCAGTCGATAGAGAAAATTCTTATAAATATATTTTCTGGTTTGGTTATGGTTGAAAATTCTTCTTTTTATGTGGAAGAGCATTGCGAGATAATAAAAAAATCCGTTCAAAAAATAACCGAAGAGATTGACAATTATTTAAAAATAATAGAAAACGATATGAGTTTTGAATCTTCAAATATAGATTCTTTTGAAGCTTTAGAAAATTTTAATAATAAAATATTTGAATTGGTGGAAGAACAAAATGATATAGTTTCATACATAAGAGAAAATATTAACGCGATGCTTGATATTCAAAATCAATTAAATTCTAAAATAGATTTTCAAAATCAGGATATAATAAAAATATTTAATAATTTCAATAATGTAATAGAAAATAGAGAGCGATTAAACGGAGCGATTAAAAAAGTTGGAAATTATTCTTCTATGTCTCATACGAATATAGAGGCTTTATCGAATATTATAAATACGCATAAAATGAAAAGCAGTATTACTTTCGCTCCTATAATAGCGTTATTAAAAAGCAGTAAAATAAGATAATGTTTAATTCTTTAGATATATTTATAATAATAATTTTATTTTTAATTTTTTTATACGGATTATACAAAGGCATAATTTCTATAACCGTTCCGATAATCGCAATAATCATAACTTTTATAATCGCGCCTTTAATATATAATTTTGCATCAAAATATTTTAATCATTCTATTATATTAAAAATAATTTCTTTTATAGTAAGTTATTCAATAATTCGTATAATTTTATCGAAAGTTGAAGACAGCATAAAAAAATTATTGAAAATCATATTTTTAGGTTGGGTTGACAGACTTCTTGGCGCTATAGTTTTAACTTTTATAGCTTGCATAACAATCGCTTTTATTTCTTCAATAATACTTTCAATGCCTGAAGAATATGAGAATATTAATAAGATTATAGATATAATTAATAATTCTAAAATTTTAATGTCGATTAATAATTTATTTAAAATAAGTTTTTATATAGAAAAAATTTTTATTTGAAATGATAATGCATAAATTTATTTTATTATTTTCTTTTCGCTAGAAATTTTCTTATCGGTATAAAATCTATCGGATTTAAAGCTTCGCCGTTTCTTCTAACTTCAAAATGCAAATGGCTTCCCGTAGAATTTCCCGTGCTTCCCATTCTGCCTATCATAATTCCGACTCCGACATTAGCTCCGATTTTTGTAGTAATTTTATTAAGATGTCCATAATAAGTCGTATAGCCTTTATCATGACGAACAATTACTAAATTTCCATAACCTCCGCTATAGCCTGCAAATATTACCTTTCCTTTTCTTGCAGCATAAACGGGCGTATTCAAACTTCCAGGAATATCGACTCCCGTATGTTTCGTTCTAGCTTTTGTAATAGGATGAACTCTATAACCAAATAAACTGCTTATTCTCGTTACGGTAACGGGCAAGCTAAACATTTGTCCGAATTTTTCTATTCTCTCGTCTAAAGTATATTTTGCGCCTGGTAAAAATATATCGTCTCCGATTTCTATATCCGAAATTTCGTCAATTTTATTGAAAGCTAAAATTCTATTTAATTGAATATCGTATTTACTTGCAACATCTTCTATATTTTCATTTTGTTTAATCGTATATAATAATCCGTTTCTATTTGGAATTATAATTTTCTGTCCTGGTTTTAATTTATTTGCATTTGTTATTTTATTAACGCTTACTAAAGTGTCCAAATTTACTCCGATTTTTCGCGATATTGTGGTTAGATTTTCTCCTTCTCCAATCGTATATTCTTCGTATTTTACGCCTATTACTCCATCGCTATTTAAAGTATTGTCGGAAGATATATAATCGTAAAAAATTTCAGATACTTTGCCGTCTATATTCGCTATTGAAGTAATTTGAGGTATTTTTGGCAAATAATTTTCTATAATATCGTTAGTTTCTGGATTCATTTCGGATAATATTTTTCTGTAAGTTTTGTCGGAATTATCAAATTTTTTATTAAAATAAAAATTATTGTTAGATTTATTTTTAATAGCAAATATCGAAATATTAAATAATATTATAAATGCAATTACCGAAACGGACAAGAAAATTTTATTTTTAAATAAATTTAATACATTTGGCAAATTTATATTTTCTAAAAAAAATTCTAATTTGTATTTAATATATTCAAAAAGTAAAAGAATATTTTTTTTAAAATTTTTCCTCGCTATATTTTTTTTATAGCTTTTTAAAATTTTTGTATATTTAATCTTCATATTTCTCATAATTAATTATTAATATTATAGAATTCTAAATAATATATAATATTTTTTAAATATTGTCAACTTGAATTTTAATATATAAAAATAAATTAAAAAATTTTCTTTTTTAAAGATTCTATATTTAACTTAATAGAATTCTTTTTAAAAATATATCTATCATAAGCGTCAGCGTCTTTAGTTTCATTATTTATTATATAAAGATTATAATTAATAACTTCAAAAAGTTTATTATAATAAATTAAAGCGTTATCATAATCTCCGATTTTTTCGTATAATTTTGAAATCTCCTCCAAAGCCTCTTCGTCATTTTTATTTATTTCTATTATTTTTTTCAAATAACTTATAACTTCGTTTCCGTTTTTATTTATATCTCTTTTTAATAAAGATACAAATTCTTTTATAATATTTATATCATCGTTAAGTTTAATCGCTTCTTCATAATATTTAATAGCGTTATCATAATCGTTTTTTAAAATATAAGCGTTTGCCAATCTATAATAATATTTATAATAATTATTTTTTAATTTCAAAGCTTTATTGTAATTTTCTATAGACGCTTCAATATCGCTTAAAATAACATTAACTTTATATTTTCCATAATGCATACATCCGAGCGAATATAAATAATAATGATTTTTCTTTTTATTGATATAATTCTGCATATTTTTAATTAAACCGTTTATTATATCTACGCTTGTTCTATCCGATTTATCGGTTAAATATTCCAAATAATCTATATTAAAATAAATATTGTCTTTATGGAAATCGTAAAATAATTTATAAATATTATCTTCGTTATTAGTTAAAATTATTTTTTGAGAATAATATCCTAAAAGCGAAATATAATCTTTTTCTTTTATATAAGTTATTTTATTTTTTATTTTTGAAATCTCATAAATATCTTTTAAAATTTTATTAATAGAAATAAATAAATCTTCTTCTTTTGAATAAACGCTTTTTT
The DNA here is from genome assembly GCF_008016455.1 of Brachyspira aalborgi. NCBI lineage: Bacteria > Pseudomonadati > Spirochaetota > Spirochaetia > Brachyspirales > Brachyspiraceae > Brachyspira > Brachyspira aalborgi. The sequence continues at coordinate 1,841,209 of NZ_SAXU01000001.1, read as the reverse complement.
CAATCCATTCGTTTGGTTTTTCATTATCAAAAATAATATAATTAATCAAAATTCCGTTTTTAAAATTTTGAATTTGATAAGCGATAGAAATATTTGCATTATTATTAATCGTTAATTTTTTTATTTGAGATTTTATTTTATTATAGCTTGAATAATTTGAATGCGAGTTCATAATTTTTAAATTAGAATAAAGAAATATATTTTTAATTATCAAATCGTAAATCGCGTAATTCATATAATTATTTGAATAATCGTTTTTAAATATTATTATACTTTTTTGAGAAAAACCTTTTGAAGTAAAAATTATTAATATAAAAAATATTATAAATGTATTTTTAATAAATTTAATCATATTTAATTATTTTAAATGAATTAATAAAATTTTCAATTATTAAAATTATTAAAACGATTTTATCAATTTAAAATTTATACTCAAAAATTCCGAAACTATATAAAGTTAATATTTTAAACTTTAAACAAGGAAAAATTATGCGTTATTTTGCTTTCAGTTTAATATTTTTAATTATCAATTTTTATGCCTTCGCTCAAAATTTTATTTCGTCAGAAACTAATACGGGAAAATTGGAACAATTATTAGAATATGCAAATTCCGATAATGCGGAAGGATTAAGAAATTTAATCTCTCAAGGCGGAATTTCAAATTTTATAAATTTTGGCGATAGTTTAGGACATAACGCTTTAATAATATCCGCTTCAAAAGGATATAAAAATATTGCAATTATTCTTTTATCTCAATCTTTAGATATCAATCTTACTTGCCGTCATGGCAATACCGCTTTAACTTATGCGGCGGATTCAGGATATATTGATATAGTTTCTTATCTGCTCGCTAAAAATGCAAATCCAAATATTATAATTAACGGAGGAACTACGGCGCTTTTACAAGCTGCGGGAAAAGGTTATTATAGCATAGTCGAAACTCTTATTAATGCAAAAGCCGATTTAAGATTAGCGGGAATTTATAGAAGCGGAAATAATGACGGAGTCGATTATAATATGACGCCTCTTATGATAGCCGCTTTTAATAATCATGATTTAATCGTCAAACTATTATTAGATAAAGGAAGCGAAATTAATCGAATAAACGAATATGGAGCGAACGCTTTATTTTACGCGATAGCTAAAGGCAATAACGAAGTGGCAAAAACGCTTTTAGAAAATGGCGCTGAAGGAAATATTTCCGCTTCTTATAATTCTTATAATAATATAACTCCTCTCGCTTTGGCTTCTACTTTAGGCTCAACCGATATAATATCTTCGCTTTTAATAGGAAAGGCAAATATTAATTATAAAATGAAAGACGGAAAAACCGCTTTAATTTGGGCTGCAATATCTTCAAAAAGCGAATCGGTTTTAACTCTTATAAATGCAAGAGCGGATATAAACTCTTCCGATAATGAAGGCAAAACCGCTTTAATGTATGCGGCTGAAAACGGAGATTATAATTCCGTAGAATATTTAATAAACGCTGGAGCGGATATAAATATTTTAGATAAATCTTCAAAAAACGCTTTAATGTTTGCTATGGAAAACGGCAATTTAGATATAGTCGATTTAATTACAAAAGTTAGTTTGAATAAAAAATAAATTTAAATCAATTAATTGACATAACTTGCTTTTATAATATAATAATTCTTATGAATAAATTAAATAAATATATCGCCATACATAAAATAATTAATCTTTCAATATTTATGCTTTTTCCAATAGCGGGAAATATTATATTAATGCATAACAAAATTAAAAACGGATTTTACTCAATTTTATTAATTCTTAATTTAGTAGAAATTGGAATTTTTACCGCTTTTATTATTGTCGCTTCAAAATGCGAATGGGGAACTAGAAAACAACATGCCGTTTTGAAAGGAGCGATTTCTTTTTTCATATATATTATTATAACGATATTTACTATAATCTATATAATTTAATCTTTAATTAAGCAAGGAGAAAAAATGGGAATTTTAGATTTTTTTAATAAAAAAGAAAATAAAGATAAATATATTAAATGGCTTAAAAAGAACGCTGGCGAAAGAATGGATGCAAACAGAAAAGAATTATTCAAACCCGACAGATGCGATTTTCATTTGGATAGATACGAATTTGCTTCAAAATATATAAAAGACGGAAATAAAGTTTTGGATGTTGCAAGCGGAACGGGATACGGAGCTTTTAATATGAGAAAAAATAATCCCGCTATAGATATAATCGGCGTTGAGATAGACGAGATGGCTGTAGAATATGCAAATTTCATATACGGGGGGGGGTAATTTCATATTTAAAAGGCAGCATATTAAATTTGCCTTTTGAAGATAATACTTTTAATGTCGTTACTTCGTTTGAAACTATAGAACATATTGAGGACGACAAAGGACAAGTAAAAGAAGTTTTAAGAGTATTGAAAGACGGAGGACTTTATATAGTTTCTACGCCGAACGCTTGGAGTAAACATTTATTTGGAAAAACTAAATATCATGTAAGAGATTATACTTACGAGGAAATAACTTCTCTTTTAAGCGATTATTGTAAAATCCTTGAATGTTATAATCAAAATAGCGGAAGTATAACCCCGTTTAATCATAGGCAGAAGCGAGGAATAGTAAAAACTACAAATGAAAATAAGGAGTTGGCAGAATGTTTTATTTTAGTATGTCAGAAAACTTCTTAAAATTATTTATATTAGGAAAGTTAAGTGATTTTTATATATGCGATTTATGTTATTTTAATGTATTTATTTTATCCGTTAATATTTATTGTATTTTCAATAATGGCGCTTTTCAATAAACCTATAAGAAAAGGCGCTTTATCGAGATTGGGTTTTATATATCCGAAAGAAAATAATAAAAATGCAATTTGGATTCATGCCGTAAGCGTTGGCGAGATTGTAGCGGTTAAAGAGATAGTTTTTACTTTGGCTGAAAAAGGTTATTCAGTTTATCTTTCTACAACCACAGTCGGAGGTTTCGATATTGCTAAAAAAAATTACGGAGATAAAGTGGAATTATTTTATTTAACTTTAGATTATCCTAATATGATAAATAAACTTATTAAATTAATTTCGCCCGAATATGTAATGATAACGGAAATAGAAATTTGGCCATCAATGATTTATTGCCTTCATAAAAAACTTATTCCGCTTTATATGATTAACGGAAGAATCGGAAAAAAAGAAATAAAAGGTTATAAGAATTTTCAATTTTTCTTTAAGCCTTATTTTAATATGTATAGAAAAATTCTAGCTCAAAGTCAAATTGATAAAAAAAATATGATTAAAATTGGAATGCCCGAAAGTTTAATAACCGTAACGGGAAATTTGAAATACGATATTAATTATTCGGTTAATGAAGAGAAAATAGACGATTTGGAAAGTAGAATTCCTGCAAACAAATTCGTAATAACCGTTGGAAGTACACATAGCAATGAAGAAGAGATTATATTAAAGGCTATAAATTCTTTAGGAATAAAAGAAAATATTTTTATAGTAATCGTTCCGAGAGATATTAACAGAGGAAACGAAATAAAAGAAATTGCCGCAAAATTAGACTATAATTTGCCTCTTTATATGGAATACGAAACAAACTCAGAAGACGGAATTATAATAAATACGATTGGCGAGCTTTTAAATTGGTATAAACTCTCAGATTTAGTTATAATGGGCGGAACTTTTATTGGAAATGTAGGCGGACATAATATTTTGGAAGCGATTTATTTTAAGAAACCCGTTATTGTCGGAAGATATATGTATAATTTTATTGAAATCTACGAATACATGAGAGAATGCGTTTTTAATTGCGAAGACAAAAATAAACTTGCAGAAGTAATAAAATACGCTTACGAAAATAAAAATATTAGAGATGCAATTTCCGAAAAAGCTTATAATTTGCTTATACAAAATAACGGCGCTTCAAAAAGGACTATGGATATTATAAATAAATTTCAAGGAATACAAAATTAAATATTTAAGTTAATATAATCGCTTGCGCTATATAAAGAGCCTATAACTAAAGCGGGAATATTTTTTTCTTTCGATAATTTTTGCATATATTTCACGGCTTCGTTAAAATTTTCTATATGAATTATATTATCTCTTTCTTTCAAGTATTGATAAGTTTTATAACTGTCATTTTCTTTATAATTTGTATTTGGCGAACTTACTATAATAAAAGAGTCGCTATTTTGTAAAATTTCGCACATTCCTTTTATATCTTTTTCGCTTAAAGGCGCAAAAAGTATTATAAGATAATCATACCATTTATAAATCGTTTTTAATATTCTAAAAAGAGATTTTGAATTATGCGCTCCGTCAATTATTATATCGGGATTTCTTTGAACGAAAGTAAGTCTTGCATTTATACTAAAATTTTTTATAGAGTCAACGGCTTTATAATATAATTTTTCATTATTTATAAGCAGAGTAAAAGTTTTAAAAGCTAAAGAAATATTTTCCGATTGATGCTCTCCTAAAAGAGTAGTTTCAAATTTATATTTTTTTTCATTTTCAATATAAATAAATTCTAAAATTTTATTTGTATTTGAAATTATATCGACATCAAAATCTTTTTTGAAAACATATAATTTTGATTTTTTTTCTTTTGAAATTTTTTTTATTATATTTATAGATTCTTTCTCTTGCGCCGCCGAAACGACTAAAGAATTTTCTTTTATTATTCCCGCTTTCTGCACCGTTATCTCTTCTATAGTATTTCCTAATATTTCCATATGGTCGTAAGATATTGAAGTTATTACGCTTATAGAAGAATCTACAATATTTGTGCAATCTAATTTTCCGCCAATTCCAACTTCAATGCATGCATAATCTACATTTTGAATATAAAAATAATATAGTCCGATTATAGTAAATATTTCAAAAACGGTTATATTATATATTTTGTTTTCTTCTAAAATATTTTTTATTTTTTTAGTTATATTTATAAAGTCCTCTTCGCTTATCCATTGATTATTTATAGCTATTCTCTCTCTGACATTTATTATATGAGGAGAGACGAAAGAAGCGGTTTTATATCCTGCAAACTTTAGCATATTCGATAAAACTAAAGTAGCAGAACCTTTGCCTTTAGTTCCCGTTATATGAATAATCTTAAAAGTTTGTTTATATCCTAAAATATTTAAAATTTCTTTAACATTATTAATATGATTGAAACTATTTTTATGCAAATTTTTTTTACCCATAAAAGAGTAAATATAATTTAAAGCTTCGTTTATATTGTTCATTTTTATTCCAAATTTATTTTAATTAGTAAATAAGATTTTTCATTTTCCTTTATTTTTTAGATTAAAGCATATAATATTTTTAAAAAATTGAAATAATTTATTTTATAATAGTCGTTTATAATAATAAAATAATGGTTTGCCATTTGCAAAAGCTTGCATAATGTATGCATGGTAAAGTTTTAAGTTAATAAGTAATAAATTATGGATAATTTTTTTAAATAAACGCTTGAAATATTTTTAAAAAGATTGTATAATAATTAATAAATATTTAAATTATTTTGTTGACAAAAATTTTTAAATATTGTAAAATATTGTTAAATTAAATTAATCAATATTGAAAAAAAAATTTAAAATAAACTATTGACTAATTTTTTAGATATTGTATAATTTAATTGTAAAAATATTTGCCAAGAAATTGGTGAGGAAAGTTTGATATGAAAATTACGACAAATAACAATACTGTAATTTTGTTAAGCAAAGCAAGGCAAAGCAAAGCCATAATTATATCTTAAATAATTATTTTAAATTTCTATTTCAAAAATATTTTTTACATTTAGTTAAAATATTTTTAACTTTAATCAATTTCGATAGCTTATCAAGGAAAATTAAAAATCCTTGTTTAGTTATAAAAAAATTTTATTCAAAAGGAGTGTGCAAAATGAAACACACAAAAAACATTCTTAAATCTTTATTAATAATGGTAATGGCTTTATCATTATTGGCAGTTAGCTGTAGCAAGGACGAAGGCGGAAGTAAACCTACCAACCCAGCGCCAAGTAGACTGGAATTAGCAGCTCAAGCAGTAGTAGCGGCAGCAGCAGCAACAAAAGTAGATGCAACTGAAGTAAAAACAAAAGCTGGAAACTTAAAAACAGCAGTTATTGCCTTAAAAACAGAAGTTAATAAGTTAATAAAATAAGCAGTAAATATATTATCATATAAACTAAAGATTTAAGACAACAACCTCTATGTTCAAAAAGAGCATGGGGGTTTTTATTTTTTTAATGAATGAAGGTAATAATTTATTTTTATCTGTTTTGACGCGGTTTATACTTAATTGCATAAACCATTTTTTTGCTGTTATTTTTTGTTATCAAAAAGAATATATTATATTGACTTTTTTAATAATTAAAATTAACATAACACATTAATAATTTATAAAAAATAATCGAACTACAAAGCGGATAAAAAATGTTGAAAGAGTCGAATAATGATTCAATAAATTTTGAGAAAAAAAAATTTAATAATAAAAATTATAACGATAAATTTAATGAAAATAAAAATCTAAACGAGCGTCAAAATTGGCTTTATTATACGAGAGCGCCGTTAATGGAAAATTACCGAGATAATCTTTATAGAGAATATTTCGGGCTTTCAATTTTGCTTTCGGTTAGAGGCGAAGGCAACGAAAAAATTCTTGGACTTTCATTAAAATTAATCGATAACGAATGCAAAAAAGAATTGAGAATAAACGAACTTGAAAATTTTTTATTTTCATGCATTGTCGGAGAAAAGCAAAATATAGAAGATAAAGAATATAAAATAGAACTTGAAGATTTTAGCAGAGAAGAGGCAAGATTAATAAGATTTTTAAATAATATTTATAGCGAAGGTTTGCAAAAAGAAGAAAACGGAAAATTATGGTTTAAAGATTATGACGCTAATAAATGTTTAAGTTTATTAAAAAATATTTCAAATATAAGACTCGAAAGCAAGGCTATTATATTTGCAGATGAAATTTTGAATCTCTCTCTAAATATTTTTTATAACGAAGAGAAAGATTTGATTTTGAATATAAATATAAAAGATTTCGATTTGAATAAAATTTATACTTTCGGAGAGAATTGCAATTTTATACTTTATAAAGATATTTTTTACGAAACGAAACCGTCTTATGCGAAAATAAAAAAAAATATATTTAAAAATTCGATTATAATAAATAAAGATTATATAAAAGATTTCTGCTCAAGAGTTTTGCCTAATCTAAAAAAAGATTTTTCTGTGCAACTTCCCGAAGATATATCCGAAAACGAAATTCTTGCATTTCCCGTTCAGGCTTTAGTTTATTTGGATTATGACGGAGCGAATGTTTTTTCTACTATTAAATTTAAATACGGTTCTTTTATTCTCGACCCTTACACGAATAAATTCACAAGCGGTTATATGTTTGATAATGAAGAAATTTACAGAGATATTGAAAAAGAAAATTATTTTTGCGAAACTCTTTCAAAATATTTGAATAGAGCGGGAGATTATACTTTTTCTACTTCGGACGATGAAAAAATATTTTATTTATGTTATAAAGTTCTTCCAATGCTTCAAGATAAAGGATGGACATTTTTTTATAGCGAATCTTTTAAATCGTTAAAACTAAATGTTAAGCCTTTAAAAATGAAAGCCTCTTTGACGAAAGATATAAATTTTTTTGAAATTAATTTTTCTTTTGAAGGAGTTAAAGAAATTTACGATTTGTCGGATATAATAAGAGCGGTTAAAACTGAAAACAAAGAATATATAAGACTTCAAAACGGTTCTTTTGTTCCGATTGATTTGGAGATTATAGATTATTTGGCTAAAATGTTTAAAGAAAATCCGATTGAAGAGATAAAAGAAAAAGAAAATAACCGCTATTTGATTCCAATGTTCAGCGCTCCATATTTTGCCGATATGCTTGAAAAACACAGCGGAATAGAATTAAATTTAGACGATAGCGCCGCAAAAACTATAGACGATATAAAAAAAGTCGATTATGACGAAAATCCGCCGAAAAATATAAAAGGAGAGTTTAGAAATTATCAATTAATCGGTTATAAATGGCTTAGAAAACTTGCCGATATGTCTTTAAACGGAATTCTTGCTGACGATATGGGACTTGGAAAAAGTTTTCAAACAATAGCGTCAATTTTAAAAGAAAAAGAAAACGGCTCAAAATTAACTTCTTTAATAGTAGCGCCGACTTCCTGCGTTGCAAATTGGTATTACGAAATAAAAAAATTCGCTCCTTCGCTTGAAGTTATAACTTTGACGGGAAATTTAAAATCGAGAATGAAGAGAATAAAAGCCGTGAATAATTACGATATAGCTATAGTTTCTTATTCTACTTTAAGAAGAGATATAAAATTTTTAAGCGAAAAAGAATTTAATTATGTAGTGCTTGACGAAGCGCAGCATATAAAAAATGCAAATACTCAAAACGCTAAAACTGTAAAGAGTTTAAAATCTCAAAAACGACTCGCTTTAAGCGGAACGCCTATAGAAAATTCTATAAGCGAAATGTGGTCAATGTTCGATTTTTTAATGCCTGGATTTTTAGGAAAGCATAAAGATTTTTTGGAAGATTATGAAGCGCCAATAATTTCTGCAAACGAAGATTCAAAGGAAGCGTTAGAAAATCTAAAAAACAGAATCGCTCCTTTTATATTAAGAAGATTAAAAAAAGATGTATTAAAAGATTTGCCTCCAAAACATACGGTTATAAATTATTGCGATTTGACTAAAGAACAAAAAGAACTTTATATGTCGATACTTGAAGCTGCAAGAATTGAAATATTTGAAACGGTTAAAAGAAAAGGATTCGCTCAATCGCATATAGAAATATTTTCTGCATTAACGAGATTAAGACAGGTTTGTTGTCATCCAAGATTATTGCATTCGGATTTGAGAAAGGATATTCGCTCAAGCGGAAAATTTAATTTATTTATTGAAATGATAAGAGAAGCAATTGCAGGCGGACATAGTATTTTGGTTTTTAGTTCTTTTACAAAAATGCTTAATATAATGAGAGATGCTTTGAAAAAATTGAATATTGATTATTTATATTTGGACGGAAAAACTAAAGATAGAATGCCTTTGATTCAAAAATTCAATAACGGAGAAGCGCCGATATTTTTATTAAGCTTAAAAGCTGCTGGAACAGGTTTGACATTGACTCAAGCGGACACGGTTATTCATTACGATTTATGGTGGAATCCCGCAGTTGAAAATCAAGCGACAGATAGAGCCTACAGAATCGGACAAAAACGAGCGGTTACAAATTATAAATTAATTACAAGAGGAACTATAGAAGAGAAAATATTAGAACTTCAAAATAAAAAGAAAAAACTTATAGATAATGTTGTAGGCGATTGTGTGAACGATATAAATAAATTAAGTTGGGATGAAGTAAAAAATCTTATCGATTAAAATTATTTTTTTTCATTGATAGGTTATTTATAGACGAGACTAAAGTCCGCCTTTGGCGAGCAATAGATTTTTAATAAAATTCAATTATTAATGAAATAAAATTTTTAAAATTAACTTTTTAAAATATGCATTGACTTGCAATTAAGAATTTTTAATCATCCAAACCATCGCTTTCTTCCTCTTCGGTATTTCCCGAAGCTTCTCTTAAAACTTGCTTTATAGCGTCAAATATTACTCTCGCTTTAGCTTTATTTATTTCGGAAGTTTTGGTTTTTTTATTAATCGAAGATTTTTTTAATATCATAGCGCCGTAATTTTCTCCAATTCCGCTTATTATAAGAGGATTTGTTATTAATTTCTCCACAGTAGTTTGATTTTCAGAAAGTAATTGACAGAATAAATTATAATTAAACTGTTTTGTTAACGGGTCGTATCCGACTTGAGGCATCGTTGTAAAATCTTTCCATATAGGAATAATTTTTGTAAAATCGTTTTTATTTTCTCCATCATCAACAATAAATAAATTTCCTATATCGGTTTCCAATTTTATTATGCTATTTTTATAATTTACATTTTCCGTTAGAACAAAAGAACCTTCAGAACCTAAATCAATAAGCATTGCATCTTGAGAAAATTGAAATTGTATATATCCGCCATGCCTCAATATGTCGATTATTTTTTGTCCTTTAATATTTTCCATCTCTTTATAACTTTTATCAACGGCGACTATTTTATTAATATAAGAATAACAGACTTCGCCTTTTATTGAATTGATTAATTTAATTAAATCTGGTAACTCTTTCATTTTATTTATTATCCTATATTATGTTTACTTTATATATTGTATCATTTAAAATAAAAAAATCAAATCATAAAATTTAATATTTGATAAAAAATTAATTAAAATAATAAATGCAAAATTGTATATATTTTTTCTATAAATATGGCTATAGTTAAAGGCAATATTCCCATAAACATAAAAACAAATAAAGTAAAAAATATAAATATTATTAACAGCAATGTAATAATCGTATATTTAAATATATTGGCAAACATAAAAAATAATCCGTTTTATATATTATTTTTCTTATGAGCAAAAAAATAAATATTATGTCCCATAGCTCGCATTTTCTCCTCGTATAAAGTTATTCCGTAATTTTCAATTTTTTCCTCGTATTCTTTTTCCAAAATGTTTTTAAATATTTCGGATTCTTTATATATTGGATTCATTATTTTTAAAGCGTAATTGTCATCGTCTGTTGCAGAATAAAATATTCCGTTATCTTTAAGTATAGAATAAATTTTATTTAAAAATTCTTTATTAAATATTCTTCTATGCGAATGTCTTTTTTTGGGCCAAGGGTCGGGAAAATTTAAATAAATATTCTCGAAACTATATTTGTTATTAAAATATTTTTCTATAACAGAATTTGCCTCGCCGAATATTATAGTAAGATTTTTTATATTTCTTTTATAAGCTTTCTCTACCGTTTTTTTAGCCGCCTTAAAAGAATATTCTATTCCTAAAAAATATTTGTCTTTATTATTAATCGCAAGTTCTACGATAAATTTTCCGTTTCCGCTTCCAATTTCCAAATCAATATTTTTATAACCGAATAATCTTTTTTCAAGTTCGTTTATTATAATATTATTGTCTGTTATATTAAAGTCGTCAAGTATATATTCTTCTAAAATATTTTGATTAAGATTTAAACTTCTTATAATAATTCTCCTAAATAATTTTTATAATAAATTTTTTAAAATAAAGCTTTCAATCCTATATAATATCTGCCGTCCGTAGAACCTTGAAAACCGAAATAAACGGGCGAAAATTTTAAATAAAACGAATATTCAAAACAGAATGAATCTCTTTTTTCTTTATAAATTTCTTTTGTATTATTATCTTTTATATAAAATAAAGGACGAATCGCAAAATTAAGCATTTTCCATTCCAAACCCAATTCAAATCTTAAATAATGAGCGTCATTTTGTCTCCAAGTATATTCACCCAACATATTAATCCAAATCATTTTATCTAGTAAAGGCAATTTTCCCATAGCGGATAATTGAATTATATGACGAGTATTATCATAACCGTAATTATGCGGAGAGAGATTATTTTTATCGTATTGATAAAGAAAATGAGTTTTAAAAAAATCTCCATTTATTTTAAATAAAATAGCCAAAGGCGAATATTTTTCAGAAAAACCTTGAGAATAAGAAAGTTCAAAATAATGTCCTATAAAACCCGCTCTTAATCCCATTTCATTATTTACTCTAGGCAAATACCAATGCGGAATATCTTCAAAATTTTCAGTTGCAGAATCGACAACCGAAGGAATAAGCATAAAAGTCGAACCGTTAATATCGTTTGCGGCTTTTACTCTAAAAGATAATAATATTCTTGTAAATGTTATCGTTTCTATTCCTGCATCGTAAAGTTCTATTTTTCCTGTAGCTTTATTTTTATCTAATATATCAAATTTTCCAGATAAAGTCGCAAAAGGCGTGGCGGAAAAAATCCAATCGTAATGAAAACTTTTGCCAAGCGAAAGATACATATCGGGCATACTAAATCGTTTTTTTTCTAAATTAGCTCCTATCAAAGTATTCATGTGAAACTCTATAGTTGATAATTCGTATAAAGCTCTTGAAGAAAAAGAATCTTTTCTTGGATTATTTCGTTTATAACTTTCATGAATATAATCATAATCGATAAAACTTTCCGTAGGTCTTTCAATTTCAACTAAAGAAAAAAGAGTTGTCATCGATTTAAAAAATTTTTGGTCTTTTTCCGTATAAGGAGATTGCGCATAAATTTTTATATGACTTAAAAACAAAGTTAATAATATTATTTTAATTAATATTTTCATTTTATTTAATTTTATAGTTATATTATTTAAATATTATTTTATTCTATCATATAATTTAAAATTGACAATTCTATTATATATGATACAATTTATACGAATGCTATTTTGGAGTTGAAAAGTGGAAGAATTTAGTATTTTAGAGAGAAAGGTAAAAGATTTATTAAACAGATACGAATCTATTTTGGCGGAACATAGAGCATTAACCGAAAATATAAGTTTTTTAAATAAAGTGAAATTAGAACTTGAAACTAAAATTAATTCTTTTAAAGAAGAAAAAACTATACTCGAAACCGATAAAAGAAATATTATAGATAATCTTAATAACCTTAAAGAAGAGAGAGATAATTTATTTAAACAACTTGAAGCTGCAAGAATAGAAAAAGATAATTTCAAAATAAACGCGGAAAAAACCGAAAAAGATTCTATAAGTTTAATAGAAGAAAACGATAATCTTAAAAATAAAATCAATTTGCTTAATTCGGAAAATGAAAACTTAAAAAGAGAAAATACGAAATTAAAAAGCAAACTCTCTCAATTAATAAGCGATATCGACAGCGCAATGAAATATAATCAGGAATTTAATCAAGAGTCGATTCAAAATAAAAATAATAATCAAACATTTAATTATCATAAAGAAGAAATTGAAAATAAAAATGATTTTGAAAATACTTTAGATAATAAAGAAAGCGATAATAATGATAATGTAGAAAATTACAAAGTAGAAAATGAAGAAAAAGAAGAAGATTTTATTGAAGATAATATATTTGATAATAAAGAAAATAGCGATAATGAAATATCTAATTATAGTTATGAAAAAAATTCAAATATTGCATCCGTAAAAGTTTCAGAGGACGAAGACCCTTTTTCAAGCGCTTCCGATTCGAGTTGGGATAACGATATAAAAATTGAAGACGAACATAAAGAATATAAATTTGAAGAAGATAAAGAAAATATAGACGAAGAAATGGACGATATAAATAATAACGATGAAAATGAAGACGATTATTTATTTGAAGAAAACGAAGAAGATAATTATATGTTTGGAGACGATGAGGAAGAAGAATTTTTCTTTGATAACGAATCGAGATAAAAAAATAATAAATAGGAAAAATGATGAGCAATAGTTTAGAAGTTAATATTTTTGGAAGAACTTTGAATATAAAATCGAGCGAAGAGAATATTGAATATTTAATAGAGCTTGCCGATTTTGTAGACAAAAGTATGAACGATATAGCGCAACATTACGGACAAGATAAACCGAGAGATGTTATAGCGATATTAGCCTGTTTGAATATAGCCGATAATTTGAAATTAGAAATTGCAAACAGCAAAGCGGGAAGCGACACTTTAGCGGCATTAAAAGAAAGTATAGCAAGCAGGTCGAGAGAATTAATAAGACTTATAGACGCTATAGAAGAAAAATAAAATATGAAAACTTTTTATTATTTTATTTGTATTTATGTTATTTTTTTTGATAACAAAAAATCTAAAAAGCGAATTCTTTTTTCAATGTAAAGAAGTAAAAAATTAACAGTCGGAATTTCTAGTTATTTAACTTATTTTTAATTTTAATTTGTATTAAATTAAGTAAGGGAAATTATAGCCGTGATTTAGTCCTCTTTGACGACTTTATGCGAAAAGGAAAAAAAGATTTCCCAAAGCGTTTTGAAAATATAGCCGAGACAATCTTACGAAACGAAATCAAAAAAGAACAGTTTGAAAGTTTTATTGAAAAAGCTTTTGAAAATGATAATAATTCTAAAAATATAACCGCAGTCGGTTTTATTTCTTCGGCTATTTCAAAATACTTAAAAAATAAAATTGGAATAGATATCGGCGAAAGCGTTACAGTAGGACTTGAAGCAAGATTATTAAACGGATTAAAAGCGAAAAGACATGCATTAAAAAACGAGGCTTTAGAAAAATCGGACGCCGATTATATTTTGAAATGTTTGCTTTATGGAGATGTTTATTTTCAAAAGAATAATAAAAATCTTTTATATCTCTATAAAGTCGGAGAGGATAGATATTTGCAAATAGCCGTGAATACAAAATATAGTTTATCTCACAAAAGCGTTTCAATAAAAATACCGCTTATTAGAAATATTCAATTTTTAAGTTACAGACAAGTTGAAAGTAAATATATTAAAAATAAATTATTGGAGGTAATAAAATGACTAATGAGATATTAGATAGTAATTGCGAGTGGATATGTCCTTATAATTATGATTGTAAAAATTGCAAAAAATGAAAGATTGGATTTAAGCAGCCAGTCCTATAACAATTACTCGTTATAGCGTTGAGTCTCTTGCGAAAATCCAACCTATACTTAATATAATAAATTAATCGGCAAAAGTCAAGGGGAATAATGAGAAATTTTTTATTTTTTTGTTTATCTTTACCAAACTACGATTAATAACTAAAATAGAATTGTCAATTTGGAAAGACGAATAATAGGGCATTTACATTCCAATATGGTTAGATTTATTATCTTGGAAATAATAAAGGACGATTTTGGAAAGATTTAATTTACATTCCAATATGGTTAGATTTATTATATATTTGCGGTATAGGTTCGTCAGTCAAAAATGTATATTTACATTCCAATATGGTTAGATTTATTATGGAGCGGGAGTAATGAAAAATTATACTCTTTTGAGAATTTACATTCCAATATGGTTAGATTTATTATCTGCAGCAACGGGCGTAAAATTTCAAGATATATCAGATTTACATTCCAATATGGTTAGATTTATTATCGATATATATAATACACTTGACATATTATATATATATTTACATTCCAATATGGTTAGATTTATTATTTTTTTTCGTAAAGTCATTTGGTATCTATCATTGATATTTACATTCCAATATGGTTAGATTTATTATCTTATATTGATTTAGATAAACACAAATTAATTGAAGATTTACATTCCAATATGGTTAGATTTATTATTTGACCAAAATATCACTGTTTCTACTGCTTATAATGTATTTACATTCCAATATGGTTAGATTTATTATCGCGATTCAAAGAAGCGTAGCCGACCACCAAAAAGCATTTACATTCCAATATGGTTAGATTTATTATCCGTTTTTTCTCTCTGAAATATGCAAAACTAATATTTTCTACATATTAATTTGATACAAGTATTGATATAAAATAATATAACAATACAAAATACGACATTAATTTTAAAAATCGTCTGTCGATAATCCGTAAATTATTATAGATTAAACATCGACATACTTGTATTTTATATAAAATTTGAAGTTTTGTCAATATCTTCTTTCACTAAAAACTCTTTTTCAAGCCACTTTTCGTTTCTGCTTTTAAATATTATACATGAGTCTTTATGTTCTCTTAATATGTCAAAGAGCTCTTCTTTTAATTTAAGGTATTTAGGTTCTGAAAGTTCGCCTTCAAATACCGATTTTTGTATATGATTAAGATACCTTTTGCAAATATTAAAAACTTTTTTCAATACATAAGGATTATCTTCATCGTTTACCTGAATATCATATATTAAAATTATATACATTTCTACCACCATATTTTAAACGGGGAATATTCTTTTTCTCCGAGCAAATGTTTTATTATTTTATAAAGTTCAAGTCTCATTAAATATCTATAAGAAACATCTCTATTTAATGTTCTATGTTTTATAGTAGTCTTTAATCTTTTTTCTACTTCTCCCATAATATTTTGAAGAACATTTTCTTTTAATCTTAAAAAATTGCTTTCTTTATCAAAATCATTTTCAGATATAATATTTTTATTTAATAAATAAAATATTAATCTGTCGACTATTAAAGGTTTAAAAATTTCGGCGACATCCAAAGATAAAGAAAATCTTTTAACCGAAGGTTCATGCAAATAACTAATAGTTGGATTTAATTGCGTTCTATAAATTTCAGAAAGTATTTTTGTATAAAGAACGGAGTTTAAAAAACTTATTAAAGAGTTTATCATATTGTCGGGCGGACGTTTTACTCTTTTTTCAAAATCTATTTCTTGATTTATAATTTTATTCCAACTTCTGTAATATATTCTGTGAACATTTCCTTCAATTCCCATTATTTCATCTATTCTGTTATAAGAATCTAAACTTTCTTCAAGTTTTGTTATCGATTCTATCTCTTCGTTTAAATCTCGTCCTCTAACATTATAATATTTCAAATTTCTTAATATATTTTCAGTCGCTCCGTAAACGAATTTTTTAGCTAGCGAAACTCTTTTTTTATAAATCCTAGTCAAAAGAGTGATAACCTATATTATCTAAAGTTGTATGCTTTAGTTTTGCTTCTGTCATTTTAATTCCTTTTTGTTTTATTATTATATAACATATTATTTAAAAATTAAAATACGATTATAATTCTTTTGCTCTCAAACAAGCTACATAATGATTATTATTAACTTCTTCCAATTTTATATTTTCGTTTAAACAGTATTCTTTAGCGTAAACACATCTGTTATAAAATCGGCATCCTTTTTTAGGATTAATCGGAGAGGAAATTTCGCCTTTTAATATAATATTCTTTTTTATTTTATCATTTTCATTAAAATTTATAGAAGGTATGGCGGAAAGCAAGGCTTTTGTATATGGATGCATAGGAGATTCAAATAAAGATTTTTTATCGCAGCTTTCTATTATCTCGCCCAAATACATAACGGATATATTATTTGATATATGTTTTACCACAGATAAATCATGCGATATAAACATATATGTAAGCTTTAACGATTTTTGCAAATCCATAAGCAGATTTATTATTTGAGCCTGTATCGAAACATCCAACGCACTTACGGGTTCATCACAAACTATAAATTTTGGATTTATTGAAAGCGCTCGTGCTATTACTATTCTCTGTCTTCTTCCTCCGTCAAATTCATGCGGATACATATTATAGCATCTCTTACTTAAACCCACTATATCCATAAGCTCTTCCACTCTCGATTTTTTATCTCTATGATTTTCGTATATATTAAAAAAATTAAGAGGTTCGGATATTATTTCCGATACCGTATATCTCGGATTTAAAGAAGAATAGGGGTCTTGAAATATTATCTGCATATATCTTCTCATTTTTCTCATGTCGCTGTCGTTTAATTTTGTAATATCCATACCGTCATAATATATATTTCCGCTATCTGGTTCTTGAAGTCTTAAAATAACTCTTCCCAAAGTGCTTTTTCCACATCCCGATTCTCCCACAATTCCAAGCGTTTCGCCTTCGTTCATACCTATATTTATATTGTCTACGGCATGCAATTTACCACTTGGAGTGTCGAAATATTTATATAAATTTTTTGTTTGTATAAACATTATATTTACTCTCCGTTATCAAACGAAAAATGACAGCTATATCCATGATTAACGCCAGTAAATTTAGGTTTTTTATTTATGCATATATCTTTTTTGTATACGCATCTTGGATGAAAATAACATCCGCTTGGCAGATTTGCAGGATTAACCATGTCGCCTTCTATCGGGGTAAGTCTTTCGTTATCAATATCTAATCTTGGTATGGAATTAAAAAGTCCTTTTGTATATGGGTGTTTGGTATTTAAATAAACATCTTTTACATTACCGCTTTCAACTACTTCGCCCGCATAAACTATAAATATTCTATCGCAAATTTCGGCTACTATTCCCAAATCATGAGTTATAAGAATAAGAGACATATTAAATTTTTCTTTAAGGCTGTTTATTATATCCAAAACTTGAGCTTGTATAGTGACATCCAACGCTGTAGTCGGTTCATCGGCTATTAAAATTTTTGGTTTTAATAATAAAGACATAGCTATTACAACCCTTTGCTTCATGCCTCCCGAAAACTGATGAGGATATTCTTTTAATCTATCTCTTTGAACTCCTACCATTTCAAGTAATTCTATAACGGTTTTTCTTTTTTCATTTTTACTCATATTTTTTTCATGGCTGTCCAATACTTCCATTAATTGTTTTTCAATAGTCATCGTAGGATTTAGAGCGGTCATAGGGTCTTGAAATATCATAGATATGCCCTTGCCTCTTATGTTTTGGTATTCTTTTTTATCGCTATTTATTATATTTTTTCCTTCGTAATATATTTCTCCGTCCACTATAATTCCAGGAGGATACGGTATAAGTCCCATTATAGACAACGCCATAGTAGTTTTTCCCGCTCCAGTTTCTCCAACTATACCTATACTTTCTCCTTTTTTTAACGAGATATTTATACCGTTAACGGCTTTAACCGTTTCGTCTTCTTTAATATAATGAACATGCAAATTCTTTATATTCAGTAAATCGTTTTCTTTCATAAATTATTTTTTACCTTTATTTATATTTATTTATTCATTATTTTATTTCATTCTCGGGTCTAAAGCGTCTCTCAAACCGTCTCCTAAAAAATTAAAAGCCAATACCATTAATATAATCGCAAGTCCAGGAAATATGGCTATATAAGGATTGGTTTCAAGATATACGCTTCCCGTTTTTAATATATTTCCCCATTCTGGTATATGAGGCTCTATACCTAAACCCAAAAAACTTAAACTGCTGGTTTGCAAAACCGCAGAGCCTATATCTAAAGACATTCTAACTATTACGGGAGATAATACATTTGGAATAATATGTTTATAAATAACTATAAAATTATTTGCTCCTAAAGCTTTAGCCGCTTCTACAAATTCCATATTTGATACCGAAATTACGCTCGCTCTGACAGTCCTTGCATATTTTGGAATCGCGCTGATACTTAACGCTATTATCAATACAAAAACATTAGCGCCAAAAACCGATATAATAGCTATCGCAAGAAGTATATTGGGAATAGAATATAATACATCCAAAGCTCTCATTATTATATTATCAACATTTCTTTTATAATAACCCGATAACGCGCCTAATATTCCGCCTATTACAATCGGTATTAAAGTGGATATTATTCCTATTATTAAAGATATTCTCGCTCCAAAAACTATTCTACTAAAAACATCTCTGCCGTAATTATCAGTTCCAAAAGGATAAGATAACGAAGGATGATTTAATAACGCCGAATAATTATTTTCTATGGCATCGGAATAATTAAATGTAAATACGCTGTTTATAGACAATGAAAATAAAAATATAACAAAAAACATACCTATAACCGCCATTTCATTTTTGAATATTCTATATAAAGTATCGACAAATTCTATAGATATATCTTCGTCTTTATGATTTATCTTAATTATAATCGTAATTCCAGATAGCAATGCAAATATATTTCCAAATACAACCGTAATTATACATATTATAGCGATAATATAAAAAATTTTCTTATTCGATTTTAAATCTTTTTTAGAAACAAAATATATGGAAATTAAATAAAATAACGAAGTAATAAAAAGTATCGTTATTCCAATATAAAATTTTTGAGGTATACTTTCTTTAAATAAATTAATAAACGAAACCAATATAATATAAATATTTATTAAAAAAGCTTCAAATAATAATATATATTCAAGTTCTTTCTTTTTAGCTATCAAAAGAAAACCAGAAGAAACGGCGAATATATTTGCAAATAATATAAAAGATATTAATATAAATCCTAATTTTCTCGTATTTTGTTTTATATAATTAAATTTTTTGACATCTTCTTTTAATTTATTTAATATTATATAAGAGACTATAGACGAAAGAAAATATAAAATCGATACGATTATAACATATATATTAAAACTTCTTTTAGGAATATCTATAGAAAATAAAAATAATAAAATACCGACAAATAAAGAAGCTCCTATTGAAAATTTGAGCGAACCGTATTCTCTAAATTTTATAAATTTGCTTTCTTCTAATCTTTTTCTATAATTCATAATTATACTCTAATAATTTTTCATATCCGATTTAATTCTTGGGTCTAAAAAAGCGTATAATATATCCATTATTAAATTAACTATACTTACGACTATTGAAATATATACTACTCCAGCTAAAATAACGGGTATATCTGGTATAAATTGTTTATCGACTATATAACTTCCTATGCCGTTAATATTAAATACTTTTTCCGTAACCGCCGCTCCGCCAAGTATAGAACCAAGTTGTATTCCAATAACCGTTATTATTGGTATTAAAGCGTTTTTAAATATATGCCTAAATATAACGATATTTTCATTTAACCCTTTGCTTCGAGCGGTTAAAACGAATTCCGATGATTTTATCTCCAACATAGAAGCTCTTGTCATTCTCGCTACCGCCGCCGAAAGTCCCGTTCCCAAAACTATTGTCGGCATAATATAAGAACTTATATTATGAACCGAAAAAGACGCAGGAAAAATATTAAGATTAATTGAAAAATTTAATATCAATATTAATCCTATCCAAAAATTTGGTATAGATAAACCTATTAAAGCTACAAGCATAAAAACATAATCGAATATAGAATATTGTTTTATAGAAGATATTACTCCCGCGGGTATCGCTATAATTATTGCAAGTAACAACGATAAAAACGAAATAGATAAAGTTATAGGAAATTTGCGCGCGATTGCCGAAAATATATCTTCGTTTCCAACATAAGATTTGCCTAAATTAAATGTAATAATATTTTTCAAAGAATAGAATAACTGTTCTATATACGATTTATCCAAACCGTATGATTTATTAAAAGCTTCTATTTGCTCTTTAGTGGCGTCCTGTCCTAAAATATTTACGGCGCTATCCATTGGAGAAATATATAATATTGTAAATACTAAAAAAATTACCCCAAACATTACGAATAACATCATAACTATTCTTTCAAATATATATTTCATATACCAATGAGAAAAAATATATATTAATATATACATTGGCAATGAAAATATAACGGAATATATAAAAAATATATTATTTTCTAATAAATTTTTTAATATGGCGGAATCTTCAATATTGGATTTGATTTCTTTATTGATATATTTATTCATAGATTTTTTAATATTGTCTATATATTTTTTTATTCGACTTTCTTTTTCCTCTTTTGATATGTTTTTTGATAATATCTCTTTTTCTTTTTCAATATGAAAAGAGTATTCTTCCGCTAATTTTTCAAAATCCGTTTCAGAATAAATATAATTGTTTCTATATAGTTTTTTATGATATTTATACAAGATATATTTTTTTACCCATATAAATAAATAAGTAAATATGCCAAAAATCGTTATAGCAATTTTATATAGAAACAATTTCTGCATTTTATAAAAATTATTTGTAATATTGTTAATTATATTATTTTTCATATATAAATTTTAATATTTTATTTGTTTTCTTCATAGGCTTTTAAATATTCTTTAACTTTATCTCTATCTTGATTAAGAATATTTCCAGTATCAATTAAAGGGCTAATAGTAGTATAAGCTCTATATCCATAATTATCATTAACCGCTATAAACGCGTTTTGGTCTATAGAATATAAAATCGCCTTTCTAATATTAACATCGGAAGTTATATGCCCATCCGACATATTTATAAATGCAAATATTAATGCATTGCTTGGAACTTTTTGAAGAAGCAAATTAGAGTCGGATTCTATTACTTTTAATTTATCTGGAATAATATCGTATAGAACATAAATATCTCCGCTTCTTAAAGCCGAAACAGAAGCGTCCAAATCTCTAATAAATTTTATATTTAAAGTTTTTATATTCGGGTAATATACAGTGTCTTTCATAAAAGCGGGATTTCTTTCCAATAATATTTCATAATCGTTTTTATAAATAGCTATATATTGTCCGCTCACAACTAAAGTATTATTATAACTCGCTCCTTCGGTTATTGTAGATTCGTCCCCGTAAGCTATATCGTTTTTTGGGTCGTAATTTTCAACCTTATAAGTATTAACTTTTTTAATTTGTTTTTCGCTTACTATTCCAGCGGATTGATGAGCAAGATAATTTAACACTTGAGGAAAAGGTTTTATAGTAGTTATCTTTACAACTTGATAAACTCCGTTTTTATTATTTGCTTGAGAGCTAACGGAAGTTAAAGAGGTTATAGGAGCGGGTAAATTTTGAGAAAGTTCCGTATAAACATCGCTATTTTCAGTTTTTGTATTTCTTAATTCGTTTATATCGGTAACTATCGATATTCTTTCCATACTGCTATGCAAACTATATGTTCTATGGTTAGGGACGCTATTTCTATCTTTCGCTCTTTTTAACGAAAATACTACATCGCTTGCTCCAACTCTCTCCCCAGTATTTACAGCCTGCCTATTTTCAACTTTTGCAAAATAAACATCGTCTCTTAAAATAAAATAATAATCTTTGTTTCCTTGAGCTATAGCGTAATTATATGATAAAGAATATCTTGTGGTTATTTGGTCGTTTGTAGTAAGATTTACTATTCTTATATACATTTGATTATTTATCATATTAATAGAACCGTCATTACCTTTTATAGGGTCTAAAGAGGTCAAAGTAGATAATGTCTGACTTACATATAACGGGTCTGTTTCATTTTTACTTTTATCAATAAAAGACATTTCGCTTATATTCAAACTTGCGACTTTATAAATATTAACCGTGCTTTCATCCAATATTTTTTTATTAAAAGCCTGCGTTTTTACTCTATTGTATAACGGTATAATATAAGCGTTTTCGTCTATAATAACTTTTTCTATGTCGTTATATGTATTTTTAGCCGCATCCGAGCTTTCGGTTGACGCTTTTTCTATAAGGTTGTCAAGTTTTTCGTTAGATATTTTTGAACGATTATAATCTCCCCCGCTTATAAATAACGACCTTACGGCATAATCTGGATTACCTGTTACAGTATTCCAGCTGTTTATTGCAATATCGTAATTATTTGCCTCTAATTGCCCAATAAAACTTGCATAATCAGGCAGCATATTTATTTTTGGATTAAAACCATTTTTTGAAAGTATGTCTCTCATAACATTCAATTCTTTTTCATTTATAGCCATCCCTATTATTTGAACATCCACATTATTTGCGGATTGTTGAGAAGAACCGCATGATATTAAAATAAGCAATATAAATATAAAATATAATTTTGACATTTTTAAACTCCTTGTCAGTTGTAAATAAATTGTATTTTAACATTATTATTTTAATTGTCAATAAGAAATATGATAATTTATTAAAAATAAATAAAATTGAAAAGTTTTATAAAAATTTATTTAAATATGTCGTTAGTAGCGTCAAACCAAAAAACAAAATCTAAATATTCCATCGGTATATTTTCTTTTTTAGAATATTCTACTAAATTCTCTTCTACTTTTAAATAATTATTTTTAGTTAAACTTGTTTTTGGAGTCATTCCTTCGGGAAGTATTTCAAGTTTATCCATAACTCGCATAATATGTCTGTCCAATATTCCTATTTTCTGCCCGAATCCGATATTTCTTAAAAAATGACTCGCTTCTTTAAGTCCATAGCCTTTAACTTCTTTAGCAAGTTGATTGCGAAGTTCAACCATAGAATCGTTTTTTATTGCATAGTTTATTCTTTCTTTTAAAATGAATTTTTCTTTCGGAAAATAGAGTTTTCTTGCAAGAATTATATTTTGAGCTTTCATATTATGAAACCTCACATGCTTAATTAAAATATTTGCAACTTTTTCCGCGCTTCCATTAAAAAGCAAATTATGATTATAAAGGTCTATTATAGCCGCCGCTCCGCTTCTTGCTTTTGTTTGCGGAGTGCATATACAAAATGCAAGTTCTGCAAATAGTCTTTTATCGTTATCTCTTTTGTAAACTCTCTTAAAATATTCCAATCTTCTTTTCATTCTTTCATGCAATATTTTATCTTTATATATTCCCATTAAATGTTTAGCGTATTCTTTATCCATAAAATAATAAACCTTATTTAGAAATTTAAATTTAATCGATTTTATAATTAAATATTATAAGGATTTCAAATCTTGAAACCATAATATTATTTTACTTTTATATTCGTATTTTTTCAACTTTTAATTTTTATACAAAATATGCAAAAACAAAACTGTATAAAATCATACTTGAAACAATATTATAAACAAAATATACTATATTAAAAAAATATATAAACTCTAAAGGTTCTGAAATTATAATGCATAGAATAGATATAAATAATTTAAATCCTATAATAAAAGATTTGCTTAATTTAAGAGGAATAAAAACAAAATCCGATATATTCGATTTCTTTTTTCAAGATATATATTCTCTTTCAAGTCCTTTTGGAATAAAAGATATGAATATATTTGTCGATAGATTAAAAGAGGCGATAGAAAGCGAAGAAAAAATATTAATATACGGAGATAAAGACGCTGACGGAATAACTGCGGCGTCAATAATATATAACACTTTAAAATCCGTCACAAAAAATGTGGAGGCTTTCGTTCCCAATCATTCTACAGGTTATGGGCTTTCAAAATCCGTTATAGAAGAATATGCAAATTCTGGGACGAGTTTAATAATTACGGTAGACTGTGGAATTTCAAATGTAGAAGAAGTTGAATTTGCAAGAGAGCATTCTATAGATATAATAGTAACCGACCATCATGATATACCCGAAATTCTTCCAAACGCTTACGCTATTTTTAATCCAAAACTTTCAAATACGGGATTCGTTTCAAAAAATTTTGCAGGTTGCGTTGTCGCTTTTAAGTTGATGCAAGCTTTCGTTTTATCATATACAAGAGTTTATAATAAAGATATTATAATATTAGATTACGAAATCGATAAAAAAAATAATATTTTAAAAAAAGTAAAAGCTTTAAAATCTACTAA
This sequence comes from Brachyspira aalborgi, assembly GCF_008016455.1. Taxonomy (NCBI): domain Bacteria; kingdom Pseudomonadati; phylum Spirochaetota; class Spirochaetia; order Brachyspirales; family Brachyspiraceae; genus Brachyspira; species Brachyspira aalborgi. The sequence continues at coordinate 1,816,157 of NZ_SAXU01000001.1, read as the reverse complement.
TTTTGTTCTAAATAGCGAGCCTTTCGGATTTGAAATCGTAAAAGAAAATGAAAATTCTTATAAATCAATATATTCCGATTTTTATGACGAATTATTAACCGAAGACGAATTATTGGAAGAGCTTGCCACATATATGTTTGAAGGAGACGGAGCTATACTTGTTTTAACGGGAGGCGAAGATAGATTAAAAAGATTATTATATATATTTGAAAAATACGAAATATTTTTACCTGCATTTGATAAAGTTTACGATTTACTTCAACTTGGAGCGGCTTACGGAAATATCAATATAAAAAATTTTAAAACTCTCAATGAATTTGCTCTCGCTTTAAATGTTAATATTTATAAATACGAAGATATTGAATATAGAGATTTAATAATAAAAATGGAAATATTTAAACGAATGTTTTATATGAGTCAAAAACAATTCCAGAATTATTTAAAAAGAGAATCTATATTGGCGGCTTTTGGAATCGTAGCCGATGTTGTTCCCGTTATAGAAGAAAATAGAGCTTATATAAAATGCGCTTTAGAAGAATTATCAAAACCGTCTCATATAAGATATAACGCCATTTTAGAAAAAATGAATCTATTAAATACAAAAATCGATACGCAAACTATAGGTTGGAGATTAGCGCCTTTTATAAATGCGGCGGGAAGAATGAATAAACCCGAATATGCTTTACAACTTTTAACTTCCGAATTGAAAGAAGAAGCTTTAAAACTTTCCGAAGAAGTTTATAACATGAATGAAACTAGAAAATCTTTAACTGACGAATGTTTTAATACGGTTAGCGAATATATTAAAAATAATGATTCTCTCTCTATGCCTATTATATTAGTAAAAAGCAAAGAAATTGAGCAAGGCTTAACGGGATTAATAGCGGGAAAAGTTTTAAATGAATACGGAAAAACCGCGATTATTTTGCACGAAGATGAAGAACTTGGAATTTGCACGGGAAGTATAAGAAGCAGAGGAAATAATAACGCGAGAGAAATGCTTGAGTTTACGAGCGTTTATTTAAATAAATTTGGCGGACATAAAAATGCGGCGGGATTTAGTTTAAATATTGATAAATTTGATAAGTTTGCAGAAAAAATAATTAATTATTCTTTAGAAAATAATTTTGAATCTTCAGAAAAAGAATCTAAAAATTACGATATGATTTTGGATTTAAAATATATAAATGTAGAATTAGCGGAAATTATAGAAGCTTTCGAGCCTTTCGGAGTTTCAAACGAAGAGCCGATATTTTATTGCAATAAAGTTAAAGTTGTAAAAATTAAAACTTTGTCAAAAAACGATAAATTGCATTTAAAAATTGAACTTAATCAAGGCGATAAAAATATAGCCGCTATGTTATGGGATTCAAACGAAGAAGAAGTTAAAAAATTGGAAAATTCAAATTATATTGATATATGCTATAAATTAAAAATTGATAGGTATAATGGAAGAAAATTAGAACAATTAATATTAGAAAATTATATAATTCATTAAATTATTTGTATATCGTTTATTTTTAATATTATATTTTAAAATTTATCCGATATTTATAAAAAATTCATTGATTTTATATGCAATATATTATATAATCGATTAAATAATTATTAAAAATACAAAATAAATTTTAAGGCGGTGCAATTTATGAAAATAAATAAATATATGGTTTCTCCATCTCTTCCTAAAGAATTAGAACCTTTATTAGAGATAACTAAAAACTTTTGGTGGTGCTGGAATCAAAAAGCTGTAAATTTATTAAGAACCATAGACATTGATAACTATGACGAAAAGGACCATAACCCGATAAGAATTTTAGGGGAATCTTCACAGGAATGTTTTTACAATATGCTTCATGATGATGCGGCTATGATGAATTTAGCGGAGGTTTACGATGAGTTTAAAACTTATATGAATCAGGAAACTTGGTATGCAAGTTTAGACGATTCTCAAAAAACGGAAAATGAAAAAATAGCTTATTTCTCTTTTGAATACGGACTTCATGAATCTTTGCCTAATTATTCTGGCGGACTTGGAATATTATCTGGCGACCATTTGAAATCTGCAAGCGATTTAGGTTTGCCTTTCATTGCCGTTGGGCTTTTATATAGAAAAGGATATTTTAGGCAATATTTAAATGCGGATGGTTGGCAACAAGAATACGATATTGAAAACGACTTTTTTAATTTAGCTTTGGAAAAAGTTTTAGATTCAAACGGCGAAACTATGAAAGTTGATGTAGATTTGCCAGGAAGAAAAGTTTACGCTCAAATATGGAAAGCAAATGTTGGAAGAATACAACTTTATTATTTGGATGCAAATATAGAAGAAAATAGCGTTGAAGATAGAGATATTACGGCTCAACTTTACGGCGGAAATCTTGAAACAAGAATACAGCAGGAAATATTGCTTGGAATTGGAGGAATTAAAGCGTTAAAAAAATTAGGAATAAAACCCACAATTTACCATATGAACGAAGGACATAGCGCTTTTTTATCTTTAGAAAGAATAAGACAATTAATGATAGACGATAAATTAGATAGAAAAACTGCAAGAGAAGTTGTTTTTAGCTCAAATGTATTTACGACTCATACTCCCGTTCCCGCTGGAAACGATGTATTTCCTATCGAAATGATGCAAAAATATTTTGTAGATTATATAAAACAAATAGATATGTCTATGGAAGAATTTCTTAAATTAGGAAAGATAGACCCAAATAATCAAAAAGAAGATTTTTGTATGACGGTTTTGGCTTTGAATTTATCCGCTGAAAATAACGGAGTAAGCGAACTTCATGGACATGTATCTCGAGATATGTGGAAAGATATTTGGAAAGGAGTTCCTGCAAAAGAGCTTCCAATAGATTCAATAACTAACGGAATTCATACTTTAAGTTGGATTTCATTTGATATGCAAAATCTTTTGGATAGATATTTAGGACCGCGATGGAGAACAAAACCTTTGGAATATGGAATTTGGGAAAGAGTTCAAAAAATTCCTGACGCTGAACTTTGGAGAACTCATGAAAGAAGAAAAGAAAGATTAATAGATTTTTGTAGAGAAAGATTAAAAGCTCAAATAATTAATAGAGGATTTACAAAAAATGAAATAAATCATGCAGAACAGATTTTAACTCCCGAAGCTTTGACTATAGGATTTGCAAGAAGATTTGCGACTTATAAGAGAGGAACTTTATTATTTAGAGATATTGAGAGACTTAAAAAAATTATAAGCAATCCTCATCGTCCAGTTCAAATTATATTCGCGGGAAAAGCGCATCCTCATGATAATGGCGGTAAAGAGTTAATAAAAAATATAGCCGAAATATGCAGAAGAGAAGAGTTTAGAGACCATATAGTATTTTTAGAAGATTACGATATAAATGTTGCAAGGTATATGGTTCAAGGAGTCGATGTTTGGCTTAATAATCCAAGAAGACCTTTAGAAGCGAGCGGCACAAGCGGTATGAAAGTTCCGCCTAATGGAGGATTAAACTTTAGCATATTAGACGGTTGGTGGGATGAAGCTTATGACGGACAAAACGGTTGGGCTATAGGAAACAGAGAAGAATATACGGATTTAGAATATCAAGACGAAGTTGAAAGTAACGCTTTATACAATGTTTTGGAAAATGAGATTATTCCTTTATATTATGAAAGAGGAAGAGACGATATTCCGAGACAATGGGTTACGGCTATGAAGTGGAGCATGCAAACCGTATGTCCTCAATTTTCAACAAATAGAATGGTTGCCGATTATTTCAATAAATTCTATACTAATGCAAGCAGAAGATATATCAATATGACAAGCGATGATTTTAAAAAGTCAAAAGAATTAAAATCTTGGAAAGATAATATATATTCAAAATGGTCTAAAGTTTCTTTTGAAAATACTATGTCTGAAATGCCTTCAAGGAATTTGCAAGTCGGAAGTAAATTTGAAGTAAAAACAATAGTTAATTTAGGAAATATCGCTCCCGATTCCGTTAGAGTAGAATTATATCATGGAAAATTGAGTATGAAAGACGAGATTACAGAACCTACAATAGTGGAAATGAAGCATTCTTCCGATTTAGGAAACGGCAGACATTCTTTTATAGGTTCTTTAGAATGCGTTAATACAGGACAAAGCGGATATGCGATAAGAATGTATCCTTATCATAAAGATTTGGGTTATAAATTCGACATGAAGATGATAATTTGGAGCTAAAAACATAACAATACTAAAAAATTAAGCTTGGCTTTAATTAAGTCAAGCTTTTTTATTTTCTTTTTATTATTAAATATTATATAAAATATTTTTAAAAGTAATAATTATAGAGAATAAACGAAGAATAGTGAAAATAGCAAAAATAAATTTAAAAAATCTATTCGCCATTATTTATTAAAATATTCTCTGTAGTTATTACAAATTAAAGTTTCAATAAACCTGTAAAAATTTTATTTAGTATAAACTCTTCCATTATGTTTAGCTTTTATCTTTAATACAGTTTCCGATATCATATTAACAGCCTCCATTATATCTGCAAATACTTCAGGTTTTATAGATTGCGCTCCATCGCATAATGCATGCTCAGGGTCGTTATGAACTTCTATTATCATTCCGTCAGCTCCAGCAGATAACGCGGCTAATGTTAATGGAAGCGCCATCCAAGATTTTCCGCTCGCATGCGAAGGGTCGCCTATCACAGGCAAATGACTTACTCGCTTTATCATTGGAATTGCGCTAACATCAAAAGTATTACGCGTATAATTTTCAAATGTCCTTATTCCTCGCTCGCATAAAACGACATCGCTATTGCCTTTATCTAAAATATATTCGGCGCTCATTAACCATTCTTCCATAGTATTTGCAAGCCCTCTTTTTAATAAAATCGGTTTTTTCAATTTTCCAACTTCTTTTAATAACTCAAAGTTTTGCATATTTCTTGCTCCAATTTGAATCATATCTACAGTATTATCAAATTCTTCCAAATGCCTAATTGAAACGATTTCGCTTACGATTGGAATTCCAACTTCTTCTTTAGCAAGCTTTAAAATTTTAAGTCCGTCCAAAGCCAAGCCTTGAAAAGCGTAAGGGGAAGTTCTAGGCTTGAAAGCTCCTCCTCTTAAAATAGAAGCTCCAGCAGATTTAACGCTTTTAGCGATATTAATAACTTGCTCTTCGCTTTCAACGGAACAAGGTCCTGCGATAATAACGGGTTTATTTTCTCCGATTTTAACTCCCGAAACATTGACAATAGTGTCTTCTTTTTTGAAGGCTCTATTTGCTCTTTTAAATGGCTCTTGAACTTTTAAAACTCTCGCAACTCCTGGCAAAGTAGATATTAATTCTCTGTCTACTTTTGAAGTATCTCCGACTATGCCGATAACCGTGCAATCTACTCCGACAATTTTATTTGTTCCAAGTCCTGCGTTAATTAATCTTTCGGTAATATTGTTTATATATTCCTCTTTTGCGTTTGGTTTCATTACTACTATCATAATTATCTCCTTAAAATTTTATAATTAAATTTATTAAAATATTTTCTTACAAATTATAGTTTCGTCTCGTCTAGCGCCAACCGATATTATAGATATTTCTGTTTCCGTTATTTCGCTTAATCTATTCAAATATATTTTTGCATTTTCGGGAAGTTTATTATAATCTCTTATATTTCTTGTATCAGTTTTCCAACCTTCAAACTCTTCGTAAACTGCTTCAACTTTTGAAAGAATATCCAAATCTGCAGGATAATCTTCTATTATTTCTCCGTTATATTTATAAGCTACGCATAATTTTAATTTATCCAAATCGTCCAATATATCTAATCTTGTGATAGCCAAAGAATCGAGTCCGTTAATATACGATGCATATTTTATAACGCATGCATCAAGCCAACCGCATCTTCTCGCTCTTCCCGTAACCGTTCCGTATTCGTTTCCTCTATCTCTTATATGATTTCCTATTTCGTCAAAAAGTTCCGAAGGAAAAGGTCCCTCTCCGACTCTTGTGGAATACGCTTTTACAACGCCTATAACATTGTCTATATTTCTTGGTCCAACTCCGCTTCCAACGCATGCTCCTCCTGAAGACGGAATAGAGGAAGTTACAAAAGGATAAGTGCCATGTTCTAAATCGAGCATAGTCGCTTGAGCGCCTTCAAAAAGAATATTATTTTTTTCTTTTATCGCTTTATTTAATATTGTAGTAGTGTCGGCTATATAAGGCTTTAATCTTTCTCCGTATTCTAAATATTCTTTTAATATTTCTTCAAAATCAAAACCGTTATGATTATAAAGTTTTTTGAGAAGTTTATTTTTTAATTCCAAATTGAATTTTAATTTTTTAGAAAATAATTCTTTGTTAATTAAATCGCAAATTCTTATTCCTATTCGCATAGCTTTATCCATGTAGCATGGTCCGATTCCGTTTTTTGTAGTGCCTATTTTATTTTCTCCCAAATCTTTCTCTTGAAGTTCGTCAAGGACTTTATGATAAGGCAAAATTATATGAGCGCGGTTTGATATTTTTAAATTCGATATTTTTATTCCTTTGTTTTTAAGCTCGTCAACTTCTTTCAAAAATATTTTAGGCTCTATAACGACTCCGTTTCCAAGAATGCAAATTTTATCTTCGTATAATATGCCAGAAGGAAGAAGTCTCAATTTATATTTATTTTGATTAACGACAACGGTATGTCCAGCGTTGCTCCCGCCTTGAGAACGAACTACATACTGACATTTTTCGGCAAGATAATCTACAATTTTTCCTTTGCCTTCGTCTCCCCATTGAGTTCCGACCACGATAACAGAAGCCATTTATTCCCCCGACTCTATAATTTTTTATATCTTTAAATTTCTATAAATAATAATGTCAAACCCGAATAATTATATAAATATTTATTAATAATTTCAAGATTTTTTAATTCTGAAATTTCTATTATTTGTTTTTAATAATAAACTATATAACATTTATTATTAAACATAAAAAACGCTTGATATATTTGCAAATGTGAATTATTATTAATCATTAAAAATAAAATTAAATAAAGGAGTTTTTATGGCAAGAGTAAAATATGTAGAATATGAAGAAGCTCAAGGAAAAGTAAAAGAAGCCTTTGACGAACAAATAAAGAAAAGCGGAAGCATAACAAACATGAAAAAAGCGCTTTTGAACGATTACGCTACTTATGACGCTTTTATGGGTTGGTATGTTTCTTTTGGAAGACTCGTTGAAATCGTTGGAAAAAGAGCGGCTATGATATTGGCGCATTCTGTTTCTACAACAAACGGTTGTATGTTATGCTCGTTATTTTTTATAAGAGATTTAAAGGCTATCGGAGATAATCCGAAAAATCTTAAATTAGACGAAAAAGAAAAATTATTATCCGAACTTGGAATGCAAATGGTTAAAGACCCAAACGCCGTTTCTGACGAATTGATTAATAATTTGAAAAAACATTTTTCAGATTCGGAAATTGTAACTATAGTAGGATTTGCAGCTCAAATGATGGCAACGAATAATTTTAACGCCGTTTTAAAAATAGATTTGGACGATTCTTTAGTTCCTATTGCGGACGAATTTGAAAAAGAAACTTGGCGAGCTAAAAATAAATAAATTTAATTTATGGTAAGTATCGTAATAACTACAAAAAATGCCGAAGAGTTTATAGCCGATTGTATAAAGTCGGTTGTAAACTCTAATTATATTAAAGAAGGCGGAAAAGTAGAAATAATATTAGTCGATAATCATTCAACTGACAAAACGGTAGAAATTGCAAAATCTTTTGGAGTGAAAACTTTTATAAAAGGTCCCGAGCGTTCGGCTCAAAGAAATTACGGAGTAGAAATGGCTTTTGGTGAGATTGTCGGAATTTTAGATGTTGACATGACATTATCCGAAACAGTTATAAGCGAATGCGTTGAAATATTTGAAAATAACGAAAATATAAAAGCCGTTTATGTTCCCGAGAAAATTTTTGGAGAAGGATTTTTTAATAAAGTTAGAAATTTTGAACGCTCATTTTATAACGCTACAGTAATTGACGGAGCGAGATTTTTCAGAAGAGAGAGTTTTTTACAAATAGGCGGATTTGATATTTCGCTTTTTGCCGCCGAAGATTGGGATATAGACAGAAGAATAAAAAATATTGGCGAAGTTTCAATAATAAAATCGAATTTATTTCATCATGAAAATCATAATCTCAAAAAATATATTATAAAGAAAAGTTATTACGCTTCCAATTTTGACAATTATTTTAAAAAATGGGGATTTGACGAAATTACTAAAAAACAATTTGGACTTTATTATCGTTATTTTGGCGTGTTTATCGAAAAAGGAAAATGGAAAAAATTATTCGCTCATCCTTTGCTTTCATTTTCAATGTATTTTTTATTATTTTTAAGAGGCTGCGTTTTTATACTTTCTAAATTTAATATATCGAAAAAAGAAAGCGTTTATAAATAATTAATTTTTTATTAAAAGAAAATTTATTTTATTTCTTTATAAACCGTATAAATTCCATTGCTTGAAATTATTTCTAAATTCATATTTGTAATGTTTTTAGAATTATACAAATAATAAATTATATTAACATTATTTTTAGTTTCGTCAAAATCTCCATGATAAATAAAATTTGTAGTAGAATCTTTATTTATCTCAACGGAAGCCTCGTTCCATTTATCGTTATAAGAAAAACCCATTTGACTAAAATATGCAGAACCGTTTCTTATAATAAATTTTTCTCCGTTTGAATCATTTGCGATATTTCTAACAGTGTCTATATAATCGCTCCATTTATAAGGCTCTTGATAATTTTTATAGAATATCATTATATTAAAAGTCATTGCAATCGCGCTTAACATATAAAAAATAGAAATATAATTTAAATATTTAAACTTAAAATTAATTTTCAAATTATAAAGAAAATAAATCATTGGAATAAAAGATAAAGCGAAAGCTCCGTAATGATATCTAAATTGTCCTGCAATTCCTCTGCCTAAAATAGTTATTAAAATCGTTATTGGAAAATAAAGCAAGAATAATAAAAATAATTCTCTTATCAAAATTAAACTTTTATCTTTATTGTTATAATCAATTTTAAATTCTTTATTTTTAAAAAATTTTATAATAGAATATATAAAAGCTGTAAAAATTAAAATTATCGATAAAACTAAAATAATTAAACAAAATATAAAATATGGATTATCATTTAAATAAAAATCCATTATCTTTTTAAAATTATTCGCCGCATACATTGTTGAAAATTCATTTGTCGGAAACATAATCAAAGAATGAACTTGAGGAAAAGGGAAAACTTTTCGCAAATCGCTTGTGGATGAAAAATTAAGCATTTTATTAGTATTCAAAAAACCGTTTTTTATTTCGGCGATTAAATAAGGCAAATAAGTTAAAAGCGATAAAAATATTCCAATTAAAATATATTTAATATTTTTCAAAGTGATTTTATATCTTAAAATCAAATACGCGATAACTGTCGGAACTATTCCGTAATAAACCGCAAAATGCGCTTGTCCCATTAAAGCCAAACATGGAAAAAACATCATAGCGGGAATATTTAAATAATGGTTTTCTTCATAATATATGTATTCGCCAAATAAAGTTAAAAATAAAAACGATAAAGACAAGGTTATATTCGGATTATAAAAAATATTATTCGTATAAACAAAATAAATATTAAATAAAATCAAAACCGACAAAACGCTAAAAATTGAAAATCCAAATCTTTTATAAATCCAAAATAAAAATATTAAAGCGGGAATAAACATAGTTATAAAATTAAAAACTCTTGTAATTTCTATATTTTCGCTAGCCAATTTATAACATAATAAATAATGAATATAGAAAAATCCGCCAGGAACTCTCGGAGCGACTTCTTTTAACATTGGTCCCATTTCAAATCTTGCGCCCGTTGTCGGAATTATATTATTTTTATAATATTGTTTCATGTCGTAAAAATGCGTCATAAAATCTACAAAATCAGTCCCAGCTTTATTAAAAGCGTATATTCTATTAAATATAGTTAAGAAAACCGATAAAATTAAAAGAATAGCGGAAATACAAATTAAAGTTTTTTGAGAATTCATTTTTAAACCTTATAAATAAAAAACGGCATCATATTAAAAAATACAATGCCGTAGGATTGGACTTTAATTTTTATTATGTTCTTTTTGGTCTAAATTGGCTACAAATTTGTCGAAAGTATATAAGTTTCTGCCTTTCAAATCGCCAAGAATTTTAATCGTATCAATTATATTATTAAATAATCCTTCTTCTTCAAATTGTTCGTTCATAAACCAATCTAAAAAATTTAAGGTTATATAATCTTTATCGTCCATAGATTTGTCTACAAGTTTTTTTATCAAAGCGGTTATATATCTTTCATGTTTAACAACTTTATCAAAAACTTCTTCAACGGATTTAAAATCATATTCGGGTTCTTTCATAGCGCTTATAATAGGTTGTCCTCCAGCCTTTTTAATAAAATCGCTAAATTTTTCTAAATGCGTGTGTTCTTCGGCGGCATGATTATTCAAAAAAGCGGCGCAACCGTTTAAGCCCTGTTTTGAACACCAACCTGCCATATTAAAATAAAGATTTGCAGAATAATGCTCTTCGTTTAATTGTTTGTTTAAAAGTTTAATAGTCGCTTCTGAAATTATAGGCATAAAATCTCCTTATATTTAATTTTTATTTGTTATATTATATTAATAATTTTAAATATATCAAGTAATGAAATTATAGAGAGTATAATTTATAAACTTGAAAAAATCAAGCAATTTATACGAAACAAAATTAATATGCAAATTAAATTTATCTTTACAAAAGAAATATTTATACAAGTTATTATATATAAAAAATTAAAGTTTATAAAATGTTTAGATTGATATTTTTTATATAATATTATATTATTAAAGTTAAATAAATTATAAAAGAAAAATATATGAAAAAATTCATTGTAATATTTTTATTTATATCGGCGCTTGCCTATTCTTTTCCTTACAAAATGTATACGGGAATGACGGGAGCTTTAAGACTTGGCGGAACTCTTTATTTGGATAATTCAAAAATAAAAAAAGGAAGCAAAGAATATACTTTATCAAGTCCGATAATGCTTAATTTTGGAGTGTTAAGAAATTTCGATATATTTGCAAGAGTTCTTCCTATAACATATTTGCCTAAAGTCGGAGTCGGAATAGAAGGACAACCTCAATTTTCGATTATGCCGAGATATCAATTTTTTAACGGTTTTATCGGAGCGGTTGAATTTTTATTTCCAGGCTCTTCAAAACAAAAATTTGGAATTAATCCGCAATTGCATTATTTAATAGGTTTGGGCGATTTCTTTACAATGTTTGCAAATTTAGAATTGCCAATGTATTTTAAGGATACGAGAGGAGTCGTTGAATCGATAAGATTAAAATTTGCAGTCGGAGTATATCCAGGTTCTTTATTTGGTTTTTCTTTAGCGGGAATATATTTGGAATATCATTTTGCTTACGATTTTTATAATAAGACTGTTTTATATTTAAATCATTTAGGACCTGGAATTTATTTGGTTTTAAATAACGAAGCGAGTTTATCTTTGAATTTTAGTATTTATTGCGAACAATTTGCAAGCGGTTTCTATTGCGGAATCGGAGCTTATATTTCATATACTTTTGATTTTAATAGGTTTATAAAAAATTAAATAATGAAAAATATAAATATAACCGAAGAATACTTTTTACAACATAATAAAATAAAATTTTCAGATACGATGCATAAAGATAAAAATAAAAAAATTATTCTAAAAAATAAAAAATCAAATACAAATAAAAAAATCGATACAATAAATAAAATTAATGATAATACAAATAATAATGAAATTAAAAACGAAGAATTAAAAGAAATATATTTAGAAGTAAAGCGCTGTATGAAATGCGAACAATTATGCAAAACGAGATTAAATGTCGTATTTGGACGAGGCGATGAAAATCCCGATATAGTTTTTGTTGGCGAAGCTCCAGGCGCTGACGAGGATAGATTGGGCTTTCCATTCGTTGGAAGAGCGGGAAAACTTTTAGACAAATGGATTGAAGAGCTTAAAATAAATAAATATAATTTTTATATAATGAACGCCTTAAAATGTCGTCCGCCAGAAAATAGAGACCCTTTGCCTGAAGAAAAAATTAATTGCAGAAACTTTTTTACGCGTCAGCTTGAAATACTTAATCCTAAAATAATATGCGCGCTTGGACGACATGGTTTTGGAAATTTAATCGAGTTTGATTTGAAAATGCCTTTTGGAAAAGCAAGAAGTAAAATTCATTATTATAAAAATAAAGATAAAGATAAAGAAGTTCCCGTAATTGCTACTTATCATCCCGCTTATATTTTAAGAAATCAAAAAGAAGAAGTTAAAGTAATAGAAGATTTTAAATTTATGTTAAAAGAATTAAATAATATTATCGGAGAATAATTGAGAATATATTTTTTAATTATAATTTATATCGTTTTAATTTTTCAAAATTATCTTTATTCAAATTCATTATTAGAAGAAAATGATTATAATCAAATTATAGAAACCATAGAAGAAGAGGAAAAAGAAATTGAGGAAATTCAAAATTCAAATATCCCCGAAAAACCAAATATATTTGATAAAATAAATAATAGAGAAAGCGTAAGAAATATGATATTAAATATTTCTTTATATTTAGAAAATGGCGGCGATATAAATGTAGCGGATAGCGAAGGAAATACTTTATTAATGAAATCGGTTTATTTAGGATATTACGATTTAGCGGATTATATTTTATTAAATAACGCCGATATTTCATTGACTAATAATAACGGAGAGAACGCTTTAATTTTGTCCGCCGATTATCCTTATATAATAAATTTGATTTTGAATAATAATATTGATAATTTAGATAGCGCAGATAATAAAGGAAAAACCGCATTATTTCATGCATGCGAGTTTGGAAATTTAAATTCGGTTAGAATATTAATAAAAAGCGGAAGCGATATAAATAAAAGAGATATTTTTGGAAAAACTATTTTAATGTATGCCGTTGAAAGCGAGAATTTGGAACTTATAAAATATTTAATTGAAGATATTGAAGTCGATATAAACGAAAAAGACGATTGGGGACAGAATGCGATATTTTTTGCAACAAAAATAAATATAGCGAGATATTTAATTTATAAAGATATTGATTATTCAGAACCTAATTCAATAGGATTAAAAGCCTATGAAGTTTTAAGATATAACGGTTATAATAATTTGTCGACATATTTAAAAAAATTAGAAAAGAAGTAGTTTTAAAATATTTTTAATAATTTTAATCGATTAAACTATTGACAAAATTTTTAAATATTATAGAATATTGTTAAATTAAATTAATCAATATTGAAAAAAATTTAAAATAAACTATTGACTAATTTTTTTAAATGTTGTATAATTTAATTGTAAAAATATTTGCCGAGAAATCGGTGAGGAAAGTTTAATATGAAAATTACGATAAATAACAATACTGTAAATTTGTTAAGCAAAGCAAAGCAAAGCAAAGCAAAGCAAAGCAAAGCAAAGCAAAGCAAAGCAAAGCAAAGCAAAGCAAAGCAAAGCAAAGCAAAGCAAAGCAAAGCCATAATTGTCTTTTAAATAATAATTTTAAATTTTATATATCTCAATTTTTAAAGGCATTTAAATTTTTAAGCGCTTCAATTTTATTGCAAAAATTTTTATCAAATAAAAAACTAATATTTGAATTATTTCAATTCAATCAAAATTTTAATTTCGCAAGAAACATTTATTTAAATGTTTTTAATAAAAATTAAGGAGTGTAGTATGAAACTACTAAAAAAAATTACAATCTTATTATGCTTTTTATCTTTGATAGCTTTCATAAGCTGTAGCGCCGAAGATAAAAGCGGAGTAAAAGGAAAGGACAATACTGGACATGTCGGTGTTGGAACGGGCGGAAACTCTGAAATGGGCAAAGCAGATGGAAATGGCGGAAGCGGGGTAACTGGAACAGTCGAAATTCCTAAAAGTGTAATGGAAACTTACGAAACTAATTTTTCTACACTTGATGGAACATATAAAGGCACTATAGGTGAAGTTCAAGTTAAAAACCCAGGTACGCCTGCTGACATAACGGGAAATTTATTTATCGTAGATAAAGATGGAAGAAAATTTGCAAGATTTGGTTTTAATGTTCCAAAATGGAAGAAAAGAAACGAAGACGGAGAAGATATTAAACTTGAATCAGTATATGCAACAAACTCATGGGGTTGGGATTATAATCATACAAATATTAATATTGTTTATTATTACGATACTTCAACTTTAAAAATAACTTTTAAAGATGGTAAGGATGGAAATGAGTGGTCATTTGAAGGAACTAAACAACCTTGAATAATATAATATAATTTCAAACATCAAGTTAAACGGGCGAGGTTAAAACTTCGTCCGTTGTTTTTTATTAAAAATATATTTAAAAATTTTTCAATAATCCGAAAATATTTAATAGCATAATCGGAGTAAATATGAATATTAAAATTGTTTTACTGTTTATTATAATAAATATTTTTCTTTTCGCTCAATATACTGCAAATAACGATATATTGATTAATACGGGAGCGGGAAGAGTGGACTATACTACATATACAATTTATGCGGACGCTACCGCCGATATGATTACAGATAAAGCATTGCAACCCGAAGCTTTTTTAATATTGCAACAACAAGCGGAAGAAGAGACAATAAAAACTTTATACGACACTTTGGCGAGAGTTTCGATAAATAGCGATTATACGATATATAATTTAATGGAAAGCGATAAAGATTTGACGGAAAAAATAATGGATTCTCTAAACAACGCGAGACTTTTGGGAGTTTCTTATCCGACAAGAACGAGCGTTAAAGTTCTTATGGCTTTAGATATAATAACGAATAATTTAATTTCCGATTTTATTAAAAGCGTTGACGCGTATAAAACCGAACCTATAGTAACTTATTTTGACGCGGGAGAAGATTATGACAGTTTGGTTGTAGACGCGAGAAATATAGGTTTTAATCCTTCTTTATTTCCTACAATTTATGACGAAGATGGAAACGCTATTTACGATATAGCTTATATAAATAAAAAATCTGCCGCTACAAACGGTTATATAACATATTCAACAAATTCTTATTTAACAAACGAAAATATTAAAAATGCAATCGGCAAAAAACCTTATAATGTCGTGGCTTGGAGAACGAGAGGAAGACTTTCAAGCGATTTGGTTATAGGAAATGAAGATGCAAGCATAATAATGAGCGGAGTTAAATTAAAAACCGCTTTAAAAAATTGTAAGGTAGTTTTTATAATAGATTAATATTTACTGCTTAATCAATTTTATAATATATAATTAATATCAATATTATAAAATAGAATTTCTTTATAGAATTTATTATTGCTTTTTATTTAAATATAATTCAAAATAAATAAAATGAAAAAAGTAAAAGATTTCTACTACAAAAAAGCAAAAGAAGAAAATTATAAAGCGCGAAGCGTATTCAAACTTGAAGAAGCGCAAAATAAATTTAAGTTTATAAAATCTTCCGATAGAGTTTTGGATATAGGATGCTCTCCTGGTTCTTTTAGTCAATATATGCTTAATAAAATTTTAAAAAGCGGTTTTGTCGTGGGAGTTGATATTATTCCAAATTCTTTTTCTCATCAGAGATTTACTTTTATACTTGGCGATATTAAAGAAATGAATTTAAAAACTTTTAATAATATAGAATTCGATGTCGTTATAAGCGATGCTATGCCAAATACTACTTCCGATAAAGAAACAAATCATTTTCGCTCAATAGCTTTAGCAAAATCTATATTTTCTCTTACAAAAGAAGTTCTTAAAAACGGAGGAAATTTTTTTATAAAAGTTTTTGACGGAAAAGATTTGTCCGATTTTAAAAACGAAATTAAAAAATATTTTAAATCGCTTGAAATATTTAAACCTAAAAGTTCGAGAGACGAAAGCAGAGAAATATTTTTAATCGCAAAATATTTTAATAAATCGATTGATACAAAATGATTTTTTATATATAATATTTTTAATTTGAATAAAAGGATAAATTATGAAAAGAGAATTCGCATTGGTTTTAGAAACCTATGATAATAATATA